>JBMSNF010000011.1:0-21887 GCA_049421545.1 Arenimonas sp.
GGCCGTACGCCATCGATGCGTTGGTCGGTTATCGGGGCGCTGGCGGTATTGTCCATGTTCAGGGAGTTGCGGCCCTGGCTCAGCAGGCCTTCGGCACCCACCGACACTTTGCCCTTCCACGGTGTTTTCCAGCTGACGCCGGCACCGATGGACTGCAGGTTGTCCTGGCCGGGGATCTGCACCACGTTGCCGACCACTTCGCCCGACAGCGACTTCTGCCGTTCCGGAATTTCGAAGGTCTTGCGGTCCCATTCGGTGGGTACGCCATTGGGAAACTGCGAGGCCGGAATCAGTTTGGCGCGGGTCAGTTCGCCGTTGATCGAAACCCAGCCTGTGCTGGTTTTGGCCGGCGAAAGATTCAGGGATTTGCCGCCGGTGGCGGGCGTATCGAATTCGGTGGTCATGAAGCGCCGCTGGGTCGAGGACAGACTGGGCAAGCCCAGATCGCCGCCGTTGCTCTTGCGCTGCAGCATCGCCTTGGTTTCCAGGCCCGGACTGTTGATGGCCGGGTAGCGTGCCGATTTTTTGCCGATCGCGCAGGAATCCAGCAGACTCAATTGGCCGAAGCTGCTGCTCTGCCCGGCACAGAAGATGGCCATGCCGTTGTCGAAATTGATGCCATCGATGCCCACAAGCGTGCCCAAGGCGTTGCCCGTGCGCGGTGAACGCACCGAGGCCCGGTTCTTCTTCTGCGGGTCATCCTCCAGCACCAGCAAGCCTTCGATCTGGCCGCTGTGCACGTTCCAGACCGGAATGACGGTCGGCGTGGTGTTGGCTTTCAACAGCTGCCGGGTCGATTCCTGGCCAAGCGCCGCCGTGCCGAACAACAGCGAAGCGGTCAACAGGGCGAGCGGGGTGCGTTTCATCAGGGCCATTGTAGTCTCCTTGGCCTTGGACGGCAAAAGCCGGCGGAAGTTTCGCCGGATAGGCCGGTTCGGCTCAGTGCAGACGGTCGCTGGCCGGCGTGGCGGTTTTGGGCCAGAACAGCGCCAGGCCTTCCTCGGCGGTGAACCGATAGGCCTGTCCGCAGAAATCGCAATGCACGCTGATGTCGCCGGTGTCGGCCAGGGTTTCTTCGATTTCCGACCGGCCGAGACTGATCAGCGCGTTTTCCACACGCTCACGGCTGCAGGAGCAGGCAAAGGCCAGCGGTTTGGTTTCCAGCACCCGCACCGATTCCTCGTGGAACAGGCGGTAGAGGATGTCTTCAGGGGCGAGATCGAACAGTTCCTCGGCGCGCAGGGTATCGAACAGCATCTGCGCCCGCGACCAGTCTTCCGGATCGCAATGCTGCTCCGGCAGCTGCTGGATGAGGATGCCGGCGGCCTGGTCGTCGCGGCTGAACAGCAGAATGCGGGTGGGCAGCTGTTCGGATTGCCGGAAGTATTCCTCGAAGGCTTCGCCCAGACTATCGGCCTGCAACCCGACCATGCCCTGGTAGCGTTGCGGCTCGCGGCTCTTGACCGCTTCGTTTTCGATGGTGATGGCCAGCATGGCCTTTTCGCCGTAGTCGGACGGCTGCAGCGTTTCCGGCACCGGTTCATCGAAATGCGCGATGGCGCGCAGGGTGCCCTGCGTGGTGCATTCGGCGAACAGACGGCGGACGCTGGCATCGCCGCGCAGCTGGATCGACAGACGGCCGTCGATTTTCAGGGAGGCGGTGAACAACGCGGAAGCGGCGGTGCATTGCGCGAGCTGATCGGCCACGGCCGGCGGATAGGCGGTGCGCGACGCGATGTCATGCCAGGTATCGCCCAGCCGCACCAAGGCTCCGCGCACGTGGGCGCCTTCGAGCAGGAAGCGGGTCAGGGTATCGCGTTTGATCGGCATGTGTCCTCACGGCGTCTGGATTTGGTTACACTGGATGTCATTTTACGCGCAATCCTCGGAGTTGTTGTTTGGCCAGACGCGGTGCATTCAGAAATCGCCTGAAACGGCTGCTGATCGGCCTGCCTTTGGCATTCGTTCTGTTGACGACGGCGCAGGTGCTGGTGCTGAAATGGGTCGATCCCGTCGGCAGCAGTTTCATGGCCGGCCGGATGCTGGACGCCTGGCTGGACGGCGATTGGCGCTATCGTCTGGATTACCGCTGGCGCGATGATGACGCCATTTCCCGGCAGCTGCCCTTGGCGGTGGTGGCGGCCGAAGACCAGCGCTTTCCGGAGCATCACGGCTTCGACATCGCCGCGATGAAGAAGGCCCATGCAGGCAACCAGCGCGGCCGGAAAATCCGCGGCGGCAGCACCATCAGCCAGCAGTTGGCGAAGAATCTGTTTCTGTGGAGCGGCCGCAGTTATGTCCGCAAAGGTCTCGAGGCCTGGTACACCCTGCTCATTGAAACCTTCTGGTCGAAGCGGCGCATCCTCGAGGTGTATGTGAATGTGGTGGAATTCGGCGATGGGGTCTACGGTGCCGAAGCCGCCGCCCGCCGTTATTACGGCATCTCCGCCAAAAAACTCGCGCCGGCGCAGGCCGCGCGTCTGGCGGCGGTGCTGCCCAATCCGAAGAAATACAGTGTCGCCAAGCCCGGACCTTATGTGCTGCGCCGGAGCCGCGGCATCCAGCGTCAGATGCAGCGTCTGGGCGGTCCGTCCTATCTTGACGGCTGCTGCCGCTGATTTGGCGTTTCCGGGTTCCGACAGTACACTGTGTTTGTCGGATATCGGGAGTGGAGTGTCATGACCGTTGCACGCATACTGTTGGAAAAAGCCGGAGGCGTACAGGCCTTGACGCCGGAGGCCTCGGTTTTAGAGGCCATCGGACGGATGGCCACGCATCACATTGGGTCCGTACTGGTCATGCGTGAGGAGCAGCTCCTGGGCATCCTCACCGAGCGGGATTACGCGCGCAAGGTCATCCTGCAGGGGCGGTCTTCGGCCCAGACTGCCGTTGCAGATATCATGAGCTCTCCGGTAATCACGGTGACTTCCAGTGACAGCATCAATCACTGCATGGCAGTCATGACTGAACGCCGCATACGGCATCTTCCGGTATTGGAAGATGGCAAGGTTATCGGTTTGGTTTCAATCGGCGATTGCGTCCGTGCCGTGATTGCCGAACAAGCGCATGAAATCGATCAGCTGCAGCGTTATATCGTCGGCTGAAGCTCAGACCACCAGCAGCGTGATGGCCGCGAAATGGCTGGCGCTGCCGGCCAGCACGAAGGCGTGCCAGATCGCATGGTTGTGCCTGATGCGGTCCATCAGATAGAAGATGGTGCCGAAACTGTAGAACAGACCGCCGATGCCCAGCCAGATCAGTTCCGGCGTGCCGACATTGCGCAGCATCGGGCCGATCGCGAACATCACCATCCAGCCCATGGCCAGATACATCAGGGTCGATACCAGTTCGAAGCGGCCGGTGAAGAACAGTTTGAAGATGATGCCGGCCAGCGCGATGCTCCAGCTGATGCCGAACAGCCACCAGCCGCCGTCGTCCCGCAAGGCGATCAGGGTGAACGGCGTATAGCTGCCGGCGATCAGCACATAGATCATGCAGTGGTCGAGGATTTTGTAACGCTTTTTGGCGACCGGATCGTGGGTGGAATGGTACAGGGTCGAGGCGCCGTACAGGCCCACCAGCGACAGGCTGAAGATGATGGCGCTGGCGATCTGCCAGCCGTTGCCGTAAAGCACGGCCAAGGTGATCAGCACGATGCCGCCGACCACGCTCAGGAAGGCGCCGAGGCCGTGGGTGATGGCGTTATAGAACTCGGCGCGGAGGTGGTGTTCGCTGTGCATCGCCCATCTTAGCCTGCTTTGATTGGAGCATGTGCTCAATCGATGCCGACGGCGTGCGCATGCTCGCGGGTGGCCAGGAATTCGATGTCCGGCCAGCGTTCTTCGGTCAGCTGCAGGTTGACCCGGCTCGGCGCGATGTAGACCAGTTCGCCGGCGGCGTCGATGGCCAGATTCTGCGCGGCTTTCTCGCGGAATTCTTCCAGCTTGCGGGCGTCCTTGCAGCGGACCCAGCGCGCGGTGCTGATCGAAATCGGTTCGAAACTGGCATCCACCGAGTATTCGTCCTTCAGCCGGTAGGCGACCACATCGAACTGCAGGGTGCCGACCGCGCCGAGAATCAGGTCATTCGACATCATCGGGCGGAAGAATTGGGTGGCACCTTCTTCTGAAAGCTGGGCCAGACCCTTCTGCAGCTGCTTGAGTTTCAGCGGATCGCGCAGACGCGCACGACGGAACAGCTCGGGGGCGAAGTTGGGGATGCCGGTGAAGCTCATCGCCTCGCCGGCGGTGAAGGTGTCGCCGATGGAGATGGTGCCGTGGTTGTGCAGTCCGATGACATCGCCCGGATAGGCGGTCTCGACATGCTCGCGGTCGGAGGCCATGAAGGTCAGTGCGTTCGCCAGCTTGGTTTCCTTGCCGCTGCGCACATGGAAGGCCTTCATGCCGGCATCGAAACGTCCCGAACATACGCGCAGGAAGGCGACCCGGTCGCGGTGCTGCGGATCCATGTTGGCCTGGATCTTGAACACGAAGCCGGAGAAGGCTTCTTCCTGCGGCGAGACTTCGCGCGCCGTGGTCATGCGCGGTTTCGGCGCCGGCGCATGTTCGACGAAGAAATCGAGCAGCAGCTGCACGCCGAAGTTGTTGACGGCGGAACCGAAGAACACCGGCGTCTGCTGGCCGGCCAGATATCTGGCCTTGTTGAACGGATGCGAGGCGCCTTCCACCAGCCCCAGCTCCTCGCGCAGCTCCGCCAGCATCGGCGCGCCGATGCGTTCGGCCAGTGCCGGATCGTCGAGCGATGCGAAGATGGTGGAATCCTGGCGGGTGAAGTTTCGGCCGGGTTCGAACAGATGCACTTCGCCGCTGAGCAGATGCACCACGCCCTTCAGGCGCTGGCCCATGCCGATCGGCCAGATCACCGGTGCGCACTGGATGCCGAGCACCGATTCGACTTCGTCGAGCAGTTCGATCGGCGAACGGCCCTCGCGGTCGAGTTTGTTGATGAAGGTCATGATCGGCGTATCGCGCAGCCGGCAGACTTCCATGAGTTTGATGGTCCGCTCTTCCACGCCTTTGGCGACGTCGATCACCATCAGTGCCGAGTCGACCGCGGTCAGCACGCGGTAGGTGTCTTCGCCGAAGTCGGCGTGGCCGGGGGTGTCCAGCAGATTGACGATGCGGTCTTCGTACGGGAACTGCATGACCGAGGAAGTCACCGAAATGCCGCGTTCCTTTTCCAGCGCCATCCAGTCCGATGTGGCATGACGCCCGGCCTTGCGGCCCTTGACCGAGCCGGCCATCTGGATGGCACCGCCGAACAGCAGCAGCTTTTCGGTCAGCGTGGTTTTGCCGGCATCGGGGTGCGAGACAATCGCAAAAGTGCGGCGCCGGGCCGTTTGCAGGGCGTGTTCGGTGGTCATCGGGTCGGTTCGGAAAATCGTTGGTCAATTATAGCATTGCGCCATGGGCTTCCCGGCCGGGCACGGGCCGGCGTTCAGGGTTCCAGCACGATGCGGCCATCGGCATCGCGCAGGCGGAACGGGACCGACTGCAGCTGCATGCCGGTATTGATCTGGACCGCGAAATGCAGGTGCGGACCGTGTGAGTAGCCGCTGTTGCCGCTTTGCCCGATGACCGTGCCGGCCGGCAACCACTGCCCCGGTTTGACGGTCACGCTGTCCTGCAGCAGGTGCCCGTAGACCGCCATGCTGCCGTCATCATGCAGGATGCGCACCAGATTGGCGTTGTCGAGGTCGGAACGGCGCTGTCCGCCCCGGTCGGGATGGTTGTCGATGACTTCCATCACCACGCCGGTGCGCGCGGCCCGCACCGGGGTTCCCATCAACAGCGCGAAATCGACGGCATAGGCGTTGAGCAGGTCATTGTGACTTGCACTGCCATGGAAGCCCTGGCTGATCCGCCAATCGGCGAAGTCGCTGAACGGCTTCCGGTAATCCTGCAGCCGTGAAACGGATGGGCGGCCGGGCACGGCCTGCAATTCGAGATCGGACAGGCGGTCGGGCGGAAGCCCCGACAGGGTGAATACGCCCGGTCCTTCCAGAATGCGCTCGGCCAGCACCGTGCCGCTGCCTCGGTGGCGCAGCTGCACCTGGACCGGTCCGAACATTTCGGTCTCGACACTGACGGCGTTCTCGACGGTCTGCCGGTTGACCACCAGACGCGTATGCGCACCGGCCGGCGTCATGGCGAGCAACAGGAGCAGACAGCACACCGGCAACCGCATTCAGGCCGTCCGTGCGAAGTAGTCGTCGATCGGTTGCGGTTTGTGGATGCCGTATCCCTGCACTTTGTCGACGCCCAGTTCGCGCAGCTGGGTGATCATCGCCTCCGACTCGCAATGCTCGGCGACGGTGGTCTTGTTGAGCACATGCGCGATGTAGGTGATGGAATGGATGACGGCCTTCGAGAGATCCGAGGTTTCCAGATCGCGCACGAAGCCGCCGTCGATCTTGAACATGTCGACTTCGAGGTCCTGCAGGTATTTGAAGGAGCAGAAGCCGGTGCCGAAATCATCCAATGCGAACCGGCAGCCGATCCGGCGCAGGTCCGCAATCAAGGCCTGTGCCCGCGAGAGATCGAGCATGGCGCTGGTTTCGGTGATCTCGAAGATGATCTTGTAGGCGGGGAAGCGTGACTTGTTGAGACGGTTGCGCATGAACAGCGCGAAGGACTCGTCCTCCATCGAAGCTGCGGACAGATTGATGGAGCAGGCCGCTACCGATTCGGCATGTTCGGGATGCGCATCCATCCATGTCAGCAGCAGATCGATGACGTGCCGGTCGATGCGCGTGCCCAGATGGAAACGTTCCGCGGCCGGAATGAACAGGCCCGGCGGCAGCAGACGGCCGCTGGCTGGATCGCGCATGCGTAGCAAGACTTCGAAACAACGGCCGGTATCTCCGTTGGCCGTCAACGGCAGGATGTCCTGGCACTCCAGTTCGAAATGATTCTGGGCCAATGCCTGCCTGATGCGCACCGCCCATTCCATGGCATCGGTCTGCATCTGCAAAGCCGGGCTGTCCTGTCCGGCGACGCAGATGCGGTTGCCGCCCTGTTCCTTGGCGGTGAAGCAGGCGGCATCGGCCTGCGACAGCAATTGCGCGAACTCGCTTTTTCCGGGACGCAGGGTGGCTAGACCGATGCTGGCGGTGGTGGACAGGATGTGGTGTTTCCAACCGGTCCGGAAGGTTTCAATGGCGCGCAGAACCCGCTGCGCACGCAGGTCGGCTTCCCGGCCTTCGCACATCATCAGCATGGCGAATTCATCGCCGCCGATGCGGAACACGCGGTCATCGGGATACAGTCCGGCCGCCAGCATCGAGGCCACGCCCTTGATCAGGGCATCACCGGCTTCGTGGCTGGCGGTATCGTTGACCACTTTGAAGTGATCGAAATCCAGATAGGCGAGGGTCCGTACCGGGCCGATTCCGTCGATGGCGCTGCGGGCGGCATCTTCGAAAGCCGTCCGGTTCGGCAGTCCGGTTTCGGCATCGGTGGTCGCGCGCCGGAACAGTTTCTGGGCCGACTTCCGGCTTTCATGATTGCTGGCCATCAGGATCAGCGGAAAGATCGCCATCAGGCACAGGAACACCAGCAGGAACACCGTATCCGAGAAGTCGCTTGGCGGTTTGAATCCGCCCAGACCCAGACCGATCATTCCGGTTACCGCCAGCACCGACAGCGCATTGCCGACCGTCGTCCATACCGGGGGCAGACGGATGGCGCTCCAGACCACCAGGGCGATGGGCAGCATGGCCAGACTCAGCACATAGGGACTGGTGCTGTAACCGCCGAAGAAAATCAATGCCAGCGCCAACAGCAGCAGGAAACTCCACAGCAGGCGCCGGTTCGGTCCGTCGTAGCCCGAAGCCGGCGGTGAGTCGGGGTCCTTCGAGACCGGGGAAATCACCAGCAGGGTTGCCGGCGCAATGCAGATGATGCCCAGCAGGTCGCCAAGGCTCCATTTCAGCAGCGCCAGCCAGAAACTGCTGCCCATCATCCCGTTCAGATACAGGCCTGCGACACCGATCAGGCCGCTGATGAGGCACATCAGCAGCGCGCCCTGGATCATGGTGAAGCCGCCCTTGATCGACAGCATCCGGTCGAACTCACGGGACCGGACGTAGAGCACTGCAATCAATACGCCGATGATGTTGGAACTGACGGAAAAGGGCAGAAAGGCCATTGGCACCGGGTTGATCAGGATGTGGACCAGCACGATGGACACCGCCATCGGCAGACACCAGACCAGTCCGTAACGCAGTACGAAGGCCAGCGCCAGACGGGAAGCCGGACAGAGCTGGGTCACCTGATCCGGGGTGTTGATGAATGCGATGGCGAGATAGCTGAGCAGAAGGTACAGCGCGATGTAGACCGCCACGCGCCGCCACTGCAAGCTTTGCCATACCTCGTTCACCGCCCGGCTCCTTTGGGAAGTTCTCCCAGGCCAATCACCTCAACATTCAATCACATTCACGGCAAGGCCGCCACGCGAGGTTTCCTTGTACTTCTCGGCCATGTCACGCCCGGTATCGCGCATGGTCTTGATGACCTTGTCGAGCGAGACGCGGTGTTTGCCGTCGCCGCGCAAAGCCATGCGGCTGGCATTGATGGCTTTGACCGCGCCCATGGCATTGCGCTCGATGCAGGGAATCTGCACCAGACCGCCGATGGGATCGCAGGTCAGTCCGAGGTTGTGCTCCATGCCGATTTCCGCGGCATTTTCGATCTGGCCCAGGCTGCCGCCGAGCGCCGCGGTCAGGCCGCCAGCCGCCATCGAGCAGGCCACGCCGACTTCGCCCTGGCATCCGACTTCGGCGCCGGAAATCGATGCGTTTTCCTTGTAGAGGATGCCGATGGCCGCTGCCGTCAGCAGGAAGTCGCGGATGCCTTTCGGACTGGCGTTCGGGCAGAAGCGTTCGAAATAATGCAGCACCGCCGGAATGATGCCGGCGGCGCCGTTGGTCGGCGCGGTCACCACGCGTCCGCCGGCGGCGTTTTCCTCGTTGACCGCCAGGGCATACAGGTTGACCCAGTCCAATACCGTCAGGGGATCGCGCATGGCCGCTTCCGGACGCGCCAGCAGTTCCTGCAGCATGTTCGGCGCGCGTCGCGCGACCTTCAGGCCGCCGGGAAGGATTCCGGACATCCGGGTGCCGCGCTCGAGGCAATGCTGCATCGCATTCCAGATCGCATCCAATTCTTCGCCGATTTGCGCATCGCTGCGCCAAACGCGCTCATTGGCCCACATCAATTCGGCTATGGTGAGGCCGTGTTCGCGGCACTGGGCGATGAGTGCGTCGCCGCTCTTGAACGGGTAAGGCAACACTGTGGTGTCGGCGGTGATGCGGTCCTGCGCCGCCTCATCCTGGTTGACCACGAAGCCGCCGCCGACCGAGTAGTATTCGCGGGTGGCCAGTTGCGCGCCATCGGCCGCGAATGCGGTGAAGCGCATGCCGTTGCTGTGGAAGGGCAGCTTCTGGCGTTTGTTGAACACCAGATCGGTTTTTTCGTCGAAGGCGATGCGATGCTCCGGGCCGAGCTGCAGATTCTTGTCCTTGCGGATGCGCGCCAGCATCGGCTCGATGGCGTCGGGATCGATCCGGTTCGGCCACTGGCCTTCAAGCCCGAGCAGGACCGCCTTGTCCGAGCCATGGCCTTTGCCGGTCAGGGCCAGTGATCCGAACAGTTCCACCTTGATGCGGCAGCAGGCCGCCAGATGTCCTTCTTCGACCAGCCAGCGCTCGACGAAACGCGCCGCCGCGCGCATGGGCCCGACCGTGTGCGAAGACGACGGTCCGATGCCGATTTTGAACAGATCGAAGGTGCTGACTGCCATGCGGTGCCGCCTTGGGCTAAAATCCTGTGCCTATGATGCCAAAAAGCCCGCCAGCATGCTCACTTTAATTCAGCGTGACGATTGCGCCCTGTGCGACGAGGCCTGGGAAATCCTGCATGCCGCCGGCGTGCGCGACTTCGAGCCGCAGTTCATCGATGGCGATGCCGTGCTTGAAAGCCGCTACGGCGCCCGTGTTCCGGTTCTGAGTGATGCCAGCGGCCGCGAGTTGGACTGGCCGTTTTCGGTGCAAACGCTCAGGGCTTGGTTGGCGCCTTAGGCACCAGCACCAATACGGTTTTGACCTTCACCGCATTGGGAAGAATACCGGTATCCGACCAATCGCCGGAGCCGACCTTGTAGTCGAGGCGGTTGACCGTGGCTTCACCGGTCAGAATCGCACTCGCTCCCGGCTTCCAGCTGAACACCAGCGCGACCGGTTTGCTGATGCCGCGCAGACTGAGCGTTCCATTGGCCTGATAACGGCCGTTGCCGAGATCCTTGAAGGCGGCGGCGGTGTATCGGGCGGTCGGCGTTTTGCGGACATCGAAAAAATCCGATGTTTTCAGGGTGTCGTCGCGTTCGCCATTGCGGGTATCGGCACTGGCCAGATCGATGCTCACATCGAAACGCGCCTCGGCCAGACGCTTCGGATCGAAACGGATCTGGGGCGTGAAGCGGCTGAAGTTGCCGGTGAAGGCTTCGCCCTGGAAGCTGGAGCTGAAGCTCAGGCTGGAGCCTTTCGCCATCTGCCAATCCTGCGCGGAGACGGGCAGGGCGGCGGCGAACAGCAGCAGCCCCATCAGTTTTGCGGTTGAGGTCATTGCATTTTCCCGGTCATGCGTTTGAGGGTGTCGTCTTTGAGGACGTAGTGATGGAACAAGGCGGCGCCGGCATGCACCAGCAACAATGTCGCCAGCAGGTAGAATCCGGTCTCGTGCAGGTCATGCGCGAGATCCTTCAAGGCCGGATTGTAGCCGGTGAACAGTTTCGGCAGCTGCACCAGATTGAACCAACGCAGCGGGAAGCCGGCGGCCGAATTGAACAGCCATCCGCTCAGCGGCATGGCCAACAGCAGGAAATACATCAGTCCGTGCACGGCCTTGGCCGCCAGCGTTTGCAGCCGCGATCCCGGAAGCTCGGCCGGGGTTCCGGCGGCGAACCGCCATGCCAGCCTCAGCAGCGTCAGCGCCAGCACGGTCAGGCCGAAGCTTTTGTGCAGCGCGTAAATCTGCAGCTTCAGCGGCGAGTTCGGCAGTTCGGTCATGATTAGGCCGACCACCGAAAGCCCGATGATCAAAATCGCGGTGAGCCAATGCAATCCGATGCTGACACTGCCCCAGCGTTGCGTGTTGTTGCGGATCATGGTGTGGTGTCCTCGGTATTGCGGTCGGTGAGCGTGGCTTCAATGGCCACATCCAGATGCACGCGGTCGCCGACCAGGGACGGCCAGGCATCGATGCCCAGGGCTTTGCGGCTGAAGTCGGTGCTGGCCTGCATGCCCAGGGTTTTTTTCAGGGTCAAGGGATGCCGTTTGTGCGCATTCAGCACGACGGTAAAGGTGATGGGCGCGGAACCGCCGGCGATTTCCAGATTGCCGGTGACCCGCAGCAGATTCTCGGACACCGCTTCGACCGCCGTGGAACGGAAGCGTGCCTGCGGGTGATCGCCGGCATCGAGGAAATCCTCGAGGACCTTCCGGTTCCAGTCGGCATCGCCCAGATCCAGCGTGGCAAGATCGATGTCGATGCTGACCTGCGAGGCGGCCGGATCGGCTTCATCGTAGAGCAGGGTCCCGGTCGGCCGTGATACGGTGCCGATGCTGGGCGAGAACCCGGCATGCATGACCCGGAAGGCGACCCGCGTATGCACGGGATCGATGCTGTAACGATCCGCGGCGAACACGGTCGGTGTGCCGAGCAACAGCGTCAGCATCAACAGGGTCCGGGACAATGGCGCGGGCAGGAAGTCCATGCCGCCTATCATAGGCCAAAGCCCGTCCGGGGCAACGCATTCCGCCGGCAAATGATTGTTCCGCTCCTGCAACGCCGGCCAGACCCTGAAAATGACTTATGATGCCATTGAGGATGATATGGTTTGGGAGATCAGGATGCCCCGTTCATTGGTTTTGATTGTTCTGTGCGCCCTTCAGGCGGCGCTTGCGGCCGCCGTGTCCGCCGGCCAGTCCCAGTTCCTGCCGCTCGAAGTGCGCGACGGATTGCCCAGCCGTCAGGTGATGTCGCTGGCACAGGATCTCGAGGGCTATATCTGGATCGGCACGCAGGATGGCCTGGCCCGCTATGACGGCGGCAAGTTCAGGGTCTACCGGCATGTGCCCGGCGATAACCGCTCGCTTCCCGGAAATTACGTACAGACCATGCATGTCGATTCCGGCAACCGGATCTGGCTGGCTGTCGAAGGACATGGGCTGCAGCAGATGGATGCTGCCCATACCGGATTTAGCCCGATGCCGCTCGGCAAAGGGGCGGGCGCCGCGGATGTCTGGGCGATTACATCGAACGGTGACGGTTCGGTCTGGTTCGGAACGTTCGGAAACGGATTGTTCCGCCTGTTGCCCGACGGGCGTCTTCAGCACTATCTGCCGACCCCCGGCAAGCCTGGATTGCCCGATGAGAACGTTCTGGCTTTGGCCTTCGATGCCGGCGGTACGCTCTGGATTGCCACCACCAGTGGCATCGTTCAATGGCGCGGGGGAAAATTCATCCCTTTCGACAACAGCCGTCTGCTGTCTCCGGTGGTGCTCACGCTCATGCCGGATAAAGACCATGGCATGTGGCTCGGTACGCGCAGCGGCCTGAATCTGGCCGCCAAGGACGGCAGCATCCAGTCGCCGGCCTGGACCGCCGATCTGACCGACAACCGGATCATGGCGATGCTCGCCGACAAAGACGGCTCGCGTTACTTCGTCGCGCGCACCGGCTTGAATCGTCTGGTCGACGGGCGCATTGAAAAAATGCGTCACGACGAACGCTTCATGACGGCACTGCAGGATCAAACCGGCGGTTACTGGTTCGGCGGCGAAAGCGGCTTGCTCCGGCAGCCTTCCTCCTGGCGTTATTTCAGAAGTATTTCCGGACCGCAGGATGAGGTGCCGCTTCGTGTCAGCAGGCCCGAGGATTATCACCTCGGCGGCGACGGAAGCGTGCTGCTGGCCGGCAATTCCGGTGAAATCGACCGTTACTGGCCCGCCACCGGCCGCATCGCCCATCTGGAACTGCCGGCGGCGGCCGATGGCATCAATCAGATCACCGGCATCCATCAGGACGCAAAAGGGGTTGTCTGGGCCGGTGCGGTGCGCGACGGCGATGCGGAATTGCTGCGTTTCGATCCCGCCCTCGGGCAGCTTCGCATCTGGCGCCAGGATTCGGCCATCGATCCGCTGCCGATCGGTCCCATCAAACACATCCAGCAAACGCCCGACGGACTGATATGGATCAACGCGTATGGCGGCGGTTTGCAGGCGCGCGACGCCGGCAATGGCCGCATCGTCCATGAAATCACGCCGGATAGCGGGCACGGTTTGCGGTTTCCCGATCCGAACCAGCTGTTCGTCGGACCGGACGGCGCGCTCTGGGTGGCCGGCGGGGAAGGTTTGTTGCGCTGGAGCGCAGACACCGGACGATTCATCAAGGTCGCCGGAGCGCCGGAGCAACGGGTTTTCAGTGCCCTGATGATGCCGCCGCAGACCCTTTGGCTCGGACGGCTCGGGCTGCTGGAAGCCTATCGCTGGCAGGGCGGCAAGCTGGAGCGGATCCGCAGCATCGCCGGCGACGAGGGACTGCCGGCGGTCGATGTGCTCGGCATCCGCGCCGATCGCAGCGGGGCGCTGTGGATGACCTCCCTGCGCGGCTTGATGCGGTTTGATCCGATCCAGAACCGGGTCCGGGTTTACGGCATCAAGGACGGTTTGCCGAGCCAGGAGTTTCTGAAGCGGCCGCCGCTCATCACCGATGACGGCCAAGGCCTCGCCCTGGGCACGCTGGGTCCGGTGGCTTTTTCGCCGGAGCGCATGCTGGCGACGAGCCAAAAACCGCAATTGGTCATCGAGCAGGCCAGCGTCCGGCGCGGTGAGGATGTGCGCATGCTCGACTACCGTAAACCGATTGTGCTGGAACCGGATGACCGCGACTTCAGCGTCGATGCCCTGCTGCTGACCTTCGATGATGCCGCCAGTCACCGTTTCCGGTCCCGTCTGTCCGGTTACGATCCCGATTGGGTGGAAATGGGCAGTAATGGCCAACGGCTGTTTTCGACATTGCCACCGGGATCCTACCGGCTCGAACTGGTTGCCGCCGGCGTCGACGGTCTCTGGTCGGAGCCGGTGGTGCTGGCGCTGGAGGTGTTGCCGCCGTGGTGGCGCAGCCTCTGGGCGTATGCATTGTTCTTGGCGGCTTTTTTGGCACTGGTTGCGATCGTAGTCATGGGCTTCCGCAGTCGATTGAAGAAGCGTTATGCGCGGCAATTGGAAGCGCAGCAACAGCAGTTGCTGGTTCAGGGTTCGGAAGCCAAATCCCGTTTTCTCGCCAACCTCGGCCATGAAATACGCACGCCGATGACCGGCGTGCTGGGCATGACCGAACTGCTGCTTGCCGGGGACCTGCCCGAGAAGCCGCGCACCCAGGTGACCGCCATCAAAAAAGCCGGCGAACATCTGCTGCGGCTCATGCACGATGCCCTCGATCTGTCCAAGATCGAAGCGGGCCAACTCGAGCTCGACCATCAGGCGTTTTCCATCCACGGGTTATTGACCGATGTGCAGGCCTTGCTGGAGCCGATGGCGCTACAGAAAGGACTTTACTTCAGGGTTCAGATCGATCCGGAAGTGCCGCCCGGGTATCTCGGCGACATCGGACGTATCCGCCAGATCCTTCTGAATCTCGGCAACAATGCCGTCAAGTTCACCGCGCAGGGCGGCGTCACCTTGAAAGTCCAGCCGTTCTGGCCGAAAGGGGTCCAGTTCGTGGTCATGGATACCGGCCCGGGCATGACCGCCGAACAGCAAAGCCGTCTGTTCCAGAGGTTCGTGCAGGCCGATGGCGTGCGTACCGCCCAGCAGTTCGGCGGCAGCGGATTGGGTTTGGCGATCAGCAAGGAATTGGCCTTCCTGATGGGCGGAGACATTCAGCTCGGCAGCGAGCCCGGCAAAGGCTCGGTGTTTACGCTCACCCTGCCGCTTTCATCGGCACCGGTTCCGGCGTCGCCTGCACTGGCAGTGCCGCCGCAGCCGGCCGTTTTCGGCCGTTTGCGCATCCTCATGGTCGAGGATGACGACACCATCATCGAGGTGGTCAGTCAGTTGCTTTCGGCGGACGGCCATGCCGTGACCGCGACGCGCAATGCGCTTGAGGCAATGGCCCGGACCACACAGGAAGCCTTCGACATCGTGTTCTGCGACATCGACCTGCCGGGCATGGATGGCTTGGAGTTGACCCGGCTTTGGCGGCAGCAGGGACTGGCCACACCGATTGTCGCGCTGACCGCGCGGACGCAGTCCGATGCGGAGCAACAGTGCCTTGAGGCGGGCATGAACGGATTCCTGCGCAAGCCGGTGACGGGCGGGCAGCTGCGCGCGGCGGTGACGGCGGTGCGGGCTAGTTGAGGCTGGTCTGTCCGGCAATGAACTGCCAGGTGCGGGTGATGTAGAGCACGTTGGGGTTTTCCGCGGTTTCCGGCAGGGCCGCGAACGGTTCGGACAACCTCACGATATCCACGGCTGCTTTGTCGAGGACTTTGTTGCCGCTGGATTTGACCACGGTGATGCCCTCGATGCGGCCATCGCGGCGGATGGCGACGGTCAGGATGAGTTGGCCGCTAAGCCGGTTGATCAGGGCCTGCTGCGGATAATTGGCATTGCCGATGCGCTCGACCCGGCGCACCCAGTCGTTCATGTACTGCGCATAGGCATATTCACGGGTGCTGGCGGTGATGTACTTATGTTTGCTGCGGCGGGCCTGCAGCGTTTGTTTCTGACTGTATTCATTGGCCAGCTTGGCCAATGCCAGACTCTGCTCGACCAGCTCCTGACCGGGCGGCAACGGCTCGGTGCTGTTCGGTTTCTGTTCCTGCGCGCGCGGACGGGTCTGCGTGCTCGGGCTTTGGCTGGTCAGCACGCGTTGGATGGCCTCCGGTTCCGGCGGGGTCTGTTGGGCCTGCAAAGCCACCGGGGCATCGCCGGGATCGGTCTGCGGCAATTGCGACAGCTGGTCGTCTTTGGGGCGTTGCGGCACATCGCTGTCGCCGCCGCCTTGGTTATTGGCCTGCGCCAGAAAATCCGCCTGGTCGGGCGGCGCCGGACTGGCGGTCGGGCTGAGAATGACATCCAAAGTCGGACTCACCGGTGCGGCTTTGTTCAAAGTGAAACCGACGCCCAGCACCACCACGCCATATCCGATCAGGGACAGCAGGAAGGTGCCGGTCAAGCGGTCTCTGGGTCCGACTTTGCGGGTCATGCCTTGTCCAGACGCGCTTCAATGGCATCGAACAGCAGACCGGCGATATTCAGACCGAACTGCTTGTCCAGTTCCCGGACGCAGGTGGGGCTGGTTACATTGACTTCGGTCAGGTAGTCGCCGATGACATCCAGTCCAACGAAAAGCATGCCCTGTTCCCGCAGCCACGGACCCAGTTGACCGGCGATCCAGAAGTCGCGCTCGCTCAACGGCCGGCCTTCGCCTTTGCCGCCTGCGGCCAGGTTGCCGCGGAATTCGTCCCCTTGCGGAATGCGCGCCAAGCAATAGGGTACCGGCTCGCCATCCACCAGCAGGATGCGTTTATCACCGTCCCGGATTTCGGGCAGGTAGCGCTGGAGCATGGTCAGTGCTCCGCCGGCGGTCAAGGTTTCCAGAATGACATTCAGGTTGCTGTCGCCCTGACGGATGCGGAAAATCGACTTGCCACCCATGCCATCGAGCGGCTTGGCCACGACATCCCCGTGTTCTCCGATGAAGGCCTTGAGCTCGGCCATGCTGCGGCTGACCAAGGTCGGCGGACAGCACTGCGGAAACAACAGGGCCGCCAATTTCTCATTGAGGTCGCGCAGGCCCTGGGGTCGGTTCACCACCAACACCCCCTCAGTTTCGGCCATGCTGAGGATCTGGGTGTCATGGATGAACTGGTCGGTCACCGGCGGATCCTTGCGCATCAGCACCGCCTGAACCGTGCTCAGTGCCGAGGTCTGCCAGTCGCCTTTCGTAAAATATTGATATTTATCGTCTTTGAGTTGGACTTCAGCCATGGTGGCGATGGCTTTGCCGTCGCGGATGGCCAAGCTGCCGGGCTGGACATACAACACGCGGTAGCCACGGCGTTGGGCTTCCAGCATCAGGGCGAAACTGGTGTCTTTTTCAGTGTGGATGCCTTCGATCGGATCCATCACCACGGCAACGGCTTTGTGCATGCGGGGTCTCGCTCTCGGAATTCGGGGACTGTGTTAGATTGAAAGGCTGAAAAAGCTTGGCTAAATCGGAATTCGCCTATTATTATGGCAGAGTAGCGCGGTTCAGTCGGTCCGGCGCATAAGAGAATGATTTCGGGGAGTTTGATGGACAATGCACAACTCAATGGCCTGAGAGTGATGGTGGTGGATGACTCCAAGACCATCCGCCGCACGGCCGAGACACTGCTGGTCAAGGAAGGCTGCTCCGTGGAGACGGCCGTCGACGGCTTCGAGGCCCTGGCCATGATCGCCGACCAGCAGCCGCACATCATTTTCGTCGACATCATGATGCCCCGCCTGGACGGTTACCAGACCTGTGCCCTGATCAAGAACAACCAGCAGTTCAAGAACACCCCGGTCATCATGCTGTCCTCCAAGGACGGCCTGTTCGACAAGGCGCGCGGCCGCGTGGTCGGTGCCGAACAATACCTGACCAAACCGTTCACCCGCGATGAGCTGCTGTCCGCCATCCGCCAGTTCGTCCCCCAGCTCAAGGCCTGATCCCATGTCGGCACTGACCTCCATTTTCGGCAAGCTGCAGGATTACCAGCGCCGTTCGATCGCGCATGTCGCTGCGGCCCCGGAGGTTTCCGAAGAGCCCGGCCACTGGCGTGCCATCGCCTACCGGCTCGGCCCCTATCCGCTCGTTTCGGCATTCGAACAGGTCATCGAAATCACCGGCGTGCCGCCGATGACGCCGGTACCGCGTTCGGAGCCATGGCTGCTCGGCGTCGCCAATTCGCGCGGCAATCTGCTGCCGATCGTCGACTTCAAACTGTTCATCTTCGGCGAGCGCACGCTCATGCACGACGGCCAGCGCATGCTGGTCGTGCAGCAGCCCGGCGGCATGGTCGCGGTGGTGGTCGATGAACTGTTCGGCCAGCGCTTCTTCAACGACGCGCAGCTGGTGGATGAAGCGCAGGCCTTCGCCGAAGGCCGGCTCGGCCATTTCGTCAGCAAGGCCTACAGCGCGCTTGGCAAGACATGGGGCGTTTTCGACATGGATCTGTTGACGCGCACACCGGAATTCAGACAGGCTGCAGCTTGACGTAACACCAAAATACTTCAGGGGATATGCGACACATGAGCACCAATAAACTACGTTCCTTCACCACCAAGCTCGGGACTTACAGCCAGCGCTTCTGGCTTATCATCCTGGCACTGGCCGTGCTCGCGTTCGCGGCGAACTTCATCGCGACCAACTATTACAGCGCCCAGGAAAACCAGGCGCGCGCGCTGAGCTCCGAGCTGCAGGTGCTGTCGCAGAAGCTGGCCAACTATTCCAAGCAGTCGGCTTCCGGCAATGCCGAATCCTTCGCGGAATTCCAGGCGACCAAGGACCGCATCGACGAAATCGTGGCCAAGCTCAACAAGAGCCACAACTCCCTCGGCGCCAAGGGCGCGTTGGCGCAGGTCAGCAAGACCTGGTCGACCATCGAGACGAACGCCGATGTCATCCTGAAGTCCGAAAAGGAAGTGGTGACCCTGTCGAACACCGCCAACCAGTTCAATGCCCGCGTACCGCAGCTGTCGGCGCGCTTGAGCGAAGTGGTGTCGGCCATGTCCGATTACGCCGCGCCGGCCGCGCAGATCAACTTGGCCAACCGCCAGATCGTGCTGGTCGACCGCATGGCGCGCCGCGTGACCGAAGTGGTCGCCGGTGGTGACAAAGCGGTGTCCTCCGCGGACGCCCTGTCGCGCGATACCGCGGCGTTCTCGCAGGTCTTGACCGGCCTGAAGTCCGGTAACGCCGACTGGAACGTGTCCCCGGTCGCTTCTCCGGCCGCCATGAATTCCGTGGTCGCCGCCGAGCAGCTGTTCGGCGAATCCGAAAAGGAAATCAAGTCCATCCTCGACGCCTCCACCAACCTGTTCGATGTGCACCAGGCCGAGGGCGCGATTTCACTCGATTCCGCCGTGCTGCTGGAAGACAGTGAAAATCTCTACAAGGCCTACGACAACATCAATCTCCGCCGCATCTTCCCCAACGCTTACATCACCATCGCCTCCGCCGTGGCCGCGCTGGTCAGCATGTTCTTCCTGGCGCTGCTGTATCTGAGCAGCCAGAAGGGCGAACTGTCGCGCTCCAAGGAAACCAACCAGCAGCAGCAGCAGGCGATTATGCGTCTGCTCGATGAAATCGATCCGCTTTCGAACGGCGACCTCACCACCAAGGCGACGGTGACCGAAGACTTCACCGGCGCCATCGCGGACGCCATCAACAACACCGTGGATGAAATGCGGCTGCTGGTGGGTACCATCAACGACACCTCGGTGCAGGTCTCCGCATCGGCCCAGGAAACACAGGCCACGGCCGCCCAGCTCGCCGAAGCGGCCGAGCAACAGGCCCGCCAGATCGAATTGGCTTCGAGCCAGATCACCCGCATCGCCGACAACATCGATGACGTATCGCGCCGTTCCGCCGAGTCGGCGGAAGTGGCGACGCGTTCGGTGGAAATCGCCTCGAAGGGCGCCGATGTGGTGCGCCAGACCATTCACGGCATGGACAACATCCGCGGCCAGATCCAGGAAACCGCCAAGCGCATCAAGCGCCTGGGTGAAAGCTCGCAGGAAATCGGTTCGATCATCGAACTCATCAATGACATCGCCGAGCAGACCAACATCCTGTCGCTGAACGCGGCCATCCAGGCGGCTTCGGCCGGTGAGGCCGGCCGCGGTTTCGCGGTGGTGGCCGATGAGGTGCAGCGTCTGGCGGAACGTGCTTCGAACGCCACCAAGCGCATCGAAACCCTGGTGCAGACCATTCAATCCGATACCAACGAAGCGGTGAACTCGATGGAGCAGACCACCGCCGAGGTGGTCGCCGGTGCGCGTCTGGCCGAAGATGCCGGCCTGGCGCTGGGCGAAATCGAAACCGTGTCGGGCGATCTGTCGAAACTGATTCAGGACATCTCCGTCGCTTCCAAGGAGCAGTCCCGTTCGGCCGGCAGCATCACCGAATCGATGGCGGCCATTCAGGACATCACCAAGCAGACCTCGCAGGGCGCCGGCAACACGGCGGAGTCGGTCGGAAATCTGGCGAAACTCGCCGCCGACCTGCGTCGTTCCGTAGCGAACTTCAAGCTGCCGGGCTGACGCCGAGCGATGCGCATCAGCGCAAGCCGTGTCCTGATTGGAATCTGCGAAGGTTTTGAATGAAATTACTGAGCCCCATCGATGTTACTGTCCTGACCTGGCTGAAGCCGGAACTTGACAGCACCCTGCAATCGGCGCGTTCGTCACTCGAACGCTTCGTCGAGGAAGGCCAGGGCATCACCGCGCTGCGCGAGTGCAGCGGTCACCTGCATCAGGTGGCCGGCATTCTCAACATGGTCGAGCTGACCGGCGCCGCGCGTCTGGCCGAAGAAATGGAGCGCCTCTCGCTCGCCCTCGCGGACGGCGCCATGCCGAACGCCGACAACGCCTTTTCATTGCTGATGCAGTGCATCGTGCAGCTGCCGGATTATCTCGAGCGCCTGCAGAACGGCAATCGCGACGTGCCGGTGGTGCTGTTGCCTCTGGTCAACGAGCTGCGGTCGATCCGTGGTGAAGCCATTCTGGGCGAGGAAGCCGTTTACTCCGCACCGACCCAGCAGCCGCTTCCTGAAGATGTACTTTCGCAGATCCGCAGCCAGGCCGATGATTCCGATTTCGCGTCGCTGTCGCTGCAGTTCCAGGCCCATCTTCAGGGTTGGCTGAATCATTCCGCGGATTCCGATGCCGCCCGTAAACTGGCCACGGTCTGCGGCCGCATCAGCGCGCAGTGCCGTGAGGAGTCCGGCCGCAAACTGTTCTGGGTGGCTTCGGCCTTGCTTGCCGCGCTCGCGGACGGAAGCATCGAGCGTGATGACGCCCTCAAACAGAGCCTGGTAAAAGTCGATCAGGAAGTCAATTTCCTCAATCACCGGGGCATCGGCGAAATCCGCCACCTTTCCCCCGTACGTCTGACCCAGGAACTTCTGTATTTCGTCGCGCGCGACGCCGGTGCCGCGCCTGCGCTCAAACAGGTGTACGAGGTTTTCGAGCTGGCCCGGATCGTGCCGGACGAGGAAGAAATCGCACATGCAAAAAGCAGTCTGCTCGGCCGGAACAACGCCTTGCTGGAAAGCGTCGCGGCGGTCATCAAGGAAGACATCCTGCGCATCAAAGACACGCTCGATCTGAGCATCCGCCAGAACGACAAGAATCCGGCCGACATGGCGGAGCTGGTCGGCGTGCTGGCCCGCATTGAAAACACGCTGGGCCTGATTGACGCCAAGGAAGCCCGTGAGCACATCCGCGGCAACCGCGAGACCATTCAGGCCTATGTCGACGGCAGCAGTCCCTTGAATGACGGCGAGCTGATGGCCATCGCCAAATCGCTGCTCTCGGTCGAGTTCATGCTTGATTATCACGGCAGCGATGCCGCCGGCCGTCAATCGCGGCTGGCCAGCGATTTCCTGGCTTCATCGCAGTCGCATCAGCTGCTGGACGCGCTCATCCGCGAATCCATCGTCAATTTCATGCAGGTGCGGCAGGCCTATGTCGCATTCGTTGAAAGCTACTGGGACCATCAACAGCTCTCGGTCATCCCCGGTCTTCTGAAGCAGGTCTCCGGCGCCCTCGCCATTCT
>JBMSNF010000012.1:0-21087 GCA_049421545.1 Arenimonas sp.
CGAGAAGGTGTCCATCAACGACTACCTCGTGTTCGAGATCGAGCTCATCAAGCAGGTCGAGATCAACGTCGACTACATCCTCATGCTCGTCGACGATCTGCGGTCCCGCCTGGGCGACGGGCGCGACGTCGAGATCGAGGCAATCGGTATTTCGACGGAGATCTTGGACTTGGACAGATCGGCGGTATCCAGTTCGAATTCACCGCTGATCTGGTCGAAACGGCCGGTGATGTTGGAGAAGCCGAAATGGCTGTAGGTGAACTGGACCTGGGTGTGGCCCGGATCGATGTTGTATTTGGCGGCATCGGCGGTGCCGGCAAAAGCGAAAGCGGCGAGAGCGAGCAGTGCGTACTTTTTCATGGGGATTCCTTGCGGGGTCGGCGGTGGAGGTTGGGTAAAATCACAGAATACGGCAGGCTTCACTGAAGTCCAGGCGCGGCGAGCGCGGAAACAGCTGGGACTCGTCGCCGTAACCGAGATTGATCAGGAAATTGGATTTCCAGGAAGTGCCGGCGAAGAAGGCGTCATCGACCATGGCATTGTTGAAGCCCGACATCGGGCCGCAATCCAGACCCATGGCGCGGGCGGCAAGAATGAAATAGCCGCCCTGCAGATTGCCGTTGCGGACCGCGGTGCTTTCGATCTTGGCCGGACTTCCGGCAAACCAGCTGCGCGCGTCGGTGTGCGGAAACAGTTTCGGAAGCTGCTCGTGGAATTCGAAATCGGTGGCGACGATGACATTGACCGGAGCCTGCAGGGTCTTGGCGCGGTTGCCTTCATCGAGTGCCGGCGCCAGCCTGGCCTTGGCCTCTGCCGACTTCACGAACACGAAGCGGGCCGGACAGCTGTTGGCGGCGGTCGGACCCCATTTGACCTGGTCGTAGATCGCCTGCAGCAGGGCGTCCGGTACCGGCGTATCGCGCCAGACATTGTGCGTGCGTGCATTTCCGAACAGCTGGGCGAGCGTGGCTTCATTCAAAGCGGTGTTCATGACTTCTCCAATAATCGATATCGGCAACCGGCGCACCGGGTGCCGGCAATGGAAGTTCATGGTACGGGAAATGCGCCGGAACGGTAAGCGCAACAAATCAAAAGATTGTTCCGATTATGGGATTATGGACCGGCTTCGAATAGATAGCCATGCTCACGCAGAACCGCTGCAACCGTCCGCTGCACCGACTGCAGCATCGGGGACAATGCAAGCACCCGTGGCTGCATGGCCAGATGGCAGCGCAGACTCTCGGCCTGAAGCGTTTCGATGGCATTCATCAGAATTTCGGCCTGCCCTTCGCTGACCAGACCGGCCTGCGCCATGGCCGCAGCGAGAGCACTGCTCTCGCGGTACGCCACCAGCGACGGATGCTCGGCGGCATGGGCGAGCACCAGCGCCTGCAGGAAAAACTCGATGTCGGTTAGTCCGCCGGGGCCGTGCTTGAGATCGAACCGGTCATCGCGGCTGCGGTCGAGCTCGGCGCGCATGCGCTGGCGCATGGCGGTGATTTCGGCTTTCAATGCCATGGGCTCGCGCGGTGCGCAAAGAATTTCCGCGCGCAGGGTTTCGAAGGCCGAAACCAGCGAGGCATCGCCCGCGACCGCGCGTGCACGCACCAGCGCCTGCAACTCCCAGACCCAGGCCCGTTGTTTCTGATAGGCCGCGAAGCTGTCGAGCGTGCTGACCAGCAGCCCCTTGGCACCGTCCGGGCGCAAGCGGATGTCGGCCTCGTACAGACTGCCGGCGGGTGTGGTGAGATCCAGCAAGGCAATCAGCTTCTGGGCCTGGCGCAGGAAGTAACGGGAAGCATCGAGGCTGCGAGCGCCATCACTGGCTTGCTGCGGACCGACCCGGTTGAGGAAAACCAGATCGAGGTCCGAATTGAACGACAGTCCGGACGCTCCCAGACTGCCGTATCCGATGACGGCAAAGGCCGAATCGGGGACCGCACCGTGCTGCCGGAAAAGTTCTGCGGCGGCAATCCGCTGGCAATGCATCAGCACCTGCTCGGCGAGCTGGGTCAACAGACGGCTGGCCTCGGTAGCGGCCAGGCCATGGAAGAGAAAGTGGTAGGCGATCTTGAATCCGAGGCTGAGTTTGGACTCGTTCAGCGCAAGCAGGGCGGCTTCGGCATCGTCGGCATGGCCGGCCAGCCGGGCATCAATCTGCGCCGGCAGGGTTTCGGCATCGAATCCCCGCGCGATGATGCGGCTGTCCAGCAATTCATCCAGCAGCATCGGATACCCGATCAACAGCTGCGCCATCCACAGGCTTTCATCGAAAACATCCACCACGCGCTGGAGCGCATTCGGCTGCTCGTCGAGCAGGGCGATGTAACTGCTGCGCTTGAGTGTGGCCTGCAGGAAGCTGATGGCATGGGCAAGACAGTCGTCCGGGCGGCGCGCCTTGCTGCAGGCCTGTGTCAACGCCGCCGTGACACGCTGCAGGCGCTGTTTCGAGCGGTCCGCCAGTGCCTGCGCGGCGGCACTTTCAAACAATGCCGTGATGCGCTCGGTATGACGGACGGCGTCGGCAAAACCCAAGGCCAGCAAATCCTCATCGCTGCCGGAATCCGCTGTCTGCACGGCAGGCCCGCCGAGCAATCCGGAAAACAAATGCTCCACGGCGGCACGGTGCCGTTCCAGCGCGGCAAGCAATGCCGGCACATCGGCATATTCCAGACCTAGGGCCAAACGCTGCAGCGTTTCGGGCAGATCCGGCAGACGGTGCACCTGCGCATCCGCAAGCATCTGCACGCGGTTTTCCAATCGTCTCAGAAACAGATAGGCCTCCTGCAGGATGCCCGCGGCCTTGGCATCGATCAATCCGGCCTCGCGCAGACGCATCAGGCCGTCCAGCAAACCCCGCACCTGCAGTTCCGGATGGCGGCCGCCGTAGATGATCTGCAGCGCCTGCACATAGAATTCGATTTCGCGGATGCCGCCCGGGCCCAGCTTCAGATCATCGCGTTTGTCGCGGCGCTGTACTTCGGCCTCGATTTTCGCCTTCATGTCGCGCAATCCATCGATTGCGGTGAAATCCAGATAACGCCGGTATACGAACGGACGCAGCATGTCGAGCAGACGCCAGCCGGTGGCGGCGTCACCGGCCACCGGACGCGCCTTCAACCAGGCATAGCGCTCCCAGTCACGCCCAGCACTCTGGAAATACTGTTCCATGGCATTGAACGACAGCAGCAGGCGGCCGCTGGCACCGAACGGGCGCAGACGCAGATCGACCCGATGACAGAAGCCATCGGCGGTGACCTCGTCGAGCAGATTGGCCAGACGCTGCCCGAGCCGGGTGAAATAGGTTTCAGCCGCGATCGGGCGTTCACCATCGCTCATGCCATGACCGCTAAATGCATACACCAGATCGACATCGGACGAAAAGTTCAGCTCGCCGCCGCCGAGCTTGCCGAGACCCAACACCGTCATGTGCTGTTCGACACCGTGCTCGTCACGGACCGTGCCGTGACTCTGGCGCAATTGGGCATCGATGGCGGCAAATCCGGCCTGCAGGGCCTGTTCGGCGATCCAGGTGCTGCCGGCCAGTGTCTGCGCGACGCTGTCGATGCCCTGCACATCCCGCCAGATCAATTTCACGGATTGGGCGCGGCGCCAGCGCCGGATCAGCGCGGGCCACTCGGCGTCCCTACCCTCGGGAAGATGCAAGGCCTGCAAAGGCTCATCGAGTCCGGCCAACAGATCGGGCTGTTGAACCAGTACATCAACGGCGAAATCGGAGACGCATGCCAGACGCGCGAGCGCACCGGAACTTGGAGCGTTGTGGGGATGATCGGCCAGCAGTCCGGCCAGAACCGGCGGCAACGCCTTATAAGACAAACGCCACCGCCATCCACAGGAAAAGGCCGATGCAGATCATGTCGGACAATCCCGAGAACACCAGATTGGCGGCCATGGCCGGATTGATGCCGAGTTTGCGGAGCAGCAAGGGCATGGCAGCACCGAGCAAGCCGGCGACCATGCAGCTGAGCGCCATCGCGATTGCAACCAACAGCGCCAGCTGCAAGGGATCACCCTGCTCCGGATGGCGCGAGGCGATGATGAACATGCCGGCTCCGGCCAGAATTCCGGTCAGTACGCCGTTGACCAGCCCGAGCCAGGTTTCCTTGAGCACCTGACGCTTCACCGGCCGGGCCGGATTGGAAAGGCTGAGGCCGCGCAGGGTACAGGCCAGCGACTGCGCGCCGATGGTCCGGCACAGACCGGCTAGAACCGGCAGGAAGATGGCGAGCAGCGTGGCTTTGGCGATGTCTTCCTGGAAGCGGCCGATGATGGCACCGACCACGAACAGCATGAACAGATGGATCTGCAGCCAGGGCTGCCGGAACTGGAATTTGCGCCACCACGGCGATGCCCACTGTTCGTCGTGATCGACACCGACCAGATAGCCGGGCTGGCCCGACAATTCGAAAGCCTGCTGCTGATGCAAGCGGTGGGTGTGCACCTGGCCCAGCAGCACGTTGTCGCCGTCGCAGACCGGATACGTCAACGGCGGCTGCAGGGACAGACGCGACAGCGCCTCGTTCAACGGCCATTCGGGACGAAGACTGCACGGCTCGCGTTGCATGATCTGGTCGAGCGTCTGCCCGCGCTCGGCAAACAACAGCTCGCGGAAGGCCACGATGCCGAGCAGTCGATTTTCGGGGTCGACCACGTAAACCTGATTCAATTCGCGTTGCGGCATCAGTTCACGCAGAAGATCGACCGCCATCGCCACCGAGGTGCCTTTGCGGAACGCCGCCACCGGCTCTTCCAGCTGGTTGCCCACGGTGCCGGGCGCGTAATGTTCGGCACGCAGCCAGGCGGCACCAGTCTGGCAGGCGGTCATGACCGATTCGCGGACGTCTTCCGGCAGGGCCAACAGGATAGCCATGGCCCGCGCCGGCGGCAGATCGCTGAGTTGCTGTGCGGCCAGGTTCGGGTGCTCGAGATCAAGCAGGCCGGCGGCCGTACGTGCATCCAACGCCATCAGGCGGGAACTGAACAGTTCGTCTTGGCGGACCACGGCGCTTCCTCAAAGGGTTTGCCATAGATTAACGCAGTTGTCCGGCGATGCCTACGGCACGTACACCGGTTCGGTAATGACATAACCGCGCGCCTGCAGTCGGTCGAGCAGTCCGCCGGGTTTGATCAACTCGGCGATATTGACCACGGCGACGGTGGACCGGTTCTTCGCCGCGGCGGCATCCACCGCCTGCAGCCAGGCATTCAATGCGCGTTGCTGCACATCGCCCAGACCGGCGCTTTGGCCGATGCCGGAACCGACCAGGGCATCGATGCAGGCTCCGGAAAAATCAGTTTGCGCGATGCGCCGGTATCCGGCGATGTCGCCGACCGCCCACAGACGCCCGCGTTCGCCCATGTACTGGACATCGCGCTCGATGCTGTCCAGGGTTTTCTCGAAGCAGGCCACATCGCTGAGCGCGCGCTTGTTGAACTCCTTGATGAATTTCTTCGGGTCGCCGATATCCACCGTGATCTCCGGACGGGTGACCGGTACGCCGGCATCCTTGGCCAGATCCTTGGCCTCCGGCCAGACGATGCCCTCGTTGCTCAGACCGGCTTTTCGTATGGCTTTTTCGTACAGCTCCTGCGCGGCGAAAATCGGACGCCAGCTCTCGATGTCCTTGTCGTTGCCGATGTACTTCTGCTTCATCACCTGCCAACGGCGGTAGGTTTCCGGCGGCATGATTTCCTGCAGGCTGCGGCCATCCGGATTCTTGCGGGCCTTGAGCAGGGACGGCACCAAGCCGATTTTGGCGAAGAAACCGATTTTGCTGTCGAGCTTCACCGATGGCCCGCCGATCAGGGCCTGCGAATCGGCCAAACGGCGTTCGAGCTTGATGGTTTCCCACTGCATGCCTTTCGGCACCGGCCGGATCGAGGCCAGGATCCAGACGGTGTTGCCGCCCTTGCTGGCCTGCCAGAATCCCGGCCCGGGCAGCACGCCTTTGACCTCGACCGTGTTGGCGACCACTGCCGGTTCGGAAACGACGGCATCCTGGGCGGCTGCCGGAAAAACGGCGACGGCAAGCAGCAGTGGAATCATCGGAGCGCGCATGGGGAAATCCATAAATGGCATGGTGCATTCTATGACAGGTTGATGTGAAGAATGTTGCAAAGAAAAACCCCGCTCGGAAGCGGGGCTTTTCGTTGCTTTTCGACAGCGGGGCCGGATCAGAAATCCATGCCGCCCATGCCGCCCATGCCACCTTGCGGCATCATCGGCTCGTCTTTCTTCGGCGCTTCGGCCACCATCGCTTCGGTGGTGATCATCAGGCCGGCGATCGAACTGGCGTTCTGCAGCGCGGTACGGGTGACTTTGGTCGGATCCAGGATGCCCATGGCGACCATGTCGCCGTATTCACCGCTGGCGGCGTTGTAACCGAAGTTGCCGGCGCCTTCCTTGACCTTGTTCAGCACCACCGACGGCTCTTCGCCGCAGTTGGTGACGATTTCACGCAGCGGGGCTTCCATGGCGCGCAGGGCCAGGGCGATGCCGACGTTCTGGTCGTCATTGGCGCCTTTCAGGGTGCCGATGGTGGTCAGCGCGCGGATCAGGGCGACGCCGCCGCCCGGAACGATGCCTTCCTCGACCGCGGCACGGGTCGCGTGCAGGGCGTCTTCGACGCGGGCTTTCTTTTCCTTCATCTCGACTTCGGTAGCAGCACCGACTTTGATCACGGCAACGCCGCCGGCCAGCTTGGCGACGCGTTCCTGCAGTTTTTCACGGTCGTAGTCGGAGGAGGTTTCCTCGACCTGGGCCTTGATCTGCTTGACGCGGGCCTGGATGCCTTCGGCTTCGCCGGCACCGTCGATGATGGTGGTGTTTTCCTTGGAAACCTGGATCTTCTTGGCACGGCCGAGATCCTTGATGGTGGCCTTGTCGAGCGACAGACCGACTTCTTCGGAAATCACGGTGCCGCCGGTCAGGATGGCCATGTCTTCGAGCATGGCTTTGCGGCGGTCGCCGAAGCCCGGGGCTTTGACGGCGCAGACTTTGACGATGCCGCGGATGGTGTTGACCACCAGCGTGGCCAGCGCTTCGCCTTCGACTTCCTCGGCGACGATCAGCAGCGGCTTGCCGGCCTTGGCGACGGCTTCCAGCACCGGCAGCAGATCGCGGACATTGGAGATTTTCTTGTCGTACAGCAGGATGAACGGATCATCCAGCTCGGCCGACATCGACTGCTGGTTGTTGACGAAGTAGGGCGACAGGTAGCCGCGGTCGAACTGCATGCCTTCGACCACATCGAGTTCGTTTTCCAGACCCGAACCTTCTTCCACGGTGATCACGCCTTCCTTGCCGACCTTGTCCATGGCCTTGGCGATCAGCTCGCCGATGTTCTGGTCGGAGTTGGCCGAGATCGAACCGACCTGGGCGATTTCCTTGCTGGTGGCGCAGGGCTTGCTCAGTTTCTTCAGTTCTTCCACGGCGGCACCGACGGCCTTGTCCATGCCGCGCTTGAGGTCCATCGGGTTCATGCCGGCGGCCACGGCTTTCATGCCTTCGCGGATCATCGCCTGGGCCAGCACGGTCGCGGTGGTGGTGCCGTCACCGGCAATGTCGGCGGTCTTGGTGGCGACTTCCTTCACCATCTGTGCGCCCATGTTTTCGAACTTGTCGGCCAATTCGATTTCCTTGGCCACGGACACGCCGTCCTTGGTGATGGTCGGGGCGCCGAAGCTCTTGTCGAGCACGACGTTGCGGCCTTTCGGACCGAGGGTGGCTTTTACGGCGTTGGCGAGAACGTTGACGCCTTTGACCATACGCGCGCGCGCGTCTTCGCCGAAGCGGATATCTTTTGCTGCCATGGTTGTGTTCCTCAGTAATTCGTGAATTCGGGATTAGGCCAGAATGGCCAGGATGTCGTCTTCTTTGACGACCAGGATTTCGACGCCGTCGTGTTTGATTTCGGTGCCGGCGTATTTGCCGAACAGGACCTTGTCGCCCACTTTGACTTTCGGCGCGCGCACGCTGCCGTTATCCAGCGGCTTGCCTTCACCCACCGCCAACACTTCACCTTTCACCGGTTTTTCGGTGGCCGAATCCGGAATGACGATGCCGCCGGCGGACAGTTTTTCTTCTTCCATGCGTTTGATGACAACGCGATCGTGCAGAGGCTTGATGTTCATAAATTACCTTTATGTTTAAAATCAATACGTTGAGTAAATCCCGAACCGGCGGATTAGCACTCGGGAGAGGAGAGTGCCAGATTCTACGCGAAAACCCCCGGTTCAGGGGTGTTCCCCTAATGGGGTCCGGCTCTTCGGCTTTCAAGGGGTCGGCAAAGCGGTCGCTTTGGGCTACCCTAGAAAGCCGTTGAAACCCGCCCGTCCGGAATGCCCGTGAACCGTCTTGCCTTGAGTTTTACCCTGCTGCTTTCCCTGCTGTCAGTACCGGCACATGCCGTTTCCGAGGCCGACCTGCTGCCGGTCGACCAGGCCTATCCCGTTTCGATCGAAGCCGTAAGCGCCGACAGCGTCCGTATCCGCTGGGGCGTTGCCGACGGCTATTACCTTTACAAACACCGCACCGCCATCGACAGCGACAGCCCGGGCGTGAGCTTGGAACCGATCCAACTGCCGCCGGGCAAACCCTACCGCGATGAATTCTTCGGCGATGTCGAAACCTACCGGACGGAACTGGTCACCACGGTCCGTTTCAGCGCGCCGGCCGGAACCGACCATGTTCTGCTTCGCTTGCAATACCAGGGCTGCGCGGACATCGGCATCTGTTATCCGCCGCAGAACAAACGTCTGCGCATTCCCCTGACGGCGGCCGCTGCCGACGGCGCGTCCCTGCTCGGACTGAACGCCGCCGCCGACACCACCCTGCCGGAAGATCAGGCGTTCCGCATCGAAGCGATTGTCGGTGATGCCGGATCCCTGCTGCTGAAACTGACCCCGGCCGAGGGTTACTATCTGTACCGCGACAAGATCGCATTCAGCACGCCGGCGGACGCCATCGCCGCAGTGGGCAAAGCGAAACTGCCGGAAGCGCTGTGGTATCCCGACCCGGAATTCGGCACCGTGCCGGTGTATTTCGAACCGGCGGAAATCACCCTGCCCCTGCAACGCAAGAGCACGCAAGCCGGTCCGCTGCAATTGACCGTGGACTATCAGGGCTGCAAGGAAAACGGCATCTGCTATCCGCCGATGAAGAAAACCTTGTCCATCGAACTTCCCGCCGGCGGCACGCTCGGCGATGCCGGCGCTACCGATACCACGGATGCCGGCGCGCCTTTCGATGTGCTGAAATGGCTGCCGGCATTGTTGTTGGCGCTGCTGGGCGGTTTGATTCTCAACCTGATGCCCTGCGTGCTGCCGGTGCTGTCGTTCAAAGCCATGGCCTTGGCCAAAGCCAATACCCCCGGCCATGCCCGCAGCCATGCGCTGTGGTATACCGCCGGCGTGATGAGCAGCTTCGCCGCGCTCGGCATCGGCGTGCTGGCGCTGCGCGGCGCCGGTCAGGCCTTGGGTTGGGGCTTCCAACTGCAACAGCCGGTCATCGTCGGCGGCCTCGCGCTGCTGATGTTCGGCATCGGCCTGATGATGTCGGGCCTGTTCAACTGGGGCTCCGGTTTCGCCGGCATGGGCCAATCGCTCACCGAGAAATCCGGCCCCACCGGCGACTTCTTCACCGGCGTGTTGGCGGTGGTGGTGGCCAGCCCGTGCACGGCCCCGTTCATGGGCAGCGCTCTGGCGTTTGCGTTCACCGCGCATTGGCTGCTGGCTCTGTCGGTGTTCCTGGCCTTGGGCCTCGGCCTGGCGCTGCCGTTCCTGCTGATCGGCTTCCTGCCCGGCCTTGCCGCCAAGCTGCCGAAACCCGGCGCTTGGATGGACACGCTCAAGCATTGGTTGGCCTATCCGATGTACCTGACCGCGGTCTGGTTGGCCTGGGTGTTCGGCAACCAGAAAGGCGTGAATGGCTTGGCCCTGCTGTTGATTGCCGCCACCGCGCTGACCGCCGCGCTCTGGTGGTTCGAGCGCCAGAAGATGAACCCCAGCCTGCGCGCCAAAGCCATCGTGCTGGTGCTGGGCGTGCTGGCCGCCGCCAGCTTCGGTTTCGCCCTGCAACAGGCGCAACCGGGTGCCGCCATCAGCACGCAAGGCAAGAATTACGAGGCGTTCAGTCCAGAGCGTCTGGCCGAGCTGCGCGCACAGGGCACGCCGGTATTGGTCGACATGACCGCCGACTGGTGCATTACCTGCAAGGTCAATGAGAAGGCGGTCCTGCATACGGACGCCTTCACGCAGCTGCTGAAAGAGACCGGCACCGTGTATCTGGTCGGTGACTGGACCAACCAGGATCCCGCAATCAGCGCGTATCTGGATCAATACGACACTCCGGGCGTGCCGCTGTATGTGGTGTACCCCGAAGGCGCAGGCGATGGCAAAAAACTGCCCCAGCTGCTGACGCACGACATCATGCGTGACGCGTTGGCGCAATGAAACCGCTGAAAGTGGTGGCGCTGGCGGTGTTGGCTGCCCTGCTGGGGCTGGCGGCCGGTATCTTCATCGCCGGCCCGGGCGTTCTGCTGCGCACCGAGGTCGGGCAGGCGCTGTTCGAACGCTTCGTGCCCCCGAAATATCCGGCACCCGGCGGCGCCGCCGCCATCGGCGATAGCGTACGGCCATTCACCGTGACCGGCTTCGATGGCCGCCCGCGCACCCTGCCAAGCCCGGGCCGCTGGCAGCTGATCAACTACTGGGCAAGCTGGTGCGGCCCCTGCCGCGTGGAAATGCCGTGGCTGGATGCGGTCCATGCCGAGAGCCGGGGCCGTTATGAGGTGGTCGGCATCGCCCTGGAAGCCCCCGAAGCCGCCGCCACCCTGTTGACCGAGATTCCGGTCCGATTCAGCCAACACCACGAGCCGCCCGCTGCGGCCGACAGCTCGGTGCATCTTGGCAATGGCTGGGGCGTGCTGCCGTTCACGGTGCTGATCGACCCGCAAGGGCGCCTGGTCAAACGCCACATCGGCGTGTTTGCCGGCGAAGCCCATTTGCGGGAATGGTTACAGGACGGAATGCGCTGAAACCCAGCGGTTAACAAAAATCAAACAGCATTCATTTTCAGGGAAATTACGTCATTTTCTAGACAAAACCCCTCAAGTTTGCGAAACTGGTCGTTCGCTTGGGGAGAGTGCTGTGGCGTATTTTCTGGTATTGAACGGTCCGAATCTGAATCTGCTGGGGCAGCGCGAGCCGGGAATCTACGGCACGCAGACCCTGGCGCAGATCAACGATGGCCTCAAAATCCAGGCCGAAAGCGCCGGCCACCGGATCGCCTTCCTGCAAAGCAATGCCGAGCATGAGCTGGTCGAGGCGGTACAGCGCGCACCGGCCGATGGCGTCGACGCCATCCTGATCAACCCCGCGGCCTTCACCCACACTTCGGTGGCCCTGCGCGACGCCTTCGCGGCGGTCGGTCTGCCCTTCATCGAGGCGCATCTGTCGAATCCGCACAGCCGCGAGCCATTCCGGCAGCATTCCTATTTTTCCGATCTGGCCAAAGCCGTCATCTGCGGTTTCGGTCCGGACAGTTACCGCCATGCCCTGGCGCAGCTGATGCAGTGGTTCCCCGCATCCGCCGCCGACACCCCCTGAACCACGCACCCGAGGTCATTATGGACTTACGCAAAATCAAAGCCCTGATCGAACTGCTGGAAAAGTCCAGCCTGTCCGAACTGGAAATCAAGGAAGGCGAGGAAACCGTGCGCCTGGCCCGGCATAGCGGCATGGCCGCTCCGGCACCGGTCATCCATCATGTCGCCGCTCCGGCAGCGCCGGCCGAAGCGCCGGTGCGTGCGCCGGCCGCCAACCCCGGCCCGTCGGCCGAAGCCGTCGGCAAATCGGCCAAGTCGGTTCCGGACGGCCACACCGTGCGCTCGCCGATGGTCGGCACGTTCTACGCCTCGCCCAGCCCGGAAGCAGCACCCTACGTGCGCATCGGGCAGAGCGTGAAAGCCGGCGACACCATCGGCATCATCGAAGCGATGAAGATGTTCAATCCGATCGAAGCCGATGTTTCCGGCACCGTGACCGCCATCCTGGTCCAGCCGGGCCAGGCCATCGAATTCGACGAAGCGATGTTCGTCATTTCCTGAGCAGGTTGAAGCCATGTTGAAAAAAGTCGTCATCGCCAACCGCGGCGAAATCGCGTTGCGCATCCTGCGCGCCTGCCGCGCACTCGGCATCAAGACCGTGGCCGTGCACTCCACGGTCGACCGCAACCTGAAGCACGTGGCTATGGCCGACGAATCGGTCTGCATCGGACCGGCACCCTCGATCGAAAGCTATCTGAACGTTCCGGCCATCATCGCCGCCGCGGAAGTGACCGACGCCGACGCCATCCATCCGGGCTACGGTTTCCTGTCCGAAAACGCCACCTTCTGCGAACGCGCCGAAGGCTCCGGCTTCATCTTCATCGGCCCCACCGCCGACGTCATCCGCATGATGGGCGACAAAGTCGAAGCCATCCGCGCCATGAAGGATGCCGGCGTGCCCTGCGTGCCCGGCTCGGGCGGACCGCTCGGCGACGATGCCATGGCCAACCTGAAAATGGCCGAAGAGATCGGCTATCCGGTCATCATCAAGGCCGCCGGCGGCGGCGGCGGACGCGGCATGCGTGTCGTGCGCGAAGCCGACAGCCTGATCACCTCGATCACCACCACCCAGCAGGAAGCCAAGGCCGCGTTCAACAACGACATGGTCTACATGGAGAAATTCCTGGAGAATCCGCGTCACATCGAGATCCAGGTGCTGTCCGACGGGCAGGGCAACGCCATCCATCTGGGCGAGCGCGACTGCTCGATGCAGCGACGTCACCAGAAAGTGGTGGAAGAAGCGCCGGCACCGGGTATCACGCCCGAACAGCGCGCCGAAATCGGCCGCATCTGCACCGAAGCCTGCGTGCGCATCGGTTACCGCGGCGCCGGCACCTTCGAATTCCTGTATGAAAACGGCCGTTTCTACTTCATCGAAATGAACACCCGCATCCAGGTCGAGCATCCGGTCACCGAAATGATCACCGGCGTCGATCTGGTGCGCGAACAGCTGCTGATCGCCTCCGGCCAGAAACTGACGCTGACCCAGGACGACATCGTCATCCGCGGCCACGCCATCGAATGCCGCATCAATGCCGAAGATCCCGACAGCTTCCTGCCGAGCCCCGGACTGATCAAACACTTCCATTCGCCGGGCGGTCCGGGCGTGCGCGTGGATTCGCACATCTACGAAGGCTACAAAGTGCCGCCGAATTACGATTCGATGATCGGCAAGCTGATCGTGCACGGCAATACCCGTGAACAGGCGATTTACCGCATGCGCTGCGCGCTGTCGGAAATGATCGTGGACGGCATCAAGACCAATGTGCCGCTGCAGCAGCGCATTCTGGCCGATACCGGCTTCTTCCAGGGCGGCACCAACATCCACTATCTGGAAAAACGCCTGGCCGAACGCAAAGACAAAGGCCTCGGCCTGACCTGATGCCCTTCCTCGAGCTGTCCATCGCCTGCAAAGCCAGCGAGGAAGCGCGGGTGGAAACCGCGTTGAACGAACTCGGCGCCCTCTGCGTCTCGCTGCTGGACGCCGCCGATGCCGAAAACGAGAAAGCCATCCTCGAGCCCGGTGTCGGCGAAACGCCGCTGTGGAACGACATCGTGCTGCTGGCGCTGTTCGATGCCGGCACCCACGAAGGCTTGTTGCTGCACGCTCTGGACGCCTACGACAGCGGCATCGACTGGGCAGGCGCCAGCTTCCGCATCGTGGAAGACCAGGATTGGGAACGGGCCTGGCTGGATCAGTTCGAACCGATGCGCTTCGGCGAACGCACATGGATCATTCCCTGGCACCGCGAGGCGCCGCCGGAAGCGGCCGATGGCGTCATCATCCGCCTCGATCCGGGCCTGGCCTTCGGCTCCGGCACGCATCCGACCACCGCACTCTGCCTGCAATGGCTAGATGGTCTCGACCTGCAGGGCCGGGATGTTCTCGACTTCGGCTGCGGTTCCGGCATTCTGGCCTTGGCGGCACTGAAGCTGGGCGCTGCCTCGGCCGTCGGCGTCGATAACGATCCGCAGGCGCTGATCGCCACGCAGGACAACGCCGAACGCAACGGGGTCGGCCGCGCGCTGCAGGTGCATCTGCCCGAGGCCGAACCCGAGCGGCAATATCCGGTGGTCGTTGCCAACATCCTGGCCTCGGCACTCATCGCCCTGCATGACACGCTGGCAGCACGCACGCAATCCGGCGGCATCATCGCCCTGTCCGGCATTCTGAAAGGGCAGGAACCCGAAGTGCTGGACGCTTTCGCGCCGCATTTCGAAGCCTTGACGGTGACGCAGCTGGACGACTGGATACGGATCGATGGCCGCAAACGCTGAGAAAACAAACCGCGGTCTGTTGGCCGGCATCGCCGTGCTCATTCTGGCATTGGCATTGCAGGTCGTTCTGGCCAATCGCGATGCACTGGCCGAAAACCCGACATGGCGTCCCTGGGTCAGCCGCCTCTGCCTGCTCGCCTCCTGTCAGCTTGAAGGCTGGCGCCAGCCGGAGGCCTTCGTTCCGGTCCATCAGGCCGTTGCCGCCGATCCCGACCAGGCCGGTGTTCTGGTGGTCCAGCTGGGCTTCCGCAACGATGCGCAATGGCCGCAACCCTGGCCGCAGATTGAAATCCGGCTCACCGATGTTGCCGGCCAAGCCATCGCCATGCGCCGCTTCCGGCCCAGGGAATACCTGAATGCCGACCAAGACGGCGACATCAAGCCCGGCCAAACCGTTTCCGTGGAAATCGCGTTGCAGGAGACCTCGGGCAAGGCCGCCGGCTTCGCCTTCGACTTCCGCTGAGACGTTCAGGTAGCGAGTCGCGAATCGGGATAAACTACACGGCCGGAAAAATTACCTGCACGAGCCGTAAGTGAACACCCTGCACCTCATCCACAGCAACACCCCCGACACCAAATCCCAACCCTGCCTGAAAGATGTCGTGGCCCGCGTCGTGCGCCGCTATCTGCAGGACATGGGCCATGCCCCGAGCAGCGAGCTGTATGACACCGTATTGGCCGAAGTGGAGCCGGCGCTGCTGCAGGAAGTGATGATCCATTGCCGCGGCAACCAGAGCCGTGCCGCCGAAATTCTCGGTCTCAACCGCGCCACCCTGCGCAAGAAACTCAAGCAATACGCGGTTTCCGGAAGCTGATCGCGCCCCAACACATCACGCCGAGGGTTTATAATTGAGGCCCTTCCGGAGTGATCTATGACCGCATCCCGCCATCCCGTCCGCCGCGCCCTACTGTCGGTGTCCGATAAATCCGGCCTGCTGCCGCTGGCTGAAGCGCTGATCGCCCATGGCGTGCAGCTGCTGTCCACCGGCGGTACCGCCAAGGCCCTGCGCGACGCCGGTCTGGCCGTCACCGATGTCAGCACTGTCACCGGCTTTCCGGAAATCATGGACGGACGGGTGAAAACCCTGCACCCGAAAATCCACGGCGGCCTGCTCTCGCGTGCCGGCACCGATGATGCGGTGAGTGCCGAGCACGGCATCGAAGCCATCGATCTGCTGGTGGTGAATCTGTATCCGTTCGCGGCCACCGTCGCCCAACCCGACTGCCGCTACGACGACGCCATCGAGAACATCGACATCGGCGGACCGGCCATGCTGCGCGCCGCTGCAAAAAACCATGCGCGCGTGGCCGTACTGACCGACCCGACCGATTACGCCGGCTTCATCGATGCGCTGGCCGACGGCGGCAGTACCGCTGCGCAACGCCGCGCCTGGGCCGCGAAAACCTATGCGCATACGAGCGCCTACGACGGCCAGATCACCGAGTGGTTGTCCAAGCGCGCCGAGGCGCCGGAAGCACCGACCGCCTGGCCGGCGAGCCTTCACCCCGCCTTCGAGCTCGGCAGCGCCCTGCGTTACGGTGAAAACCCGCATCAGGCCGGCGCGCTGTTCGTCGAAGCCGGCGCCGGCAGCGGCATCGTCGCCACCGCACGTTTCATCCAGGGCAAGGAACTGTCGTTCAACAACATCGCCGATGCCGATGCCGCGCTGGAATGCGTCAAGGCCTTCGAGGCGCCGGCCTGCGTCATCGTCAAGCATGCCAACCCCTGCGGCGTGGCCGTGGCCGCCAACATCGGCGACGCCTATGACCGTGCCTTCGCCACCGATCCGACCTCGGCCTTCGGCGGCATCATCGCCTTCAACCGCGCACTCGATGGCAAGACCGCCGCCGCCATCGCCGAACGCCAGTTCGTGGAAGTGGTGATCGCACCGGGCATCAGTCCGGAAGCGCAGGCTGCCTTCGCGCGCAAACCCAACGTGCGCGTGCTCGACTGCGGTGCGCTCGACGGCCACCACGGCCTCTGGGACTACAAGCGCGTGGCCGGCGGCCTGCTGGTGCAGAACACCGACAGCGACCACCTGGGCATCAAGGATCTGAAAACGGTCAGCGACACCCAGCCGAGCCTCGAGCAATTGGAAGACCTGCTGTTCGCCTGGAAAGTGGCGATGTTCGTGAAGTCCAATGCCATCGTGTTCGCGCGCGACCAGCGCACCGTCGGCATCGGTGCCGGCCAGATGAGCCGCGTAATCAGCGCGAAAATCGCCGGCATCAAGGCCGACGATGCCGGTCTGGCCGTGCCCGGTGCCGTAATGGCTTCCGATGCGTTCTTCCCGTTCCGCGACGGCATCGACACCGCCGCCGCCGCCGGCATCAAAGCCGTCATCCAACCGGGTGGCTCCATGCGCGACAACGAAGTCATCGACGCAGCCAATGAACACGGCATCGCCATGGTGTTCACCGGCCGTCGCCACTTCAAACACTGAGGAACCCCCATGAAAATTCTCGTGATCGGATCCGGCGGACGCGAACACGCGCTGGCATGGCGTTTGGCGCAGTCGCCGCGCATCACGGAAATCCTGGTAGCCCCCGGCAATGCCGGCACCGCGCGCGAGCACAAATGCCGGAATGTGGCGGTTGCCGCCACCGACATCGACGGTCTGCTGGCAGTGGCACGCGATGAAAAGGTGGATTTCACCCTGGTCGGTCCGGAAGCACCGCTGGTGCTGGGCGTGGTCGATCTGTTCCAAGCGCACGGTCTGCGCATTTTCGGGCCGCGCCAGGCCGCCGCCCAATTGGAAGGCAGCAAGGCCTTCGCCAAGGACTTCCTCGCCCGCCACGGGATCCCGACCGCGCATTATGCGGTGTTCGAGAACGAAGCCGAAGCGCTGTCGCACGTCGATCATGTCGGCGCACCGATAGTGATCAAGGCCGATGGCCTGGCCGCCGGCAAAGGCGTGGTGGTGGCGATGACGCTGGAAGAAGCGCGCGCGGCGATCACCGACATGCTCGGCAACAACCAGTTCGGTGCCGCCGGTGCGCGCGTGGTCATCGAGGAATTCCTGACCGGCGAAGAAGCCAGTTTCATTTCCATGGTGGATGGCCGCACCGCGCTGCCGATGGCCACCAGCCAGGATCACAAACGCGTGGGCGACGGCGACACCGGCCCGAACACCGGCGGCATGGGCGCTTACTCGCCGGCACCGGTGGTGACGCCGGAAGTGCATGCGCGGGTGATGCGCGAAGTGGTCGAACCGACCGTACGCGGCATGATTGCGGACGGCATGCCGTTCAGCGGATTCCTGTATGCCGGCCTGATGATCGATGATGCCGGCGCACCGAAAGTGATCGAATTCAATGTCCGGTTCGGCGATCCGGAAACCCAGCCGGTGATGCTGCGTCTGCAATCGGACCTGAGCGAACTGATCGAAGCCGCCATCGATGGCCGCCTGCACGAGACCGACGCCCGTTGGGATCCGCGTCCGGCACTTGGGGTGGTGATGGCCGCCGAGCACTACCCTGGCACGCCGCGCACCGGCGATGTCATCCACGGCCTCGACATCGACGCGCCGCCCGGCAGCAAACTGTTCCACGCCGGCACCGTGCTCGAAGACGGCCAGGTACTTACCAGTGGCGGGCGCGTGCTGTGCGCCACCGCGCTCGGCAGCACGGTGGCCGAGGCGCAGAACGCAGCCTATACGCTGGCCGACCAGATTTCATGGCTGGGCGAATTCCACCGCAGCGACATCGGCTGGCGGGCCATCGACCGCGAGCGTGGCTGAACGGCTATAGTAGGCCTTGGTCACCTCGCCCGCGCACCATGGCCCACTCCCAGTACGAACTGCTCAAGCAACGCCGCTTCCTGCCGTTTTTCCTGACGCAGGCGCTCGGCGCATTCAACGACAACGTGTTCCGCAACGCCATGCTGGCGCTGATGGTGTATCAGATGGGCCTGAGCACCGAACAATCGACGCTGTACGCCAATCTGGCACCGGCATTGTTCATCCTGCCCTACTTCCTGTTTTCCGCCACCGCCGGCCAGATCGCCGAAAAGGTGGAGAAGGCACGCCTGATCCGCATCACCACCGCCATGGAAATCGGCATCATGAGTCTGGCGGCGTTCGGCTTCATCTACGGCCTGCCCACGCTGCTGCTGTTCTGCCTGTTCCTGACCGGCGTGCAGTCCACCCTGTTCGGTCCGGTCAAATACGCCATCCTGCCGCAGGTGCTGGCACCGGAAGAACTCACCGGCGGCAACGGTCTGGTCGAAATGGGCACGTCCATTTCGATCCTGATCGGCATGATCGCCGGCATGTCGCTACTGATGATTCCCGGTTACGGGCCGCAGGCCGCGGCTACGGCCATGATCGGTCTGGCGGTGACCGGGCATCTGGTCAGCCGCGCCATCCCGATGGCGCCGGCCATCGCGCCGGATCTGAAAATCAATAAAAACATCTTGGCCGAGTCGCTGCATGTACTCGGCATGGTCCGCCACAATCCGGTGGTGCGGCGCGCGGTGTTCGGCGTGTCCTGGTTCTGGTTCGTCGGCACCCTGCTCAGCGCGCAGTTGCCGAATTACGCCAAGCTGCATCTGGGTGGCTCGGAATCCCTGAATCTGCTGGCCTTGGCGCTGTTCTCGGTCGGTACCGGTCTGGGTTCGCTCTGGTGCGAAAAACTCTCGCAACGCACCGTGGAAATCGGCTTGGTGCCGTTCGGAGCGCTCGGCATGACCGTGTTCTGCGCCGACCTGTATTTCGCCCGGCCCGGATTCGCGCCGGAAACCGGCATCACCCTCGCGCAGTTCTGGCAGCAGGCCGGCAGCTTCCGGATCATGGCCGACCTGACCCTGATCGGCCTGTTCGCCGGCTTCTTCATCGTGCCGCTGTTCGCGCTGATCCAGAGCCGCACCGAGAAACACCATCTGTCGCGCGTCATCGCCGGCATGAACATCCAGAACGCGGTGTTCATCGTCTCGGCCGCCGTCACCGGCATCGTGCTGCAGCGTTATCTGGGATTCAACATTCCGGAAGTGTTCCTGCTGCTGTCCCTATTGAACCTGGCCGTGCTGGTCTACCTGATGCTGCTGGTGCCGGAATTCTTCCTGCGCTTCCTGGCCTGGATCTACATCCGCATCATGTACCGGGTCGAGGTGCACGGCATCGAGAAACACGTGCCCGATGACGGCCCGGCGCTGCTGGTGTGTAATCACGTGAGCTACATGGACGCCCTGCTGCTGAGCAGCGCGGTGCCGCGACCGATCCGCTTCGTGATGTATTACAAGATCTTCAACACGCCCGGCGCGCGCTGGGCGTTCACGGCCGCCAACGCCATTCCCATCGCCGGCAGAAACGAGGACCCCGATCTGATGGAACGCGCCTTCGCGGAAGTCGACCAAGCTTTGGCCGAGGGCGAACTGGTCTGCATTTTTCCCGAAGGCCGCCTGACTCCCGACGGCGAAATCGGTCCGTTCAAACCCGGCATGGAACGCATTCTGGCCGCGCGCCCGGTACCGGTGGTGCCGATGGCGATCCGCGGCATGTGGGCCAGCATCTTCAGCCGCAGCGGCGTCATCAACACCCTGCGTCTGCCCAGCCGCATCCGCGCGCACGTCACGGTGCTGGCGGAAGCACCGGTGGATGGCACCGCCGCCACGGCAATCGGCTTGGAAGAAAAAGTGAAAGCGATGCGGGGCGAGTGGGCCTAGCCGGTCGTCATTGCATGCTAAGCTGATGGCACAAAGGAGAGGGGAATCCTTATGTCAGAATCGACTATTCAAGATCATTTAGCGATGGCAACCGCAATCGTGGGTTTCGCCACCCTGCTGGGCGGCACCTGGGCACGCCTGGCGGCGTGGACCGAACAGCGCAGCATCAAAGCCAAATTCCAGGACGAAATCGGTTTGGCCGAGCGCCGCATCGCGTTTCTCGGCACCTGGGTCAAAGCCCAGGAAGGCGTATGCACGCCGGAACGCTTCGAACAGGTCAAGCAGGAATCCGCCCGCGAACTCGATGCGCTGCGGAGCAAGCTGACAGAGTTCATGCAGCAGGCCGATGAGCGCAAAGACAAAGTCAACGCCGGGAAATCCGTGCGCCGCATGTTTCTGTTGTTCCTGCCGCACAACCTGGGCGGATGGATTTGCCATCTGGTGTTCTACGGCTTGGTGCTGTTCGTATTGCTGGTTGCGCTGCAGCCGCCGACTGTGGATCCGGCCACCGGCAAAATGGAAACCTGGGGCGAATGGCTGCAGATTCAGCTGTTTCTGAATATCATGTTCGCGATTCCGATACTGCTCGTGCGCGGTTTGGCCATCCGTTACTACCGCAAGCGCGACTGAACCGGTTCAGTTCACCAGACCCGCCAGAACGAACACGGCCAGCACCGCCAGCCACAGCAGCAGCATGCGCCAGGCCAGACTCATGGCATCGCGCAGTTCCAGCAGCGCCGGTGCCGACGACGGACCGTCTTCGGCATCAGCCGCTTCATCGGCGAGCTCGGAAGCGACACTGGCATTGGCCGCCGCCGCCAGAAACGCATAATCAAGACGCGGGCCGCCCTCGGCATACCAGGCACGCCAGACCTGCACCACTTTGTCGAAATTGGCCGCCAACGCCATCGCCAGCGTCATCAGATGCGCCGGCGGACAATGCGCGGCGTTGAGGGTTTTGGCGGCCGCTGAACGCAGGCCCTCCGGCAGCGTCATGTCGTGTTTGTGGTGCACCAGCAG
>JBMSNF010000013.1:0-20846 GCA_049421545.1 Arenimonas sp.
GTTTACAGGACGGATGCCCAGGAGTTCTCCAGCATCGCCGGCATCCAGACCGCCTACTACGGACTGCCGCGTAACTACTATGTCTCATTCGGCATGCGCTTCTGATCCGCAGCAATGAAATGAAAAACCCCGCCGAGGCGGGGTTTTTCGTGGATGGTGGCCAATCTCGGTATCGAACCAAGGACACAGGGATTTTCAATCCCTTGCTCTACCAACTGAGCTAATTGGCCGAAGTGCTTGCACTTTCAGACCGCTATTGTAGTGCCTTGGGCGGTTTTCCGCAAGCCCGCCCGGCTGACGCGTCACTGAATGCCGGAGCGGGTTGTATGGCGGAAACCGGCCGATTTTGCTAGGGTTGGACGGTCCAAACGATAACCGGGGAGCCTGTCATGAATATGAAATGGATGCTGTTGCTGATCGCAGCTCTTTCCACGACTGCCGGCGCGCAGGACCGCAAGACCGAGCGGATGACCAAAATGGAGCAACGCCGTGAATTCGTCACCCGTTTCGCCAGCGAACCGAAATCCAGCGTGCCGTTCGCGCGCAGCTACGACTTCGAGCCGCTCGGTCAGCACACCGTTCTTCTCTACGAATCCATGAACCGCGCCTACCTCGTCGAGATCGAGGATTTCTGTCCGGATCTTCCGACCGCGATGGCCATCGGTGTCGACAACAAGACCTCGTCACTCAGCGCCAAGTTCGATGCGGTGCGCGTCGGTGGCCGCAGCTGCCGCATTCTGGAGATCCGCCCGGTCGATGTGAAAGCGATGAAGGCCGCCCAGAAAAGCGAACGCGAAGCCGCCAAAGCGGCAAAGTCCGCGGATTGATTCAAACCGGCGTATAGCCTTCGGGCTTGTCGGCGCCGCCTTCGAACAGGAATTTCTGCATTTCCTCCTGCAGGAAGGCCCGGTGTTTCGGGTCCAGCGGCGACAGGCGGTTTTCATTGATCAGCATGGTTTGGTGGGCCAGCCATTCCGCCCAGGCGGCTTTGCCGATATGCTCGAAAACGCGCTTGCCCAATTCGCCCGGCCAGGGCGCAAAATCCAGGCCTTCCGTTTCCATTCCGGATTTTTCACAGTAAACGGTGCGGCTCATGGCAGTCTCTTCAGCAGTTTTTGGATGGGGGCGGGCAGGCCGAGGCCGGAAAGTTCATCCGGCATGGCCCAACGCATGCGGGCATTATCCCCGATATGCGATTTCTGCGTACAGCCATCCTGCAGCAAGGGGCGGATGTTCAGCCGGAAATGGCTGAACGTGTGTTTGAAAGGCGGCAGCGCAACCGGTGCGGGTTTTTTCGCCGTGACCAAGCGCTGTGCGATTGCCGTCGCCGCAACAAGGTCTTCGGCTTCCGGCAGGGAATACAACCCGCCCCAGATGCCATGGTCCGGACGCTGCTCCAGCAGAATCGCGCCCGTTCCGCAGCGCGCCAGCACCACGTAGGTTTCGCGTTCGGGAACCGATTTCGCCGGTTTGCGTCCCGGAAAGTTAAGGACCGTATCGGTTGCGTAGCTCCGGCACGTTCCGGCAAGCGGGCACGAGGCGCATTTCGGGTTACGGCTGGTGCAGACCGTGGCCCCCAGATCCATGATGGCCTGGCTGTAATCGGCCATACGGGTTTTGGGAAGCAAGGATTCCGCCAGCTGCCAGAGGCGCTTATCAACGGCACTGCTGCCGGCATCGCCGGCGATGGCGAAGTGCCGGGTCAGCACCCGTTTCACATTGCCATCGACGATGGCGTGGCGGCTGCCATGGGCCTGGCTGAGGATGGCGCCTGCCGTGGAGCGGCCGATGCCGGGAAGGGCCAGCAGGCCATCGAAATCATCCGGCAGGCGTCCGGCATGATGGGCCATGCAGTGCTGCGCGGCTTTGTGCAGGTTGCGCGCACGCGAGTAGTATCCCAATCCGGCCCAGGCGTTCATGACCGCATCGGCCGGCGCCATGGCCAGCTCCGGCAAGTCGGGAAACCGCTTCAGAAAATTTTCAAAATACGGGATGACGGTCTGGACCTGCGTCTGCTGCAGCATGATTTCCGAAAGCCAGACCCGGTAGGGCGTGCGTGGGTGCTGCCAGGGCAGGTCGTGCCGGCCGTGCTTCCGGTGCCATGTCAGAAGCCGTGTTGCGAAATCGCTTTCGGTCATTCCCGGTGCTGCGGCAACAGGCCGTCGACGTAGGCGACCGGGTCGAATTCACGCAGATCCTCCGGTTTTTCGCCGAGCCCGATGAAACGGATCGGAATGCCGAATTCACGGGCCAGTGCGAACAGCACGCCGCCTTTGGCGCTGCCGTCGAGTTTGGTCACCACCAGTCCGGTGACGCCGACCGCCTCGTGGAAGGCGCGGCACTGGTTGATGGCATTCTGGCCGGTGGTGCCGTCGATGACCAGCAGCACTTCATGCGGCGCGGCGGCATCGATTTTGGCGATGACGCGTTTGATCTTGGCCAGTTCCGCCATCAAATGGGTCTGGGTGTGCAGGCGGCCGGCGGTGTCCGCGATCAGGATGTCGAAACCGCGCGAGCGTGCCGCCTGATAGGCATCGAAGGCTACCGAGGCCGGATCGGCATCCTGCCCCTGTGCGATGACGGCAACGCCATTGCGCTCCCCCCATATCTGCAACTGCTCGACTGCTGCGGCGCGGAAGGTATCGCCGGCGGCGAGCATCAGGCTGTGACCCTCGCCCTGCAGGCGTCGGGCCAGCTTGCCGATGGTGGTGGTTTTGCCGACGCCGTTGACGCCGACGGTCAAAAGCACGAAGGGTTTGGCCGAGGCATCGATACGCAACGGTTGCGCGACCGGTTCGAGAATGACCAGCAGGCGCCGGCGGAGATCGTCGAGCAGGGCGCCGGTATCGGGATACTCGCGTGCTTTGAAACGCTTGCGAATATCCATCATGATTTCGCCGCTGACACGGACACCGACATCGGCGGAAATCAGTGCGGTTTCCAGCTCGTCGAGAAAATCGGGGTCGAGCTTCGGATTGCGTGAGAACAGGCTGCCGAAGGTCCGGGCGAAAAGGCTTTTTCCGACCGTCTGTTTGACCGCTTCCGGCGTGCTCAGAATGGCTCCCGCCGCATCAGCTTCGTCCCGGGCTTCCGGCTTGCCGGTTTCGGGTTTGGGCTTTTTCTTCAAAAAATCGAACATAAGGCGATTCTGCGTCACAATAAGCGGAGTTACGGAAGATATGGGGGCGGTGCGTGCAAACAACAGGGCAGGGCCATGTCCGCATTATAGCCGGTACGCTGCGCGGCTCGAAATTGCCGGTCGCCGACCGCGACGGCCTGCGCCCGACCGCCGACCGTACCCGCGAAACCCTGTTCAACTGGCTGGCCATGAAACTTGCCGGTCGGAAGGTCTTGGATGTTTTCGCCGGATCGGGTGCCCTCGGATTCGAGGCTGCCTCGCGGGGGGCGGCTGAAGTCGTTCTGTTGGAACGCGATGCGATTGCCGCCGCCAGTCTGCGTACCAGCCAGGAGCGATTGAAGGTTGACGGGATGCGCATCATCCAGACCGATGCCTTGGCCTGGCTGGCGGCCAATGCGGAGGAGCGATTCGATGGCGTCTTCCTGGACCCGCCATTTGCCAGTGCGCTTTGGCCGCAACTCTGGCCCCTGCTGTTGCCGGTGCTCGCGGATGGGGCTTGGGTGTATGTCGAAACGGCGATCAATTCCGAAATCGAGCTGCCGCCCGGATTGCATCCCGAAAAAATCGGAAAATCCAGACATTCCAAGTATTTGCTGGCGCAATGGCATAAACCGTCCATTGGCTGATACACTATCGGCGGTCACCGATTCGAGCCCTGCATGCGCCAAAACACCCACCGGACAGCGGTCTATCCCGGCACCTTCGACCCGATCACCAACGGACATGTCGATTTGGTTGCCAGGGCGTCTTTGCTGTTCGATACGGTGATACTTGCCGTGGCGCAGAGTCCGAACAAACAGCCGGTATTCAGTCTGGAAGAGCGCGTGGCCATGGCCGAACATTCGCTCCGGGATTACCCCAACATCCGGGTGCTCGGATTCAACGGGCTTCTGGCGCGGTTCGTCGATGAGGTCCAGGCCGGCGTGTTGCTGCGCGGTCTGCGTGCGGTTTCGGATTTCGAGTATGAATTCCAACTGGCCAGCATGAACCGTCATCTGATACCGGATGCCGAAACCGTTTTCCTGACACCGTCCGAGCAGTTCAGTTTCATCTCGTCATCGCTGGTGCGCGAAGTCGCGCGGCTGGGCGGCGACGTCTCCGAGTTCGTCCCGGCCAATGTGCAATCGGCATTGGCGGCAAAATGGAAACAATCCACAACACATTAACCTGAGGGGTTCCTATGTCTCGTCAAATCATCACCGCTTCCGTCCTGGTCATGGCTCTTGCCCTGTCAGCCTGCGGCAAGAAAGAAGAAGAAAGCAAAGCCGCCGCGCCGGCCGTGGTTGCGGTTCCGACCACCGATGACAGCGATGCCTGGAAACAATATCTCAGCTCCGTCGCGGTCAAAGAGGAATACCAGGAAGTGGTCAGCGACCGCACGATTCCGTATTTCCTGCCGATGAACAGCAAGACCGCCGACAACGATCCGAAAAATCCGGAAGTGTCCAGCCCCTACAGCCGCCAGATGGATGTGGTGAAGCCTGCCATCGAACGCACCGTGACCAAGGGCAATCTGCTGGTGTTCGGATCGCCGGACAGCAAAACCATGGCCGACTTCATCGTCGAAGCCTTCACCGGAGCGGTTCCGACCGCGTTGAGCGGCTCGCATGTGCTGTTCATCGGCAAATCGGAAGACGCCGAACGCGTGAAAGCCGCGGTTGAAGCCGCCGGCGGCGGTTTCCTGTTCGAAGAAGTCCAGTAATCGGCATCACCTTCCCGAATGCGGCTCGGCCTTGCCGGGCCGCTTTGGTTTAGAACCATGGCGCTCCTGATCAATTCCCTGTGCATCAACTGCGATGTCTGCGAGCCGGCCTGTCCGAATCAGGCCATTACCCAGGGCGAAGAGATTTACATCATCCATCCCGAGCGCTGCACGGAGTGCGTGGGTCATTTCGATGAACCCCAGTGCGTGGTGGTCTGCCCGGTCGAATGCATCGACAAGGATCCGGCCCATCCGGAAACCGAACAGCAGCTGCTGCTGAAACTCCTCCGCCTTCAGGAAGAAAGTGCATGAAATTCCGTCCTCTGCTGTTGGCGCTGCTGCTCGCTCCCGGCCTGCTGGCTGCCAAAGCGCCGCCATCGCCACGGCCGCACCAGCATGCCGTGGCTTCCGCGCATTACCTGGCGACCGATGCCGGATTGGAAATCCTGTCCAAGGGCGGCAACGCTTTCGATGCCGCCGTTGCGGTTTCGGCCACGCTTTCGGTGGTCGAGCCGATCAGCTCGGGTCTGGGCGGCGGCGGCTTCTTTCTGTTGCATGAGGCAAAAACCAGCCGCGATCATTTCATCGATGCCCGCGAAACCGCACCGGCCTCGGCAACGCCGGATCAATATCTGGATGCCCAGGGCGGATTGAACCGCGACCGGGCCACCAACGGCCCGTGGTCCGCCGGCATTCCCGGCCTGCCGGCCGGGCTCGTGCATCTGGCGGAAAATTACGGCCGCCTGCCACTGTCGGTTTCACTGGCCCCGGCCATCCGTACCGCGCGGGACGGCTTCCCGGTGTACGCCCGCCTCGCCAAGGGCTACACGGCGCGCCGTGAGGTGATGGAACGCTATCCCGGAACCCGCGGCGTATTCCTCGCCGACGGCACACCGCCGACGGAGGGTGAAGTGCTGCGTCAGCCCGATCTGGCGCGGACTCTCGAGTTGCTGGCTGCGAAAGGCCATGCGGGTTTCTATCAAGGCGAGATCGCCGATAGACTTCTGGCTGGCGTCAAAGCCGAAGGCGGTGTGTGGAGCGCGCAGGAACTTGCCGCCTACCGCATCCGTGAACGTGCTCCGATCCGCTTCGAATACGACGGCTGGCAGATCGTCACTGCACCGCCACCGTCATCCGGCGGTATCGCGTTGGCCCAGATGCTCCAGATGCTGGAGCCTTGGGATCTGAAAGCACTGACGCAGACCCAGCGGACCCATCTGGTCACTGAATCGATGCGCCGCGCTTTCCATGACCGGACGTTTTATCTCGGTGATCCGGATTTCGTGAAGGTACCGCAACGCACGTTGATCAGTCCCGACTATGCCGCAGGATTGCGTGCCACCATCCATCCCGGCAAGGCAACGCCGAGCGACATGCTGTCCGGTAGCCAGACCCCGCTGGAAGACGAGGACACCACGCATTTTTCCATCATCGATGCCGAGGGCAACCGGGTCGCGGGGACCCAGACGGTGAACCTGTTGTTCGGCTCCGGCTTGATTCCGCCGGGAACCGGAGTGCTGCTCAACAACGAGATGGATGATTTCGCACTGAAGCCCGGAACGCCGAACGCTTTCGGCGTCATGGGCTATGATGCCAATGCACCGCAACCCGGCAAACGCATGCTGAGCTCGATGACACCGACCTTCATGGAATCGAAGGACCGTGTCGCCGTGCTCGGAACGCCGGGCGGCAGCCGCATCATCACCATGGTCCTGATCGGAGCGCTTGGCTATGCCGACGGACTCGATGCGCAATCGGTTGCGGCCTTGCCGCGCTACCATCACCAGTGGATGCCGGACGCGCTGTCGACCGAGCGCAACGCGCTGCCGGCCGATGTAGTAGCGGGCTTGCGCGCGATGGGGCATACGGTGAATACTCCCGAAGATGCCCCGGATGGCAGACGCTCCAGCGACACCTGGGGCAATCTGCAGACGGTCAGTTGGGATAAAACGGGCAATATGTTGAGCACCGGCAGCGATCCGCGCAATCCGGTCGGCTCGGGAAAAGTCGTCGAAGCGAAATCGAAGGTGAAGCCATGAAAGCCTGGTCCCTGCTCGGAAATTCCCAAAAACTCGATGGCGGCGCCATGTTCGGCAATGCCCCGAAAGCGATGTGGGATAAATGGGTCGCTGTCGATGCGCTGAACCGCATCGATCTGGCCTGCCGGGCATTGCTGGTGGAGGGCATCAACGGCAAGCGGGTGCTTTTCGAAACCGGCGTCGGGGCCTTCTTCGAGCCGAAGCTGCGCGAACGTTACGGAATCCAGGAATCCAGTCATGTCCTTCTGGACGAACTGGCCCGCATCGGCCTGAGCGATGCCGACATCGATGTCGTGGTGCTGTCACATCTGCATTTCGACCATGCCGGCGGCCTGTTGGCGCCTTGGCAGGAAGGTCAGCCGCTGCGTTTGCTGTTTCCCAATGCGATATTCGTGGTCGGCGCCGAGCACTGGCGCCGCGCGCAGCAGCCGCACCCGCGCGACCGCGCCAGTTTCGTGCCCGAACTCAATGCCTTGCTCGAAGCCAGCGGGCGTCTGGAGCTGGTCAGCGGCGAGACTACTCCCGTGCTGGGTGATGCCGTGCGGTTCCACCATTCCGATGGCCACACGCCCGGTCTTCTGCTCGCTGAAATACAAGGCGCCAGCGAAAGCGTGGTGTTCTGCGCGGATTTGATTCCCGGCCGGGCCTGGGTGCATCTGCCCATCACCATGGGCTATGACCGCAATGCCGAACTGGTGATCGATGAAAAGGCCCCGTTTCTGGCCGATATGCACGCCCGCAATGTCCGCCTGTTCTTCACCCATGATTCCGCGATTGCCGTTGCGGCGGTCGTGCGCGATGATAAGGGCAGGTATTCCACCACCGATGAGCAGGCCGTCTGGCTTGGCCATCCCCTGTAAGGAGCGTCGCCATGATTTCAATGATGTATGCCGGATTCTGTACGCTGCTGGTCATCTTCCTTGCCGTGCGTGTGGTCAAGTGGCGGCGTGAACACAAGATCGGCCTCGGGCACGGTGAAAACATGGAGTTGCAGATGCGCGTGCGTGCGCACGCCAACGCCACCGAGTACATGCCTTTGGCGCTGATTCTTCTGGGGTCTCTGGAGTTGACCGGGTTTCCGCCGTACCTGATCCATGTGCTCGGCGGCACCTTCCTGTTTTCGCGCATCATCCATGCCTGGGGCGTCAGCCATAACTCCGGCTACTCGAAAGGCCGCTTCTGGGGCATGGTGCTGACCTGGCTGCCGATGATCGTGATGGCGGTATTCGCCATCATCGGCTCGATCGGCGCGCAGATCCCCGGTTACGCGTAAGTCAGTAGGTCTGCGCCCTGCGGCGCGCGTTTTGCCTGATCTGCCGGTAAAGATCGCGCAGAATCATCAGGGAAATCAGCACGAGCAGTGCCGTGAATACGCGTTCCGGCGGAATCGTGATGCCGAGTTTGTTCAGCACCGGCGTCAACAGCGCGACCCCCATGCTTTCAACCTGGGCAAAGCCCGGGGCGACGTATTTCTGCGTGATTTCTCCGGTGACCTCGGAAGCCTGCAGGGTTTCCTTGGGTCCGAACAGAACCCAGATGCCGGCAAGCACCAATGCGATGCTGAATACGGTGGCGAATAGCGCCAACAGGCTCTTGCGTTTGCGTGGCGCGGGCTCCTGGGCCGACAATGCCGCCGCCGGTGCCGGAGCTGCCTGTGCGGCCGTCACCGCATCCACCGCCGACTGCATGGCTGCATTGGATGTGCCTGTGTTGTCAGATTTCAGTTGCGCGAGTGCCGCAATCAGCTCCTGATTTTCTTTCTGGCGCTGGGCCCGTTCGGCTTCCATGATTTTACCGAGCGCGGCATTGTCCTCTCGGCTCTGGCGACGGTCATGCAGATGTTTTTCAGGATCGTTCGGGTCGACGCTTTCGAACATCCACAGGCAGACCAGGGATACCGGGAATCCGAGCAGAATGGAAACCACCAGATAACGCACCGCCCAAGGCGGAACATCGAAATAGGGGAATACGCTGGTGGCGACCTGCACCATGACCCAACCGGCCACGATATACATCACACCACCCCGGTAAATTTGCCTGCGCTTCATTTCGCTGAAAAAAGTCGGTTTGCCCATCGTACACTCCCCTGTGCTGATGATTTCATGGATATGTATGTATGCACGCTTTCCCCCTGCGTGTGAGCCGAGTCTACCGCCGTGACGGCGGCCTTGTAAACGAATTGCCGTTGTTGTTATTGGTTAATCCTGGGTTCAGATTCAAAAGCGCGATGGATTGTTTTTCATTCGGAGATTTCGGGCATAAAAAACCCGCCTTGCGGCGGGCTTTTAAAGCGGCAGTCATCAGGTTTCAGGCGGCTTCGGCCTTGGCCTTGCGCGGGCCATGCAAAAGGGCGAAGCGGATGTGTTCGATGACCAGATCCAGTTCGCCGCTGGTGATGCCGAAGTGCGGGGTGAAACGCAGCGAGTTGACGCCGCCATGGATGACGCCGACGCCACGTTCGCGCATGAATTCTTCGGTGGAACCGGCGCCGTAGCATTTGAAGGCGGGATCCAGTTCGCAGCTGAACAGCAGGCCGGTGCCCTGGACCTTGGTGATCAATCCGCCGAGTTCGTTTTTCAGGGCATTGAGTTTGTCGAGCGCTTCTTTGCCTTTGTCGCGGACGTTCGCGCGGATTTCGGGAGTCAGCGAACGCAGGACAGTGGTGGCGATGTCCATGGCGCGCGGGTTGGTGGTCATGGTATTGCCGTAGGTGCCTTTGGCGTAGATTTTGGCGGCACGAGCGTTGACCGCAAGCACCGACAACGGATATTGGCCGCCGTTGAGCGCCTTCGAATAGGTTTCCATGTCCGGCGCTTCCAGGTTTTCGAAACCCGGGTAATCCACGATGGACAAGACGCCGTGCGCGCGCAGTCCGGCCTGGATGGAGTCGATCAGCAGCAGGGTACCGTGTGCGGCGGTCAGCTCGCGGGCCACGGCATAGAATTCCGGCGGCACCGCACGGCCCGGATCGCCTTCGCCCATGACCGGCTCGAGGAACATCGCTTCGATATACCAGCCGTTGCTATCGGCATCGGCGAAGGCCTGTTTGAGGGCATCGATGGAGTAGGGCTCGATGGTGATCAGCTGGTTCTCATGGTGTTTCCAGCTGGCCAGGTTTTCGGCATAGGCCTTGCGCGAGGAATCGGAATACAGGCAGGGCAGTTCGGTGCGTCCGTGGAAGGCGCCCTTCATGGCGATGCGCTTGACGCGTTTGCCGGCGTGACGGCCGCCCGGATCGGTCATCAGCTTGGTGTTGGTGTCGGCGATGCGCCCGGCCAGGGACACCGATTCCGAACCCGAGTTCAGGGTCAGGAATTTGGCGAAGGGACAGCCGCCGCGGCGGTGGCCGATTTCGGCGCGCAGGGCCTGGACCACGCGCAGCTGGGAAAGACTCGGCGACATGATGTTGGCCATCACCTGCGGTTTGGCCATGGCCTCGATGACCGCCTGCGGCGTGTGGCCGAAACCCAGCATGCCGTAGCCGCCGGAATCATGCAGCACCCGGCCTTTGAGGGTGATGACCCAAGGACCGCAGGCGGCGATGGCCACGTAGGGGTTGATGGCGTCATCCGGGTAGAAATTGACGAAGCCGGCCTGGGTGGCATCGATTTGAACCTGCTCGTCGGCATCGATCAGTTCCGGAAATTCCGCAGCCAGCGCAGGGTAGGCCTCGGCGGCACGGGCGGCGGCGGTCAGCAGATCCGGGTATTGGGCCGAGAGACGCAACAGGGTGGCGTCATCCAGGCCCTGGGTACGGACCGCGCCGGAACGGCTGCGCAGCGGGGAAAGAAGATCCAGAATGCTCATGGGGTGCTCCAGCTGCCGGGCAGCATTATGCAAAACGCGATTTTAGCATGCGGGTTTTGCCGCCGTAACCCCCTCTATGGGGAAATCAACGACTTAGGCTACAATAAGCGCGTCATTTGGAGCCTTATGAAGAAATCCGATTTCCACTTCGATCTGCCGCCGGAGCTGATCGCCCAAGCACCCTTGCCCGACCGCAGCGATTCCCGGCTGCTGCTGGTGCCGCCGGGTGACGCCCCGTTCCAGGACCGGCAATTCCGCGAGCTGCCGGAACTGTTGCAGGCCGGAGACTTGCTGATCTTCAACGACACCCGCGTGATTCCGGCACGATTGTATGGCCAGAAGCAAACCGGCGGTCAGGTCGAAATCCTGATTGAACGGCTTCTGCCCGACCAATGCGTGCGCGCCCAGGTCGGGGCCTCGAAATCGCCGAAGGCGGGGAGCGCGATTACCCTGACCGACGGTACGGTATTGACCGTACTCGGCCGTGACGAGGAGTTCTACCGCCTTCGCTTTGAAACCGAGGAGCCGGTCGAAACCCTACTCAACCGGCTCGGCCGCATGCCATTGCCACCCTATATCCAGCGTGATGCCGATGCGGATGACGACACGCGTTACCAGACCGTATTCGCCCGCCATGCCGGTGCGGTGGCGGCGCCGACCGCCGGCCTGCATTTCGATGAGGCGCTGCTGGATAGGCTGCAGGCCAAAGGGGTAGAGACCGGGCACATTACCTTGCATGTGGGTGCCGGCACCTTCCAGCCCATGCGCGCGGAACATCTGAAAGACCATGTCATGCACAGCGAGTGGTTGAATGTGGGCGCGGACTTGTGCGCGCAGATCGCCGCCACCAAAGCCCGCGGCGGCCGCGTCATTGCCGTCGGCACTACGGTGCTGCGGGCTTTGGAAACCGCCATCGTCGACGGCACGGTCAAGCCGTTTGCGGGCGATACCCAGATTTTCATATTCCCCGGGTACCAAATACGCAGCATCGATGCCCTGATCACCAATTTCCATCTTCCGGAAAGCACTTTGATGATGCTGGTTTCGGCCTTCGCCGGCAAAGACCGCATTTTCGCGGCTTATCGGCATGCGGTGACGCAACGGTATCGGTTCTTTTCCTACGGCGATGCCATGCTGCTGCGTCCCGGGGCCACATCATGAGCCGCATGCAGTTCCGCAAAACCGGCCAGGACGGCATGGCCCGCCGCGGCGAACTGACTTTCCCGCGCGGCAGCATCCAGACGCCGGCGTTCATGCCGGTCGGCACTTACGGCTCGGTCAAGGCCATGAAACCCGAGGACATCCTCGCGACCGGTGCCGAGATCATCCTGGGCAATACCTTCCATCTCTATCTTCGCCCCGGCCTTGAGGTCATCGAAGCGCATGAAGGCCTGCACCGCTTCACCCAATGGCAGAAACCGATCCTGACCGACTCCGGCGGATTCCAGGTCTGGTCCCTGGCCAAGCGCCGCAAGATCACCGAGCAGGGCGTGACCTTCGCCTCGCCGGTGGACGGCGCCAAGGTTTTCATCGGTCCGGAAGAAAGCATGCAGATCCAGCGCGTGCTTGGCTCCGACATCGTGATGATTTTCGACGAGTGCACGCCTTATCCGGCCACCGAGATCGTGGCACGCAAATCCATGGAGTTGTCGCTGCGCTGGGCCGAGCGTTCGAAAAAGGCCCATGCAGGCAATGACGCGGCGCTGTTCGGCATCGTGCAGGGAGGTGTGTATCCGCATCTGCGCACGGCCTCCGCCGAAGGCTTGCAGGCCATCAGTTTCGACGGCTATGCCGTGGGTGGGCTGGCCGTGGGCGAACCGGCCCATGAGCGGGAACAGACGCTGGAAGCCATCTGCCCGCAATTACCCGAAGACAAACCGCGCTATCTGATGGGGGTCGGCAAACCGGAGGACATCGTGGAAGCGGTGGCGCGCGGCATCGACATGTTCGATTGCGTGATGCCGACCCGCAACGCCCGCAACGGTCATTACTTCACGCATCAGGGCCAGGTCCGCATCCGCAATGCCCGCTACGAAAAGGATCTGTCCCCGATCGAGCCGGGCTGCGGGTGCTACACCTGCACACACGGATTCACCCGGGCCTACCTGCGCCATCTGGACCGCTGCAATGAAATCCTGGCCTCGATGCTGGCCACCATCCACAACCTGTACTACTACCAGCAACTGATGCGGGAAATCCGGCAAGCCATTGAAAATAATGCCTACGCGGCGTTCCGTGAGGACTTCTACCGGCAACGAACACGGCCTTGAAAAGCCCGCTGGCCGCACCCAGTTATGTCATAATTGCCCATTGTTTCGCATTCAATCAAGGATTTAACGCATGTCCCTGCTCGATCTGATCATTTCCCCGGCCGCCGCCCAGGCCGCCCCCGCCCAACAGGGCAGCCCGATGTCACTGCTGGTGATGATGGTGCTGTTCTTCGCCGTGTTCTATTTCATGGCCATCCGTCCGCAGATGAAGCGTGCCAAGGAACACCGCGCGCTGATCGCCGGCCTTTCGAAAGGCGATGAAGTGATCGCCGCCGGTGGCATTGCCGGCCGTGTCGAAGATCTTGGCGAACATTTCGTCGGTATCGAAATCGCTGACGGCATGGTGATCAAGGTCCAGAAGAATGCCATCACCGCGGTGTTGCCCAAAGGCACCCTGAAGTCCGCTTAATCTCTCTTTAGAGCCGCTTGGCTCAGGGTTCCGTCATGCTTGAATTTCCGAAATGGAAGTATGCGCTCATCGCAGTGGTTCTGCTTGCCAGCGTCATTTATTCCCTCCCCAACATCTATCCGCAGCAACCGGCGGTGCAGATCAGCGTCAACCGCGGTGAGCTCGAAACCGGTCTGACCGGCCGCGTCGAAGCCTTGCTCAAGAGCAATGGCATCACCCCGGTCGGTGTCGCCATTGAAAACGGCGATGTCATGGTGCGTCTGGCCAATCCGGAAGATCAGATCAAGGCCGCCGAAATCATCCGGCCGGAACTCGGAGCCCGCTATACCGCTGCCTTGAATCTGGCCTCGATGGTACCGGCCTGGTTGAGCGGATTGGGCGCCAAACCGATGACTCTGGGTCTCGATCTGCAGGGCGGCGTGCACTTCCTGATGCAGGTCGACCAACAGGCCGCGCTCGATAAACGCACCAATGCCTATGCCGAGGAGATCCGTGCGGCACTGCGCGAGGCGAAAATCTCCGGGTACGATGTGACTTCGACGTCGCAGGGTATTCGAGTCACGTTTGCTTCCGAGACTGACCGGAACAAGACCCTCTCCCTTCTGGGCAAGAACTTTCCGGTTCTGGCGGCAGTCGATCTGCCCGAAGGGCAGGGTATCGGGTTGAACATTGCCATGCTTCCGACCGAAGCCAAGCTGGTTGCCGATGGCGCCGTCGATCAGAACATCAACACCCTGCGCAACCGTATCGACTCCCTCGGTGTGTCGGAGCCGGTCATCCAGCGCCAGGGCAGCAACCGCATCATCGTGCAGTTGCCGGGCGTGCAGGATACCGCGGAAGCCAAGGACATCATCGGTGCCACCGCAACCTTAGAATACCGCGCCATGATCGGCGACATGGCCGCCGCGGCCGAGGCCCAGCGCTCCGGCATCGTGCCGGCCGAAGCGCGCCTGTATTTCATGCGCGAAACCAATCCGGACGGCAGCCGCATTCCGATTCTGCTGTCGCGCCGCGTCATCGTTTCCGGCGACCAGCTGGTCGATGCCACGCCGGGCACCAATCCCGAGAACGGCCAGCCGATGGTCAGCATCAAGCTCGATACCGCCGGCGGCAAGCGCATGTTCAACCACACGCTCGACAACGTCGGCAAGAACATGGCCGTGGTCTACGTCGAGCGCATCCCGGAAACCCGCAAGGTCGACGGCGTCGAAGTCCGCAGCATCAAGATCAATGAAGACGTCATCAGCTCGGCCACCATCCAGGGCGTGTTCGGCAAGGATTTCCAGACCACCGGTCTGGATCCGCAGGAAGCCGATCGGTTGTCCAAGCAGCTGAAGTCGGGCGCCTTGGCGGCCCCGATGGATTTCGCGCAGGAACGCGTCATCGGTCCGAGTCTCGGCGCCGAAAACGTCGAGCGCGGCGTCAAAGCGGTGATGTTCTCGTTCGTGTTCGTGCTGATTTTCTTCATCATCTACTACAAGATGTTCGGCATCATCACCAATCTGGCATTGGTGCTGAACCTGCTGCTGGTGGTCGCGGTGATGTCGATGTTCGGCGCCACGCTGACCCTGCCCGGATTCGCCGGCATCGCATTGACGGTCGGTATGTCGGTGGACGCCAACGTGCTGATCAATGAACGTATCCGCGAGGAGCTGCGCTTGGGCAATACGCCTCTGGCGAGCATCGCCGCCGGTTATGACAAGGCCAGCGGCACCATCGCCGACGCCAACTTGACCGCATTGCTCGGCGGCATCGCGATGGCGGCTTTCGGCGCCGGTCCGATCCGCGGTTTCGGCATCACCCTCATCATCGGCATCCTGACCTCGATGTTCACGGCAGTGACCGTGTCGCGGGCCATTGCCACCCTGATCTACGGCCGTCGGCGCAAGCTGAAGACGGTTTCGGTCTGATCACACGGAGCATACAGTGGAACTCTTTCCCCCGAACAGCAACATCAACTTCATGCGCATCCGCGCCGTTTCACTGGCGCTGGCCGCCATCGTGATGTTCGTCGCCATCGGCGGCATGGTCTTCAAAGGCTTCAATTTCGCCCTGGACTTCACCGGCGGCTACGAAACCGAGGTTCAGTTCAGCAAGACCGTGGATGTCGGCGAACTGCGCGGCAAGCTGGAGCAAGCCGGCTTCAAAGGCGCTCAGGTGCGTGTCATCGGCTCGTCCAATGAAGTGGTCATCCGCATGCAGGCCCAGGAAAGCGGCAAGCGCATCGATGGCGGCACCGTGGTCGCCGCCGTGCAGAGCGCGGAAAATCCGGCAGTCCTGCGCGACTACTACTATGTCGGCCCACAGGTCGGCAAGGAGTTGGCCGAAAGCGGCCTGCAGGCCCTGATATTCGTGGTGATCGGCTTCTTGGCCTATGTCTGGATCCGCTTCGAACTCAAGTTCGCCATCGCCGCCATCATCACCACCCTGCATGACGTGGTGCTGGTCGCCGGCTGGTTCGCGCTGTCCGGGCATGAATTCGATCTGGCGGTGTTGGCGGGCGTGCTCTCGGTCATGGGCTATTCGATCAATGACACCATCGTGGTATTCGACCGTGTGCGTGAGAACTTCAAAACCCTGCACAAGCTGTCTCCCCTGGAAGTGATGAACCGGTCGGTCAACCAGACCCTGTCGCGCACCATCATTACCTCGTTCGTGGCCTTGCTGACGGTTCTCGCGCTCTATTTCTTCGGCGGTGATTCGCTGAAGGGCATGGCCGAATCGCAGATTCTCGGCATCGTCATCGGTCCCCTGTCCTCGATTTTCGTGGCGTGCCCGCTGTTGCTGATGCTAGGCGTCACCAAGCAGGATCTGATGCCGAAAGCCCGTGATGAAGAGGCTTTGAACGCGCGCCCCTGATCCCCGTATTCGGCTCAAGAAAAACCCCGCCTTGGCGGGGTTTTTCGTATCTGAACCGGTCGGATCAGAAGCTCTTGCCGTATTCCGATTGTGCAATGGCCGCCTGCAGCATCGGGTTGATGCGGACATTGCCGGCGACGATGTTGCCCGCGTCGAGAATGCGTTCACCGCGGCCCTTGAAGTCGCTGACCCGGCCGCCGGCTTCGCGCACCAGCAGCATGCCGCCTGCCACGTCCCAGGCTTTGATGCCCGATTCGAAGTAAGCGTCACTGCGTCCGCAGGCGACATAGGCCAGATCAAGGGCCGCCGAACCGGTGCGCCGGATGTCTTCGGCGGTGCTGAGCAGGGCTTTGCAGAAATCCAGATGCGGACCGATGCGGCCGCGGTCACGGGGCGGCGTGCCGGTAATCACCAACGCGCCGGAAAGGTCCTTGCGGTCGGTCACCCGGATCTTGCGGTCATTGAGCAGGGCGCCCTTGCCTTTGCTGGCGGTGAACAGTTCGTTCTTGATCGGGTCGTAGATGACCGCTTCGATCGGTTCGCCGTTCTCCACCAGGGCGATGGAGACGCAGTAGTGGGGGATGCCATGCAGGAAGTTGGAGGTGCCGTCGAGCGGGTCGATCACGAAGGTCTGCTTGCCTTTGCCCATCGCGCCGGATTCCTCGCACAGGAAAGCCGCCTGCGGGTAGGCACGTTTGAGTTCCTTGATGATTTCGGCCTCGGCGAGGGAATCCACTTCGCTGGCGTAGTCCTGTTTGGTCTTCTCGAACACGTTCAGGCTGTCGAGCTTGTTCATATGACGTAAAATGACCGTGCCGGCCTGGCGTGCGGCTTTCACCATCACGGTGATGACGGGATTCTGCATGGGGACTACCCTTGGCTAAGTTGGAATAAGAACAGGATGCTGTCGAGCAACACCGCGTCTATGATACCGCAAACCGCCGCCCGGCTGGAATGTCCGCCGGAACCCCGTTCATCCCGCAGCCCGGAAAACGCCACCCATGGCACAGACTGATCCCATCCGCATCATCCTGGTAGGCACCCAGCATCCCGGCAACATCGGCTCCGCGGCGCGCGCCATGAAAACCATGGGGCTGAGCCAATTGGTGCTGGTGGCGCCCCGGCGTTTCCCGGATCCCGAGGCGAACGCCCTGGCGGCGGGTGCCGAGGATATCGTGCAACAGGCCCGGGTGGTGGATAGTCTGGATGAGGCTTTGCACGGCTGCCGGTTTGCGCTTGGCACCACCGCCCGCGATCGTGCCATCAGCCTGCCCGAGCACACGCCGCGCGAGGCGGCGGCGGCCTTGCTGGAACATACCGGAGCCGGCGGGCAGGTGGCCTTGCTGTTCGGCCGGGAGCGGACCGGGCTTGAGAATGACGAGCTGATGCGCTGTCATGGCCGCGTCTTCATTCCCTGCAATCCCGACTATGCGTCCCTGAATCTGGCATCGGCGGTGCAGGTGCTCAGTTACGAAATCCGTCTACGCCGGCTCGAGCTTGGCCTGCTTCCGGCCAAGGAAAAGGCAGTGGATGAAAGCGAGCCGGCCAGTCTTGACCAGCTTGAACGCATGTTCACGCATCTGGGCGAGTTCATGGATGAAATCGATTTCCATAAAGGCCGTTCGCCCGACATGATCAATCAACGCCTGCGCCGGCTGTTCCTGCGTGCGCGGATGGATGAGCGCGAGATCAAAATCATCCGGGGCATGCTCTCGGATGCACAACGGCTGCTGGCTCAGAAGAAGTAAGCCCAGAGCTGCTCCAGCAGCTTGATGATGTAGCCTGAAAACTCGGCCAGAACGATGATTTCGATGATGCCCATGATCCAGCCGAGGCCGAGCAGGATGCCGTCGCGTTCGATGAATCCAAAGCTGAATGCCAACACGATGATTCCGAAAGGGTAGTTGGTCAGGGGGATCGGCAGGGCCAGCAGGATGCCGAGCACCAGCAACAACAGCCCGCTGAACGCACGCGCCCAGGCATGATCGAAGGCGTATTCGTAGCGGGGCTTGCAGAGTTTCTCGATCCATTTCAGCCACGGGTCGAAGCGGCGCTGGAAATTGATGATATGGGTTCGCTTGAAGGTTTTGCGGCCGATGTATTTCGGGATCCAGGGGTGCTCGAATTGCCACATCAGCTGCAATCCGATCAAGGAGGTCAGCAGGCCGCTGAAGGCACCCTGTCCGGCGGGGATCGGAATGAACACCGGTATCAGGACGAACAGAAGAAACAAGCCGTAACTGCGGTGGCGGAAGCTGTCCAGCACCAGGTCGAAGCTCAGATCATCATCCGGGCTGCCATCGGCCAGTTGTTGCAGCAGGATGCGGGTGCTGATTTCGTGGCTCATGGCATTACTGGTCGAACGCCGCGTCATCGGCCGGTTTGCGGCCGATCAGGAGTTTGTCGATGCGGGCGCCGTCGAGATCGATGACCTCGATGCGCCAGACGCCGAATTCGAACACCTCGCCGGTGTGCGGTATGCGGCCGAAGTGCGCGATGACCATGCCGGCGACCGTGGTGAAATCATTGTCGTCCTCGCCGGGAAGCGACTGCACGTTCAGCAGTTCCCGTAGCTCTTCCACGGCCAGGCGGCCGTCGATCAGCCAGCTGCCGTCATCGCGCGTGACGATCAGGGGTTCGTCTTCCGCATCTTCCATGCCTTGGATGCGTCCGAGCACGGCGCCGATCAGGTCGTTGACGGTGACCATGCCGAGAATGTCGCCGTATTCATCGACCACCAGGGCCAGGGTCTGCTGTTCTTCGCGGAAGATTTCGAGCAGTCGCAGGGCGTTGGTGGATTCCGAAACGAACAGAGCGGGACGGAGCACGCCGAACAATTCCTTGTTGCTGCCGGCTTCGCGGCCAACCAGGGTTTTCGATTCGAGCACGCCGAGCACGTTGCTGTCGTCCCTGTCGAATACCGGGTAGCGGCTGTAAGGATGTTCGCGCAGGGTGGCTTGGTTTTCTTCCAGACTGGCATCGGCATCCAGCCAGATGATCAAGGTGCGCGGCGTCATCAGAGACTCGGCGGTACGGTCGCCCAGACGCAGCACGCGGTTGAGCATATTGCGCTCGTCGGCGTCGATCATGCCTTGTTCATGGCTTTCCGCCACCAGATGGCGGATTTCCTCGTCGGTGACCTTGTCTTCCGCGCGGTTGTCCAGACCCAGAAGGCGCATCAGAAAGCGCGTGCTGCCCGCCAATAGCATGACGGCAGGCCGGGCAATGGTGGCCAGGATCCGCATCGGGATGGCGACCATGACGGCGACTTTTTCCGAATGCAGGGTGCCGAGGCGCTTGGGCAAAAGCTCTCCGAGCACGACGGAAATATAGAGGATGCCGCCGAAGCTCAAGGCGTAGGCGATGTAATCGGAGTAAGGACCGATAACCGCAATCTGTGCCAAGGCGGGTTGAATCCGTTCCGCCAGCGATTCACCGCCGAAGTAACCGGTCAACAGACCAAGCAGGGTGATCCAGACCTGGACTGCCGACAGAAAGCTTTCGGGATGTTCCGAGAGCTCCAACGCCGCACGGGCGCGTTTGGATTCCTGCGCCAGTTGTTTGAGGCGGGACTTGCGGGATGTCACCACCGCCATTTCCGAAAGGGCAAAAAAGCCGTTCAGCAGGACCAGCAGGATGACGATGGCGATTTCAAACATGGATATCTGACGATTCCGGATGCAGGGGATAGCATACCTTATGGCGTTGCGACCCGTCGCTGGAATATTACAGAATTGTAATATTTGTTCATTTTTGCCCTACAATAACGCCTAAGTTAACCTCCCATTCAGGAGCGCGCCATGTTTTCCCTGCAAACAATCTTCGGCAAAGGCGACAAATTTTACGGGCTGTTGGAAGCGAGCGCTTCGGCCGCCCGCGAGAGTACGCGTGCTCTGGCTGAGTTGCTGGCGACCCCGGCGCCCCAGCGCTCTTTGGAAAAATTCAAGCTGGCCCGCCAGCGTGAAAAGGACTTGGCCGCACAAATCAGTCAGGAGCTGGTCAATACCTTTGTGACCGCGCTCGAGCGCGAGGACATCGAATCCCTGTCGAATGTGCTCTACAAAATCCCCAAGGTCATCGAGAAATTCGCCGAGCGCTATACCCTGGCATCGCAACGGTTGGGTGACGTGGACTTCGTGCCGCGCGCCAAGATGCTCGAGCAAAGCTGTGAAGTTTTGGAGGAAATGGTCTGCCAGTTGCGCAAAGGCATGAACATCGAAACCAGCAAGGCGTTGAACGACCGAATGCAGGCCATCGAGTCCGAGGCCGACCGCCTGATGCTGGAACTTTATCGGGATACCTACCAGAATGAAACCGACCCGATGCGTTACATGATCCTCAAGGACTTGTTCGAGATGCTGGAGAAAGCCATCGACCGCTGCCGCGATGCCGGCAATGTCGTGCATCACATCATCCTGAAGAATTCCTGAGGACGCCGCCATGGATTTCGCACTGGTGCTTCTGTTGCTGGTGATCATGACGGCATTGGTGTTCGAGTTCATCAACGGCTTCCACGACAGCGCGAACTCCATCGCGACCGTCGTGTCGACCCGCGTGCTCTCCCCGGGCGTCGCGGTGTTCTGGGCCGCCTTCTTCAATTTCGTGGCCGCCTTCGTGGTGG
>JBMSNF010000014.1:0-20599 GCA_049421545.1 Arenimonas sp.
GTTCGCGCTTCGGACATTTCGTCTCGAAGTGGTCGCACAGTATGGCAGACCTTTTATACCGCGTCAACATTCGAGGTTCATTTCGGAGTGTTTACACAGTCCCGGATTCAGGCCTGAGCCATCAATCCGGTCGGCTAGTATAGCAACCGCCACTGCGTTTTGGGAAGCCCCGCCGGCACTTTCAATCAGGATGCCTGCGGATGCTGGCGCTCAGGGCGCGGCCTGCAACTGGATCCGGGCGAAATTGCGCTTGCCGACCTGGACAACGCCTTCGAAACCGGGCTTGAGAACCAGCTGTGCATCTTCGACGAGGACATTATCGATGCGGACAGCGCGCTCCTGGATCTTGCGGTTGGCCTCGGTGTTGCTGGCCGCCAGCCCGGCCTGCCGGAGCACGGCGGCAAGCCTTGCGCCCTCTGCAGGAACAAGCAGAACATTGATTTCCAAAAGGTTTTTGTCAGCCTCGCCACGCACGGCAGCCTGCCAACCCTGAATGGCGGCCTCGGCCTCGCCGGCGCCGTGGAAGCGGGCGGCCAGCTCCCGTGCCAGGCGCAGCTTGGCTTCACGCGGATGCAGGTGTCCGGCGGCGGCCTCGGCTTTCATGCGCGCCAGCTCGGCCAGCGAGACCTCGAAACTGAGCAGCTCGAACCAGCGCCACATCAAGTCGTCGCCGATTTTCATGGTTTTGTTGACGATATCGATGGCCGGTTCGTTGATGCCGATGTAATTGCCCAGGGACTTGCCCATCTTGTTGACGCCGTCCAGGCCCTCCAGCAGCGGCATGGTCAGCACGATTTGCGGCGGCTGCCCGAAATGTTCCTGCAGGCCTCGGCCCATCAGCAGGTTGAATTTCTGGTCGGTGCCGCCGAGCTCGATATCGGCCTTGAGCGCGACCGAATCGTAGCCCTGCACCAACGGATAAAGGAATTCGTGGATGGCGATCGGCTGCTGGCCGGCGAAACGCTTGGAGAAGTCATCGCGCTCGAGCATGCGCGCCACGGTCATCTGCCCGGCCAGCTTGATCATGTCGGCGGCGCTCATGGCGTCGAACCATTCGGAATTGAAGCGCAGTTCGGTCTTTTCGCGATCCAGCACCTTGAACACCTGGTCGGCGTAGGTTTCGGCATTGGCCAGCACATCGGCACGCGACAGCGGCTTGCGGGTCACGTTCTTGCCGGTCGGATCGCCGATCATGCCGGTGAAATCGCCGATGAGGAAAATGACCTGATGGCCCAGGTCCTGGAACTGGCGCATTTTGTTGAGCAGTACGGTATGGCCCAGATGCAGATCGGGCGCGGTCGGATCGAAGCCGGCCTTGACCCGCAGCGGACGGCCCAGTTTCAAACGGGCCTCCAACTCTTCGAGCTTGAGGATTTCCTGCGCGCCGCGTCCGATCAGTTCAAGTACATCCTGCATCTGCATGGTGGCAAGGCTCCGAAATTGCGGTGGAAAACAGCCGCTTGCGCGCGCATGCGTTAATACCGCGTTAAATGCGTTAATTATGCCTGAATGCCGTGCGCGGGGGTTTGACGCGCGGCATCCGGACTGGTTATTTTAGCCCATTGCCCGAACGCTGTCCCCGAAGGACTTCCCTTGCGATTGACCAAAACCCTGAACACCCTCCGCAGCTGGGACCGATCCCGTTGGCAATCCGCCGGACTGATGCTGTTGACCGGAATTTTCGTGGCATCGCTGATACCGGCCCTGCAGTCGGCGCACACGCTGGCCTTGGCACCGGCGCTCGTGCACAGCCCCGGTTTCTCGCGCAAAGCGCTCGATCTGGGCGCATTCCGCTGGCAAAGCATCACGGTGGAGAAAGGCCAGACCGTCAGCGAAATCTTCGAGCACATGGGCCTCTCGGGCAAGACCCTGCAGCAGGTGATGGCCAGCCCAGCCGCGCGGGACAGCTTCCGGCGCATCCGTGACGGTGACATCCTCGAATTCGAAATCAACGGCTACGACCAGCTGCGCGCGATGCGCTTCGACCGCAGCGATCTGGAGCAGGTCAATCTGACGCTTGAAAACGGCGTGGTCCGCGAGCAGATCACCGTGCGTCCTCTGGAAAACCGGCTGATGGTGGCCAGCGGTGAAATCACCAGCTCGCTGTATGCCGACGCCAAGCGGGCGGGGCTGGACGGCAATGTGGTCAACCAGATCGCCAACGTGTTCAAATACGACATCGATTTCGTCGACGACCTGCGCGACGGCGACCGCTTCCAGGTGGTCTACGAACAGAGTTTCCTCGAGGGCAACCCCTACCGCCAGGGCCACATCCGTGCCGCCAGCTTCGTCAACCGCGGCAAGGAATACACGGCGTTCCGCTATAACCACAACGGGCGCGAGGAGTATTTCGACGCCAGCGGCCGACCCCTGAAAAAAGTACTGATGCGGATTCCGATCGAATTCGCACGCCTGAGCTCGACCTTCGGCATGCGCAAGCATCCCGTGCTCGGCCGCATGCGCGCCCACAAAGGTGTCGATTACGCGGCCCGCACCGGTACGCCAATCATGGCTGCCGGTGATGGCCGGATTGAATTCGCCGGCTGGAAAAGCGGCTATGGCAAAACCATCATCATCAACCATGGACAGGGCCGCTCCACGCTGTATGGACATATGTCGGCCTTCGGCAAATACAAGCGGGGGCAGTCGGTCGCACAGGGCAGCATCATCGGCCGCGTCGGCAGCACCGGCCTGGCCACCGGCCCGCATCTGCATTACGAGTTCCGCGTCAACGGCCAACAGGTCAATCCGCTGAAGGTGACCATGCCGAAACCGGAACCGCTGCGCGGCGCGGCACTTGCCGCATTCCGGCGCGCCACCGCACCGGCCGTGGCGATGATGGAACAATCCGCAGCCACCGAGCTGCGCTGAACATGTCCCCGTCCCTGTATATCGGACTGATGTCGGGCACCAGCCTTGACGGCATCGATGTGGCTCTGGTCGATTTCAGCAGCGGCGCGCAACTGCTCGCGCACGGCCACCGCCGCCTGCCGGAAGCGCTGACCGAGATCCTGCTGGCACTCTCGCAGTCGAATGCGCCAGTCAGTCTGGAACAGGTCGGTCAACTGGAAACCCTGCTCGGCGAAGCCTTTGCCGAAGCGGTCACGGCCTTCTGCGCCGAACGCCGGCTCGCTCCGGAATCGATCCGCGCCATCGGCAGCCACGGCCAGACCCTGCGCCACGATCCGAAAGCCGACATCCCGTACACCCTGCAATTGGGGGATGCCAACATCATCGCCGAACGCACCGGCATCACCACCGTGGCCGACTTCCGGCGACGCGATGTCGCCGCCGGCGGCCAGGGTGCGCCCTTGGTGCCCGCCTTCCACGCCGCGCTGTTCGGCGAGGCCGGCCGCGGCCGCGTGGTCCTCAACATCGGCGGCATCGCCAATATCACCCTGCTTCCGGGCGATGGTTGCGTCAGCGGTTTCGATTGCGGGCCCGGCAATGGCCTGATGGATGCCTGGTGCCGCAAACATTGGGGCATCGCTTTCGATGCACAGGGCGACAAGGCCGCCCTTGGCATGCCCGATGCGGAACTGCTCGAACGCCTGCTGTCGGATCCCTGGCTGCAGCTGCCACCGCCGAAAAGCACCGGCCGCGATTATTTCCAGCTCGACTGGCTGGATTACCATCTGCAGGGCCTGCGTCTGTCGCCGGAAAGCGTTTTACACACGCTCAATCTGTTTACGGCACGTGCCATCGCGGATGCGATTCAGCTTGATGGCAGCGCACCGGAATCGGTATTGGTCTGCGGCGGCGGCGTGCACAACGCCCTGCTGATGCGGAATCTGCAGGCGCTGCTGGCCTGTCCGGTCCGGTCGACGGCGACGCTCGGCGTCGATCCGGATTACGTGGAAGCGATGGCTTTCGCCTGGCTGGCCAAGCAATGCCTCGAAGGCCGGTCCGGCAACGTCGTGGAAGTCACCGGCGCGGCCGGGCCGCGCATTCTCGGAGCAATCTATCAGGCCTGATCGGAACTGGCGCCGATGTGCCGCCACAACCAGGCCAACAGCAGCAATGCCGGCACCACCGATACCGCACTGATCAGAAAGAACGCGGAGTAACTGCTCTGTTCGACGATGTAACCCGAAAAGCCGCCGACGAATTTTCCCGGCAGATTGGCCAGCGAGACCAGCAAAGCATATTGCGTGGCGGTGAAATTCTGGTTGGTGAGGCCCGACATGAACGCCACCAGCACGGTCCCGGCGAAACCCTGTGCCAGATTGTCCGCGGTAATCGCAGCGAAGAACGCCCAGATCTCGGAAGGGTTCTGCGCCATCAGCAGAAATGCCAGGTTCGACAGTGCCACGCCGACGGCCGCCATCGCCAGCAATTTGCGGATATCGAAGGCCGCCACGCATACGCCGCCGAGGAAGGCGCCGCCGATGCCGAGCCAGACGCCATACAGTTTCGATACAGTGGCGATATCGGCTTTGGTATAGCCCGAATCGAGGTAGAACGGACCGGCCAATACGCCAATCATCTGGTCGGGAAATTTATACAGCCCGACGAACACCAGAAACGCCAGCGCCAGCAGCACCCCGTTGCGCGAGAAAAACTCGCGGAACGGTTCGATGAAGGCCTCCGCCAGACTGACCTTGCGGATGGCGACGCGGGTTTCGGGCTCGCGTGCGAGCAATGTGGCCGCCAGCGGCAACAGCATCAGCAAGGCCATCACGGTGTAGGTGATTTGCCACCCGAACAGCTCGGCGAAATAGAGCGCCATGGCGCCACCGAGAATCAAACCGACACGGTAACCCAGCGTATAAGTGGCGGCCAAGGCCCCCTGCGCATGCGGTTCGACGATTTCGATGCGGTAGGCATCCACCAGGATGTCCTGCGTGGCTCCGGCGAATGCGGCCAATGCCACGAATGCGATCAGCGTGGACAGGTGCGCCGCGGGATCGGTGTAGGCCATGGTCAACAGGGATAACAGCAACAACAGCTGCGAAGCGAACAACCAACCGCGCCGGCGCCCGAGAAACGGCAGGGCATAACGGTCGAGCAGTGGTGCCCACAGGAATTTCAGCACATAGAAGAAACTGGCGAAACTCAACAAGCCAATCAGACTGAGCGCAAGCCCAATATCACGTAACCACGTGGACAGCGTACCGCCCACGATCAACAGGAACGGCAAGCCGCAACCGAATCCGAAGAACAGCAGCGTCGCCGCCGAGGGCGTTCCGAAGGCGCGCTTGATGCCCTGCCAGCCTTTGTAGGATTGCGTTTCACTCATCAGTCATAGTCCACGGTAAATGGCGCGTGATCGGAGAACTTCGGTTCGGCGGCGATGGCGCAATCGCGCAGGGCCGGCTTCAGGTTCGGACTGACCATCTGGTAATCGATGCGCCAGCCGACGTTCTTGGCGCGTGCCGCGCCGCGCTGGCTCCACCAGGTATAGTCCTGGCCGTCCGGCCGGAGATGACGGTAACTGTCGACCCATCCGTCCTGCACGGTCAATGCCGTCATCCATTCACGCTCTTCGGGCAGGAATCCGGAATTCTTGACGTTCGACTTGGCGTTGCGGATGTCCATCGCGGTGTGCGCGATGTTCCAGTCGCCGCAGAGCACGATCTTGCGGCCGCCGGCAAGCATCGCCTTGAACTTCGGACGGATCCAGTCCATGACTTCGAATTTGAAATGCTGGCGTTCTTCCGCGGACGAGCCCGAAGGCAGATACAGCGAAACCACCGAGAGATCGCCGAAGCGCGCCTCGATGTAGCGGCCTTCTTCATCGAAAGGCGCCCAGCCCAGGCCGGTGATCACGGCATCCGGCGTATTCCGGCAGTAAATGGCGACGCCGGAATACCCTTTCTTGGTGCTGGCGTCGCGGAAGAAAGCATTGTAGCCCGCGGGCCGGAACAGGCCGTCACCGAGCTGGTGTTCCTGCGCCTTGGTTTCCTGAACGCACAGGACGTCGGCATCCTGCCCGGCGAACCAGTCGAAGAAACCCTTGCTGGCCGCGGAACGGATGCCATTGGCGTTGAAGCTGATGATTCGCATGCCGGTCAACTGCTGATAAACTTGTTCTCAAGATTAGCCCAATGCGCGAGTGAAGTGGGGAAAATGCAGACTTACCAGCAGCAATTCCTGGAGTTGGCCGTCCGCAGGCAGGTGCTGCGCTTCGGCGAGTTCACCCTGAAATCCGGCCGCGTCAGCCCTTATTTCTTCAACGCCGGCCTGTTCGATGACGGCGACAGCCTGAATCAGGTCAGCGAGGCCTATGCCGCCCGCATCCTCGATTGCGGCGTGGCCTTCGACATGCTGTTCGGTCCGGCCTACAAGGGACTGCCGTTGGCGACCGGAGCGGCCATCGCTCTCGCGCGTCAGGGCCGCAATGTGCCGGTGGCGTTCAACCGCAAGGAAGCCAAAAGCCACGGCGAAGGCGGCAGCCTGATCGGCGCGCCGGTCCGCGGCCGGGTCCTGATCATCGACGACGTCATCACCGCCGGCACCGCCATCCGGGAATCGATTGACATCATCCGTGCCCAGGGCGCCGAAGTGGCCGGCATCGTCATCGCCCTGGACCGCCAGGAAAAAGGCAAGGACTCGGCGCTGTCGGCCAGCCAGGAAATCCAGCAGCAGTTCGGATTTCCGGTGTTCAGCATCGTCGGCCTCGGCGAACTGCTGGCCTTCGTCGACCATCAGGCCGAACTTGCACAATACCGGCAGGCACTGCAGAATTACCGCAATCACTACGGGGTCTGAAATGCCGAACGTCAAACCGCTGCTGACTGCATTGCTGGGTACCGCACTGGTTGCCGGCGTTGGCGCGCAGGAAAAGAAGATCTACCGGTGGGTCGACAAGGACGGCAAGGTCCAGATCAGCGACCAGCTGCCGCCGGATGCCGTCGACAAGGCGCGCAAGGAATACAACGCCAAGACCGGCTCTCTCAAGAACGACGTGCAGAGCCAGCTCTCGCCCGCCGAGAAGGCGGCGGCCGAGCAACAGGCGCAGGCGGAAGCCGCGGCCATGGCGGAGGCTGAAAAGGCCAAGCGCATCGAACAGGGCATGCTGGTCAACTATGAAACCGAACAGGACCTGCAGCGTTTCTTCGATGAACGCACCGATCTGCTCAAACAGACCATCATTTCGTTGAAAGCCAGCATCCAATCGCGGCGCGCGGTGCTGATCAGCACCCTGAACGAGCTGAGCGAAGCCGAGATGAACGGGCAGACGCTGGATGCCGGAAAACTCAAGATGCTGGCCGAAACCCAGTCACTGGTCGCGAAACAGACCGAACAGATGGACCGGCTCAACGTCAACTACCGCGCCTTGCAGGCGGAGTTTGCGCTGACATTGGAAAAATACCGCAGCATGAAGGCCCAAGCCGATGCCCGGCGCGCCGCCCTGCCGAACGATGCCGGCGCACCGCCGGCACAGCCCTGATTCAGAACGGCAGGACCATATCCGGCTTCAACGCCAGCAATTGCGCACGGAACGCTTCCTGGATGCGTGCCAGCGCCGCATCGTCATTCGCTTCGAAACGGAGCACCAACACCGGCGTGGTGTTTGACGCCCGCACCAATCCCCAGCCATCCGGCCAGTCGGCACGCACGCCATCGATCAGGCTGATGCGTGCACCTTCGAAATGGGCCTGCTCGACGAAGCGGGCGATGAAGGCATGCTGTTCGCCTTCGGCGACTTCGGCCTTCAATTCCGGCGTCGAAACCAGTTTGGGCAGTTCGTCGAACTTGGCCTGGACACCCTCCGGGACGGCGGCAAGAATCTCAAGCAGGCGGGCGGCGGCGTAAATGCCGTCATCGAACCCGAACCAGCGCTCGTTGAAGAAGAAATGCCCGCTCATCTCGCCGGCCAGCTCGGCATGGGTTTCCTTCATCTTGGCTTTGATCAGCGAATGGCCGGTCTTCCACATCAGCGGACTGCCGCCGTTGCGCAGGATATGGCCCTGCAGCGCACCGGTGCACTTGACGTCATAGATGATGGCCGCACCTGGATTGCGGCTGAGCACGTCTTCGGCGAACAGCATCAGCAGGCGATCGGCGAAAATCACTTCGCCGGATTTGGTGACCACGCCGAGACGGTCGCCATCGCCGTCGAAGGCCAGCCCGATATCGGCACCGCTGTCTTTGACCATATCGATCAGGTCGAGCAGGTTCTTCGGATCGCTCGGATCGGGATGATGATTGGGGAAATGGCCGTCGACCTCGCAGTACAGTTCTTCGACCTCGGCACCGATGGCGCGCAGGACCTGGGGGGCGACCGCGCCCGGGACGCCGTTGCCGCAGTCGACCACCACCTTCAGCGGCTGCTCGATATGGACATCCTCGGCGATGCGGTTGATGTAATCGGGAATGACGTCCTGCTGGCGGATCCGCCCGGGGTTCTCGGCTCGGATGATTTTCTTTTCGATGATGCGGTTGAAGATGTCCATGATGGCATCGCCGGAAAGCGTGTGGCCGTCAATGACGATTTTCAAACCGTTGTAGTCCGGCGGATTGTGCGAGCCGGTCACCGAGATGCCGCTGGTGAACTCACCGGTATTGGCGGCGAAATAGACCACCGGCGTCGGTACCTGTCCGATGTTGATGACCTCGATGCCGGTGGAGGCGAGACCTTCGCAGAGCCCTTCGGCCATCGCCGGTGATGACAGCCGGCCGTCGTAACCGACGACGATGCCGCGCAGTCCCTTTTCAACCAGAATCGTACCGACCGCCTCGCCGACCTTGCAGGCGACGCCGGGATCGAGATTGACGCCGATGATGCCGCGGATGTCGTAAGCCCTGAAAATCGAGCGCTCCAGCGGGACTTTCGGTTGCAGCGATTCCTTGATGTTGAATTCCGGCACCGGTGGTGCCTGCGCGGCGATGACGCCGGCCTGCTTCATCTGCTCCAGTGTCATGTCGGCACCCTCGCCTTCGGCGTCGGTGCTTTCCAGACCGCTGCGCCGCTGCAGAATCCCCGGCGCGAACCAGCAGCCGACACTGAACAGGACGAAAAGCAAGGCCAATACCAGCTCGCCAATGCCGCCGGCACTGAACAGGCCTTTCTCCGCCAAGGGAGCGGATGCCACCACCCGCCAAGGGGTTTTGGCAATGGCGACCGCGTTGATTTCCGCCGTGCTGGCCAAGGTCGTGTCGCCATGGCTCAGCACATCGGTCTGACCCTGGCGCAGACCGAGATAACTGTGTTCTTCCTGGGTCACATCCAGTATGCCGTCCAGGGCGCTCATCGGAAGCTGCACATACACCAGGCGCATGTCGGTCTCCGTGCCGACCGATTTGGCCAACCCCAAGCGATGGCCGCCGTCCGCCTTGATGATCCGCACCGCGACCTGCTGGTCATTGGTGGCGGCTTCAAGCAGGGCCAGACGTCCGGCACCGAAGCTGGCCACATCGTCATAGGCGGTTTCCAGACCGGGAATATAAACTTCAACCGCCTCGGCATTCCCGAACGTCTCCTTGAATGTCTGCACGATGGACGCCTCACCGGTCACGGCAGTCACCGGCTCCACTTTTTTCTGGGCCTGCATCATCCGGTTGATCAGCGCATTGCTGCGGGCCGCGACCGTCGCGGTGGCGGTATCACGCGCGGTGATGATGTCGCGTGCGTCCTTGTTCTGCATGTACAGATCGAAGCCTTTGTAGGCGAACCACAGCCCGAAAAGGACGGAAAGCAGAGTGGCGGTTTGCCAGGGATGCTGCTGCACCCAGGCGCGTGCGCGTTCAACACGGAAATTCTTCGCGGACATGATCAAGCGACTCCTGTATGACCGAAACCGCCCTGGCCGCGCGCGCTCTCGGCGAACTGCTCGACCTGACGGAATTTCGCCCGCAGCACGGGCATGAAAACCAGCTGTGCGATGCGATCACCGGGCTGTATGGTTTGCGCCGCATTGCCGCGGTTCCAGAGGCTGACCATGAGCGGCCCCTGGTAGTCGGCGTCGATCAGCCCGACACTGTTGCCGAGCACCAGCCCCTGCTTGTGGCCGAGACCCGAGCGCGGCAGTATGTGCGCACAGACGCCGGCATCGCAGATATGGATGGCCATGCCGGTCGGAATCAGATGGCAATCGCCGGGTTGCAGCGTCAGCGTCTGATCCAGCATCGCCCGCAGATCCAAACCCGCCGAATGCGCGGTCGCGTATTCCGGCAACGGAAATTCGGTGCCCAGACGGGCATCGAGGATGCGGAAGTCGACTTCCAGGACAGGGTTCATGGCAACTGCTCCAGCAGGATGTCCAGGAGCGCATCGGCGGCCTGGCGTTTGGTGGCAAGGGGAATGGCGTGGCGGCCGCCACGGGTGAATACGGTCAAGGCATTGTGGCTGCTCTCGAATCCCGACCCGGGCATGCCGACCACGTTGGCGGCAATGGCATCGAGGTTCTTGTTCCGCATTTTTTCCTGTGCGTATTGGTCGAGGTGCTCGGTTTCGGCGGCAAATCCGACCACCCGCTTGGGGCGCAGCGGGCTGGCGGAAACCGCAGCCAGAATGTCCGGCGTGCGTTCCAGATCAAGCGACGCGTCGGCATCGGATTTTTTAATTTTCCCGGCACTGACGGTTTTTGGACGGTAATCGGCGACCGCCGCGGCCGCAATGAAAGTATCGATACCGGCGAGTTCGGCCATGACCGCCTCGTGCATCTGTACGGCAGTGCGGACATCGATCCGGCGCACGCCGGCCGGTGTCTGGAGCATGACCGGCCCGGCGACCAAAGTGACCTGCGCGCCCTTCGCCATGGCGGCTTCGGCGAGGGCGAAGCCCATCTTGCCGGAGCTGCGGTTGCCGAGAAAACGGACCGGATCCAGATCTTCGTACGTCGGACCGGCGGTAATCAACAGATGCCTGCCCTGCCAGGGGCCGGCATGTCCCGCCAGCGCGTCGATGAGCTGCTCCGGTTCGAGCATCCGGCCCTCGCCGGTTTCGCCGCAGGCCTGCTCGCCGCTGCCCGGTCCGTGGATGCGGAATCCGCGGGCACGCAATGCCGCGACATTGGCCTGCGTCGCCGCATTGGCCCACATCACCCGGTTCATCGCCGGCGCCAGATGCACCGGCGCCTCGGTGGCCAGACACAGGGTGCTCAACAGATCATTGGCCTGTCCGCCGGCGAAGCGCGCCAAGGCATCGGCACTGGCCGGCGCTACCAGGACCACATCGGCCCAGCGCGCCAATTCGATGTGGCTCATGGCCGCCTCGGCGGCTTCATCCCAAAGACTGGAGCGCACCGGGTTTCCGGACAGCGCCTGCAGGGTGGTCGGCGTCACGAAACGTTCGGCAGCGGCCGTCATCACCACGCGCACCTCGGCCCCGGCCCTGCGCAGGCCGCGCACGAGTTCGGCGCATTTATAAGCGGCAATGCCGCCGGTAATGCCCAACAGAACATGCTTTCCGTCCAATAATGCCACCCAGTTTCCCCGACACGGTCTTGCGCATTAGCTTAACCGAAAAGCCAGCGGATTCCGACAGATGCGGCCAATTCCGCGCGGCAAACTGCCGGTATGGACAAACCCGCACGACCGGCATGGATCACCTTACAGAACAAGGCGCTGGCGCATGGCATCGGTGCACTCAGCCAGCATGAACTGCTACAGCTGATCGGCGCACCGCAACGCGGTCCCTTGCAGCTGCCGGAAGAGGCCTCGGGATGCGATGCACTTCGGGCCTTGAAACAAAGTGCGATCGGCGAATTCAGCCGTCACTACGGTGTCGGCATCGGAACGGCCTGCAGACTGGCCGCCAGTCTGGAGCTCGGCACCCGCTACTGGTGCCAGGCGCCGCGGACCGGGCATGTGCTGAACGATCCCGAGCAGGTCCGGCAGTGGCTGAGAACCGAGCTGCGCGACCGACCCCGGGAAATCTTCGGCTGTCTTTTTCTGGATGCACGCCACCGCCTGATCCGTTACGAGGAGCTGTTCGCCGGCGGACTCGATGGCGCCGAAGTGCATCCGCGGGTGGTCGTGCAGCAGGCCTTGCGGCACCAGGCGGCGGCGGTTTTGCTGGTGCATAACCACCCCAGCGGACACCCGGAGCCGAGCGCGGCCGATCATGCCTTGACCGTGCGGCTGAAACAGGCGCTGGCGCTGGTGGATATCCGGGTGCTCGATCACTTCATCGTGGCCGGCAATGCGGTCACCTCCTTCGCTGAACGCGGCTGGCTCTGAATCGCGCCCGGATGCGCCCGTCGGCCGGTTCGGGCTACAATAACGGACTCCCATGGAATCCGAATCCCGCCCGTGAAAGACCATCTCCGTGAACTGGTGGCGCAAGCCCTCCTCGATCTGCGCCGCGAGGGCAAAATCCCCGCCGACCTGGAACTGCCCGATTACGTCATCGAGCGCACCAAATCGCGTGAACACGGCGATTACGCCACCAACATCGCCCTGCTGCTGGCCAAGCGCATCGGCATGAATCCGATGGCGCTGGCCGAAACCCTGATCGGCAGCATGGACGCCAATGACGAGTCCAAGCACATCGAAAAAGTGGCCGTGGCCAAACCGGGCTTCATCAATTTCACCATTTCACGGCGTTGCCTGCTGTCCACCGTCCGCCGCGTTTTCGAAGCCGGTGCCGAATTCGGCCGGCAGCCGGCAGGTTCGCGCGAATCGATCACCGTCGAATTCGTTTCGGCCAATCCGAACGGGCCGCTGCACGTCGGTCACGGCCGCGGCGCCGCCTACGGGGCGACCGTCGCCAACCTGCTGGAAGCCGCCGGACACAGCGTCCAGCGCGAATACTACGTCAATGACGCCGGCCGCCAGATGGACATCCTGGCCATCAGCGTATGGCTGCGCTACCACGAGTTGTGCGGCGTGTCGGTGCGTTTCCCCGACAACGGCTACAAAGGCGATTATGTCGTCGACATCGCCCGCGCGCTGCGCGCCCAGGAAGGCGACCGCCTGCGCTTCGGCGCGCTCGACATTTTCGAGGGCGTACCGGAGGACGAAGGCCAGGGCGGCGACAAGGAAAAACACGTCGACGCGCTGATCGCCAACGCCCGCCGCCTGTTGGGCGACAACGATTACCGCCTGGTGTTCAACGCCGGTCTGGACTTCTGCCTGACCGACATCCGCAACGATCTGCACGGCTTCGGCGTCGACCACGACAGCTTCTTCTCCGAGCGCTCTCTCAGCGTCGACGGCTACGTGCAGCGCGCGGTCGACATCCTGCGGGCGAACGGCCATCTGTACGAACAGGACGGCGCCCTGTGGTTCCGCGCCACCGACTTCGGCGACGACAAGGACCGCGTGGTCATCCGCGACAACGGCGTCTCCACCTACTTCGCCTCCGACATCGGCTACCTGCTGTCGAAATTCGAACGCGGCTTCGAGCGCGCACTGTACATCTTCGGCGCCGACCACCACGGCTACATCGTGCGTCTGAAAGCGGCGGCCAAGGGCCTTGGGCTGGACGAATCCAAAATCGAAATCCAGCTGGTGCAGTTCGCCATCCTTTACCGCGGCGGCGAACGCGTGCAGATGTCGACCCGCGCCGGCAGCTTCGTGACCCTGCGCGAACTGCGGGAGGAAGTGGGCAACGACGCCGCGCGCTTCTTCTACGTCATGCGCAGCAACGACCAGCATCTGGATTTCGACCTCGACCTGGCCAAGAGCCATTCGAAAGAGAACCCCGTGTATTACATCCAATACGCGATCACCCGCTCGGCCGGCCTGTTCCGCAAGCTCCGTGAAAAACAGTGGAGCTACAACGACAGCGCCGCCGTGGCCAACCGCGAGCTGATGGACAGCGATGCCGAAACCGTACTGCTCGGCGAACTGATGCGCTTCCCGGAAGTCATCGAATCGGCGGCCGTCAACCGCGGGCCGCAGATTCTGGCGAATTATCTGCGCGAAACCGCCAATGCCTTCCATTCGTTCTACGAGAACTGCGACATCCTGAGCGAAGACGAAGCCGTCCGCAGCGCCCGTCTCGGCCTGTGCAAAGCGACCGCGCAGGTACTGGGCAACGGTCTGGCCCTGCTGGGCGTATCCGCGCCGGAGCGCATGTAATGGCGAAGAAAGTGCAGGCACGCCGCCAGGGCAGCAAAGGCACGCCGGCCTGGGCCTGGCTGCTGGCCGGATTGCTGATCGGTGCACTGGCGTACTTCGGCTACCTGCAATACAAGCTGCTCAGCGCGCCACCGCCGAGCGATGTGCCGGTACCGCAGGCGGGAAAAACCGCGGTTGAAGACGCCGAGCCGGGCGTTGAGCCGCCGGCCAGCGGCACCGATGATGGCGTCCTCGACACCGATTACAGCTTCTACGACGTGCTGCCGACGCAGGAAACGGTCGATGTGCCCGCTGCCGAAACCGCGGATCCGACGGCACCGGTGGCAGACGGCGCCGCGGCGAATCCGGAGGATACGGCGGCAAAACCACCGACGGAAACGGCGAAACCCGCCGAAGAGTCGCGCTATCTGCTTCAGGCGGGCGCTTTCGAGCGCAATGCCGATGCCGATGATCTGAAGGCGCGGATTGCACTGGCCGGAGAAACCGCGCGTGTGGAAACCGCGGAAGTGAACGGCAAAACGGTGTATCGGGTCCGGCTCGGACCTTATCCGAACGCCAGAGCGGCGGAAGCCGCCAAGGCCAATCTGGCCGGAATCGGCATCGCTGCCGCCAGCATCAAAGTCAAATAATCACGGATCAGTTTGCGCGCTTGAGACGGATCAGGGCCGAGGTGTCTTCCTCGCCGTAACCGGCGTCGACCAGTTTCGCGTAATCAACCAGACTCTGCTCGACCACGCTGTAATGCCGGCCGAGTGCCTCGGCCATAGCCTGCACGATGCGCAGATCCTTCAACAACAGGGCTGATTTGAATCCGGGCGTGAATTGATCGGCCATCATGGTGGCGCCGCGTTTATCCAGAAACCAATTGCCGGCGGCGCCGGCGGCCAATGTCGGCACCCGCGACTCCGGCTTCAGGCCCAGCGCATCGCCGAAGGCCAGTCCTTCGCAGACGGCCTGCGCGATGCCGGCCACCAGCACCTGGTTGACCGCTTTGGTGGCCTGCCCTGCTCCGGTCGGCCCCATCAGGGTGACGCGCAGGGCATACGCCGAAAGCAACTCCTGCGCGGAAGCGAGCACCTCGGCATCGCCACCGACCATCACCGACAACTTGCCGTTGCGCGCACCCTCGACTCCGCCGGATACCGGCGCATCCAGAAAGGCAATGCCGGCTTCGGCCAACAATGCCGCGGCGGCCAGTGCGGTTTCGCGGGCCACGGTGGAATGGTCGATCACCAAGGCGCCGGGCGCCAGAACGCCGGCGAGATCGCGGCAGCATTGCAGGACATCGGCATCCATCGACACGCACAACACCACCGCATCGCATCCGGAGAAATCCGATGGCGCCTTGGCAGCGGCGACCCCGAGCGTTTCCGCCAATGCCACGGCTTTTTCCGGCGTGCGGTTGCCGACCACCGCGAGCAGGCCTTTGGCCTGGAGATGGCCGGCCATGGGGCCGCCCATGGCACCGAGGCCGATGAATCCAACGCGACTGATGGGCTTCATGCTCAGACTCCGTGCAGGGTTTCTTCGAGATAGGTGTAACCGGTCAGCCCCACTTCCAATGCCGCCAATGCCGCGGACGCGGCGCCGGCATCCAGACCGGCATGGTCGACCAGGTGGCGATAGCGTGCGCGCAATTCATCCAGCCGGTAGCCGACATAATCCAGCATGACATCGGTGGTGTCGCCTTTGCGCTGACGCTCGATGCGGTAACCGCCGAGCGCATCCAGACTGACGTTGGCGGTATCGGTGTCGCCGAACAGATTGTGGATGTCGCCCAGGGTTTCCTGATAGGCGCCGACCATGAACACCCCCAGCCGGTAGCTTTCGCCCTGCTTCAGGGCATGCACCGGCAGCGAATGTCCGAGCGTCTGCGACTGCACATAGGTATCGACCCGGCCGTCCGAATCGCAGGTCAGATCGGCGATGACGCCGTGCCGTTCGGGGCGCTCGTCCAGGCGCGCGATCGGCATGATCGGAAACACCTGGTCGATGGCCCAGACGTCGGGAATGGATTCGAACACCGAAAAATTGACGAAGTATTTATCCACCAGCCGCTCGTCGAGCTCGTCCAGCACCTCGCGGTGGCTCTTGTCGTCCGGATTCAGCTGCCGGCGCACCGCATGCGCGATGGCATAGAACAGATCATCGAGCAGGGCGCGGTCATCGAGGCCGAGCTGGCCGTGCGCGAACAGGGCCTGGCCTTCGGCCAGATAATGCTGGGCTTCGAGATAGACCTCCAGCGCGGTGCGGCTGTCGATGCTGCGCACCAGATCGCGCAGGTGTTTGATCACCAGCGGCTCGCCAGTGCGCGCGTCCGGGACGGCGCCGTCCGGCGCCTGCTCCACTTCCGAAACGTTCACCACCATCATCGCGTGGTGGGCGGTCATCGCCCGGCCGGCTTCGGTGATCATGCGCGGCTCCGGAAGCCCGTGCTCGGCACAGGCTTCCTGCAGGGGCTGGATGAGCGTCTGCGCGAACTGCTCGAGGCGGTAATTGATCGAGCAGGCGCCGCGCGAGCGCGTGCCCTCGTAATCGACACCGAGACCGCCGCCGGAATCCATGAAACGGATCAGACAACCGGCCTTGCTGAGCTCGACGAAATAGCGCACGGCTTCGCGCATGCCGGCGGCGATGTCGCGCAGGTTGGAGATCTGCGAGCCCATGTGGAAATGCAGAAGCTGCAGGCACTCGAGCTGGCCGGCGGCGCGCAGGCGCGCGACCAGATCCAGCACCTGACGGGGCGACAGGCCGAATTTGGCTTTATCGCCGCCGGAATTCTGCCACTTGCCGGCGCCGAGCGTGGACAGACGCAGACGCACGCCGATGCCCGGCATGACGCCGAGCTTGGCCGCTTCCTGCAGGATCATGTCGAGTTCGGAGGGCTTCTCGACCACGATGGTGGTATCGAAGCCGAGCTGCTTGCCGAGCAGCGCCAGATGGATGAACTCGCGGTCCTTGTAGCCGTTGCAGACGATGACGCTGCCGGGCTTGGCCAGACCGAGCACCGCCATCAGCTCCGGCTTGGATCCGGCCTCCAGGCCGAACTGCTCGTTACCGGCCATGGCCAGCACGCCGGCCACGCCGAAATGCTGGTTGACTTTGATCGGATACACCGCGGTGTAGCCGCCTTTGTAGCCGAGGTGGCCCATGCCGGCATTGAAGGCGCGCTGCATGGCCTGCAGCCGGTGCGGGAGGATGTCGGAAAAGCGCAACAGCAGCGGCAACTTGACCCCATCGGCGCAGGCCTGCTCGATCAGCTCGGGAATCGGCAGGCGCGGGCCTTCCGGACCGAGCGGTTGCGCGCACACGCGGCCGCGCTCATCGACATCGAAATAACCTTCCGACCAGAACGGCATGGAATACAGCTGTTTGGCGTCGTCGACCGACCAGGCGTTCATGGGCAGGAATCCTCGTTTGGGACGCGTATTGTACCCCCCGGGGCCGGTTATCGGATACAATGCGCCTCACTTTTTACCGCCCTCAGGACACCTTCGCCATGGCAGACTCCAGCTGGTTTTACGAGAACTTCGAACACACCGGATCGGCCATCGGTTTCCGCACCGTGCGCAAGCTGGACGAAGTGCAGTCGCCGTTCCAGAAGATCGAGATTTTCGAAACCACCGATTTCGGCAACCTGATGGTGATCGACGGCGCGATGATGGTGAGCACGCGCGAGAACTTCTTCTACCACGAGATGATGTCGCACGCCCCGATCTATACGCATTCGGCGCCGAAGAACATCGTCATCATCGGCGGCGGTGACTGTGGCACCCTGCGCGAATGCCTGAAACACGCGGATGTCGAAACCGTCGTGCAGTGCGACATCGACGAGCAGGTCACCCGCATGGCCGAGAAATACTTTCCGGAACTGTGCGAGAGCAACAACGACCCGCGCGCCACCGTAATGTTCGATGACGGCATCGCCTACATGGCCGCCGCCGCACCGGAAAGCATCGACATCATCATCGTCGATTCGACCGATCCGGTCGGACCGGCCGAAGGCCTGTTCAACCGCGCCTTCTACGAAAACTGCTTCAAGGCGCTGCGCCCCGATGGCCTGCTGGTCCAACAGAGCGAATCGCCGCTGGCGTTGATGAACCTGATCCAGGACATGATCGCGGCGATGACCGACGCCGGCTTCCGCGGCTTCAGGACCCTGCCGTTTCCGCAGCCGTGCTACCCGACCGGCTGGTGGAGCTGCACCCTCGCCGCCAAAAACGGCCGCGATCTGGCCAGCTTCCGCAATGACGCCGCTGCCGCCAAGACCTTCCGCACCGAATACTACAATGCCGGCGTCCATCACGGCGCCCTGGCCCAGCCGGAGTTCATCCGTCGCGCCCTGAAACAGAGCTGAAAAAAAAGCCCCGCATGCCAGGGGAAGCATGCGGGGCCAGGGTTTAAAGAAGGTGGCCGGGGAAAGCCAATCTCCTTCGGATTTCTCTGGGGAGAGACATCCAACAAGCCTTGCGCTTGTTAGGTGTAGTTAATCACAAAAAGGGTTAATGACTAGTGAATCGGCTGCCCGGAACTGTAAATTCTTTGTGAACTTTGCGGTCACAGGGTTAATGCGACTCATTCCAATTCGCGCCGGTGCCCGCCTCGACCAGAAGCGGCACTTTGAGGACGGCGGCCGCCTCCATGCGCGTCTTGACCTCGGCCAGCATCTGCGGCACGAAATCCACATCGGCTTCGAACACCAGTTCGTCGTGGACCTGCATCAGCATCAAGGCCTGCCGACGGTGGCCATTGATCCAGCCGGCAACATCGATCATGGCGCGCTTGATGATGTCGGCCGCGGTGCCCTGCATGGGGGCATTGATGGCGGCACGCTCGGCACCGGCCCGCTGGGCGGCATTCCGGCCATTGATTTCATTCAGGTATAAACGGCGACCGAACACGGTTTCGACATAACCGTCGGCCTTGGCCTTGGCACGGGTCTCGTCCATATAGGCACGCACACCGGGATAGCGGCTGAAATACAGGCTGATGTACTCGGCCGCCTCGTTGCGGCCGATGCCGAGCTGGCGTGCCAAGCCGAACGCGCTCATGCCGTACATCAGCCCGAAATTGATGGCTTTCGCCGCGCGCCGCTGATCGGAGCTCACCTGCGCCAGCGGCACACCGAATACTTCCGCGGCCGTGGCCCGATGCACGTCCTGGCCGGAGCCGAAAGCCGCCAGCAGCCCCGCATCATCGGACAGATGCGCCATGATGCGCAATTCGATCTGGGAGTAGTCGAAGGACAGGATCTTTCGTCCCGGCGGCGCGATGAAGGCTTCGCGGATTTTGCGGCCGTCTTCGGTGCGCACCGGAATGTTCTGCAGGTTCGGATCACTCGAGCTCAGCCGGCCGGTGGCGGCGCCGGCCATGTGGTAGCTGGTATGCACGCGCCCGGTGCGCGGGTTGATCATCTGCGGGAGCTTATCGGTGTAAGTGCTGCGCAGTTTGGCCATGCCGCGGTAATCTAGGATCAGCCGCGGCAGCTCGTGATCATCGGCGATGGCTTCAAGCGCTTCTTCATTGGTGGAGGGCGCGCCGGTCGGTGTTTTCAGTTTGGCTTCGAGCCCGAGTTCATCGAACAGCAGCGCGCCGAGTTGCTTGGGGGAATCCAGGTTGAAATGGCGTCCGGCGATCTCATAGGCTTTGTTCTGCACCTGCAGCATGCGCGCCGACAGATCGGCGCTCTGCCGCTGCAGCAGCGCGGCATCGACGAGCACGCCGTTTTCCTCGATATCGCACAGGACCTGCTGCAGGGGGATTTCCATGTTGCGATACAAGGACTCGAGCGCGGGGATCTGCCGCAACTGCGCCTCGAAATGCCGGTGCAGGCGCAGGGTGATGTCGGCATCCTCGGCGGCATAACGGGTGGCGTCATCGATGGCGACCTGCGAAAACGCAATCTGCTTGGCGCCCTTGCCGGCGACATCGCTGTAGGCGATGGTCTGATAGCCGAGATAATTCAGCGCCATCGAGTCCATGTCGTGCCGCGCGCGGCCGGCATTGAGCACGAACGAGGCCAGCAGGGTGTCTTCGCGCAGGCCTTGCACGGCAATGCCGCAACGGTTCAGCACGTGCAGGTCGTACTTGCCGTTCTGCGCGCATTTGCCCTTGCCGGCATCAGTCAGCAAGGGCGTCAGCCGCTGCAGGACTTCGGCCGAAGGCAACTGCGCCGGCGCACCGGGATAATCATGCGCGAGCGGAACATACCAGGCCGCACCGGGTTCGACCGCAAAGCTCAGACCGACCAGATTGGCCTGCATCGGATCGAGCGAATCGGTTTCGGTATCGAAGCAGACCAGTTCGGCGGCGTTCAGGGCGGCCAGCATCGCGTCGAATGCCGGCCAATCCAGCACCGCGCTGTAAACGCCCGGCGTGGCCTCGGGCAGCACCGCGGGCCGGGCTTCACCGGAGGCCGGCGCGGCGGCGGGTTTCGGCGCGGAAGCGGCCGCGGATGGCCCCTCCAACTCCTTCAGTGCCTGCTTGAAGCCGAAGCGTGCATACAGGGCCGTTAGATCGTCTTTGTGCGGCGGCAACTGCAGCAGCTGGGTGTAATCCCGATCCAACGGCACATCGGTTTTGATGGTCACCAGCGTCTGGTTCACGGGCAGCACGGGCAAAGCCGCGC
>JBMSNF010000015.1:0-20588 GCA_049421545.1 Arenimonas sp.
GGCGGGAGGCCTGCCTGACGGCATTGGAATAAAACCCGAAACACGCCATCGCACCCGCGCAGCAATTTTCCTGGCAACCCACGACCGGTCAGTTCCTGCGCAATCTGCATCCGAATTCGAACACAGTTCCTTGCCAGGAGCGGCAAACCGAAATGACGAATCAGACGGTTTTGTCGCGGTAACGGCACAGACTGCGCACCACGCAGTTCGGACAGTCCGGTTTGCGCGCCTTGCAGACGTAACGGCCGTGCAGGATCAGCCAGTGGTGGGCATCGACCAGGAATTCCTTGGGCACGGCTTTGAGCAGTTTGTCTTCCACCTGCCGTACGGTCTTTCCCGGCGCCAGTCCGGTCCGGTTGGCGACACGGAAGATATGCGTGTCGACCGCCATGGTGGGTTCGCCGAAGGCGGTGTTCAGGACAACATTCGCGGTTTTCCGGCCGACGCCGGGCAGGGCCTCAAGCGCCTCGCGCTCACGCGGAACGATGCCGTCATGGCGTTCGTCCAGCAGCCGGCAGGTCTCATAGACGTTGGCGGCTTTGGCGTTGTAAAGGCCGAGCGTGCTGATGGCTTTGCGCAATGCCGGTAGACCGAGCGCCAGTATCGCCTGTGGCGTGTTGGCCACGGGATAAAGTCGGCGTGTCACTTTATTCACGCCGACATCGGTGGATTGTGCGGACAGCATCACCGCAATCAGCAATTCGAATTCACTGGTATACAGAAGCTCGGTCTTCGGGTGCGGATTGAGTTCACGAAGACGGCTGAAGAATTCGATGCGATCAGCGGGTTTCACGCATCGTCGCCTTTTTCCGCCAACGCCTGGGCGCGTGCAAGCGCACGTGCCAGCGGATCCGCCAGCGCCTGTTGCCGCTTCAAGGCGGTTTCGCGGACGATGCGCTCCAGCCGTTCAGCGCGGCGTTCAAAGCGGCATTTCAGCAAAGCCGCACGGGCCAACCGCGCTTCACCCAATAGCGCTCTGGCGCGGGCGAGGGCGTCGGGCTCCGTCATCACTTGCCTGCGAAAACGGCCGGTTGCCGTTTCAGAAAGGCCTCCGTTCCGATCCGCATGTCTTCGGTGGCGAACATCAATCCGAACATCTGGCTTTCGTAATCCAAGCCGACATCCAGCGCCGCTTCGGCACCGTAACGGATGCAGTCGAGAACGCCGCGCAGGGCCAGCGGTGCCAGTGCAGCGATGTGCGACGCCAGTTTCGCAGTCTCTTCTTCCAGTGCCTCCGGGGCATGCACGCGGGTCACCAGATTCACCGCAAGCGCGCGGGCGGCGTCGATCGGTTGGCCGCTCAGGCACAGATCCAACGCGACCGCTTTGCCGCACAAACGGACCAGGCGTTGGCTGCCGCCGAAGCCCGGAATCAATCCGAGATTCACTTCCGGCTGGCCCAGCTTGGCGGTGCTGGCGGCAACACGGATGGCGCAGGCCATGGCAAGTTCGAGTCCGCCGCCGAGCGCGAAGCCATTGATCATGGCGATGACCGGCTTTCCGCATTGTTCGATGGACAGCATCAGATTCTGGCCGAGCTTGGAAAAATCACGGGCTTCGATGGCGCTCAGGCCGTTCATTTCAGCGATGTCGGCGCCGGCCACAAAGGCCTTGGGCCCCGATCCGGTCAGCACGATTACGCGCACTTGTGCATCGGCGCTCAGGCTTTCGATGGCCCGATGCAGTTCCTGCAGCGTGTCCCGATTCAATGCGTTCAGTTTGTCCGGACGGTTGATGCGGACCCAAGCGACATTGTCTTTCAATTCAATCAACAGGTTAGCGTAACTCATGACAAGGGCATCCTTCCGTTGGAACTTAAGCAGGCGGCCTGCGGTCGAATCGACTGTGGCCATCACTAGCCGAAGGGCCGGTGAATGGGTATTCTATCAACCTGTCGGGAGCATTTTTGCTCTTTTTTTCACTCTGGAGAGACTATGAAGTTGCAATTGCTGTCGGCCGTACTGGCCTCCACCTTGGCCACCGCCGCTTTGGCGCAAACCGCTCCCGCCGCCAAGCCCGCAACTCCGGTTGCCAGCGGTCCGGTCGATAAAGCCGCTCTGGCTTATGCTCTCGGCTATGATTTCGGTCGCAACATGGCCGATCAAGCCCCGGGTCTGGATGTCACCGCGATCAACCGCGCCATCCAGGACGGTTACGCCAAGCGTCCGCCGACCATCGCTCCGGAAAAACTGGAAGCCACCATGGTGGCCTACCAGAAGCAGCGCGAAGCCGAAGCCAAAACCCGCTTCGATGCTGCGGCCCGTGAAAACAAGCTGAAGTCGGATGCCGTCATCGCTTCCAACAAAACCAAGCCGGGCGTGGTCACCCTGCCGAGCGGCATCCAATACAAAGTGATCGAAGCCGGTGCCGGCGCCAAGCCCAATCTCAATAGCACCGTGGAATTCAACTTCTCGGGCGCGCTGGCAACCACCGGTCAGGCCTTCGTCAGCACCTTCGCGGACGTCAAGCCGGTATCCGGCAAACTGAGCGATGTGGTCAAGCTGCCGGGCATGCAGGAAATCATGCAGCAGATGCCGAACGGCGCCCGCTGGCAGGTTCTGCTGCCGCCGGAAAAAGCCTGGGGCAGCGGTGTTGAATCCGTCCGCGGCGGTCCTGGTCCGAACCAGGCCATTCTGCTGGACATCAAACTGATCTCCGTCAAGTAATGAAAAAGCCCCGGTCCGCCGGGGCTTTACGGTTATGGCCCAACCCGTCCTCAGCCCCTGTGTGGGCATCTGCACCGTCAATGCCAACGGCTTCTGCGAAGGCTGCTTCCGGAGCCTGGGCGAAATCGGCAATTGGCTGTCTTACAGTCCGGAGCAGCGCGAATACCTGATGGAAACCGTGCTGCCGCAACGCGAGAGCGATTCCTGAAATGCCCCAGGCCGTCTGGCAACAGGTGCAACACGCGTTGTTGAGTGAATCCGAAGTTCTGCAGGCGCGACCGCACAATCTCGCCGAGCTGGAATCCTTTCTCCCGAAAGCCGATGCCTTTGCGCCGGCGTCAGTGTTGTGCGGTCTGGTACCGCGCGCCGATGGCCTGCATGTACTGCTGACCAAGCGTTCGCAGCACCTGCGCCATCACCCCGGACAGATCAGTTTTCCGGGCGGCCGCATCGAATCCGGGGATGCCAATCCGTTCGATGCCGCCGTGCGCGAAGCCCGCGAAGAAATCGGTCTGCAGGTCGAACACGTGCGTCTGCTCGGCTATCTTGAACCGCTGGTCACCATCACCGGTTTCCGCGTGTATCCCGCGGTTGCCGTGATTGATTCCATTTATCATGCCGAACCCGACGGCGTCGAAGTCGAGGCCTTGTTCGAAGCGCCACTGTCCTTGTTTCTCGATGCCGCCAACGAACATCCCTTCGACATCGAATTCCGTGGCGCCATACGCCATCTGAAGGAGTTTCGCTGGCAGGATCATCGCATCTGGGGCGCCACCGCAAGCATGCTGGTCAATCTCCGTCAACGTCTGGGAGAACTGCCATGAGTCTGATTTCGGCACCGGCACTGGCCGGCAAATTGTTCGCGTCGGACTTGAAAATCCTCGACGCCCGCTTCTCGCTCGCGGATCCGGCTCTCGGTCGCCGGGAGTTCCTGCATGAACACATCCGGGGCGCACAATATCTGGATCTCGACGCCGATCTTTCCGGGCCGAAGACCGACCCGCGTCTGGGCCGCCATCCCCTGCCAACCGAGGCCGGATGGCAGTCCGTGCTGGAGAGGCTCGGGATAAGGCCGGAAGACGAGGTGGTCATCTACGATCAGGCGGACGGTGCCATGGCGGCGGCACGGGCCTGGTTTCTGTTCGTACTGGCCGGACATCAAAAAGTGACGGTACTGAACGGCGGCCTGAATGCTTGGTTGGCATTGGATCTGCCGACTGGATCCGATACCGATGCTCCAGAACCATCGCACTATCCGGTGCATTTCCAAACCGAGCGGCTTGTCAGTGTGGATGAATTGAAAACGCGCCTCCGCGACACCGATGCCGTTCTGCTCGACGCCCGTGCCCCGGAACGCTTCCGCGGCGAGGTCGAGCCGCTGGATCGCAAGGCCGGCCATATTCCCGGCGCGCGCAACCGGCCCTATACGCTGAATCTCGAGAACGGTCTGTTCAAATCGTCCGAAATCCTACGCGCCGAATTCGATGCGGCGGGCGCGGGATCAAATGAATTTTTGCTCAGCTGCGGTTCGGGCGTGACCGCCTGCCACAATGCACTCGCATTGAGCCATGCCGGTCTGGATCATTGGCGTTTGTTCGCGCCGAGCTGGAGTGGCTGGATCGCCGATGACGCCAATCCGGTGGCTGTTGGCGGTTAATCGTGCTTTGACAACATCATTTCTTCGGAAACAATCCGTGAAGTACGCGCTGGGTTTCTTCGGAATACCAACCCTGCAGGAATTGTTCCATCTGGTCGCCGGCGAAACCGTCCAAGGCCTGCACGATGTCGGCACGGGCGATGCTGCGGGAAACGCGCTGCGGGCCCTGCGGCAGGGCGACGGTGCTTTTCAGCCAGGCCACTGCGGCTGCCACCACCGCTTCCTGGGGAGCCAGTTCGTCGATGATGCCCAGTGCGTGCGCCTGCGCCGATTCGATCATTGCACCGGCCACGATCAGGCGCTCGGCACGGTGCGCCCCGACGATGCGGCGCATCAGGTACTGGATGGCTTCCGGGACGGCCAGACCAACCTGGGTTTCGTTCAGGCCGATGCGGAACGGACCTTCCGCCATCACGCGGTAATCGCAGCAAAGCGCCAACACGCAGCCGCCGGCCGGATTATGTCCGGAAATGGCCGCGGCCACCGGTACCGGAGATTTCGCCAAAGCACGCGCGGCATCGAAGAATCGCGACCAGCAGGCGCGCAGGCCATCGGCATCGCAGCCCAATAAATAGGGTACATCCAAGCCGCCGGAAAACACCTTGGTGCCGCCGCTGATCACGATGCCGGCCGCGCCATTGGCCGGAGCGGCCTGCACTGCCGTTACCAGCGCATCCAGCAGTTCGAAGTTCAGGGCATTGACTGGCGGGCGTGCCAGTTTGATTTCATGGATATTGCCGTGTTGGATGATTTCGATCATGGCGGTCTCGCGTATGCTTTGGATTAGGGGAAAAGTGCGGCGATGTAATCGGGAAGGGCAACCGTCTGGCCGTTGCGGTCGATCCAGACCAATACCGTATAGCCTTCGGCATAGACGATCGCAGCGTCCCCGGCACGGTGGATGCGATGGCCGATGGTGGCGCTCTTGCCGCCGCGTTTTTCAGCGAACAGCGAAACGGTGATCTGTTCCGGCCACACGATGGGTTTGCGGAAATCGACATGGATGGCCGCCACGATCGGCGCGGAGTCGCCTTCCTGCCAGCCGTTCTGCAGGCTGTTGAACCACTGCACGCGGGTTTCCTCGACATAACTGAGGTACTGGGCATTGTTGACATGGCCGAGTGCATCCATCTCGCGCCAGCGTACGTCCATGCCAAGGCTGAAAATCGGGTTCATTTGCGTGCCTTCTTGAGTAGCGGCGCCAGGAAGCGGCCGGTGTGCGAGGCCGGATTGGCGGCCACCTGTTCCGGCGTGCCTTCGGCGATGATCTGGCCGCCGCGGTAACCGCCTTCCGGACCGAGGTCGATGATCCAGTCGGCGGTCTTGATGACATCCAGATTGTGTTCGATGACGACCACGGTATTGCCGTCATCGCGCAGCTTGTGCAGGATTCCGAGCAGGTGGTCGATGTCGTGGAAATGCAGTCCGGTGGTCGGCTCGTCGAGGATGTACAGGGTTCTGCCGGTATCGCGGCGCGACAGTTCCTTCGAGAGCTTCACACGCTGCGCTTCGCCGCCGGACAGGGTGGTGGCGGATTGGCCGAGCTTGATGTAACTCAGTCCGACATCCATCAGGGTTTCCAGCTTGCGGGCCAACGCCGGAACCGGTTTGAACAGTTCCAAGGCGTCTTCCACCGTCATTTCCAGAACATCGTGGATGGAGTGGCCTTTGTAGAGGATATCCAGTGTTTCCCGGTTGTAGCGCTTGCCGTGGCAGACATCGCAGGGCACATAGACGTCGGGCAGGAAGTGCATCTCGACTTTGATCAGGCCGTCGCCCTGGCAGGCTTCGCAGCGGCCGCCGCGCACGTTGAAGCTGAAGCGTCCCGGAGAGTAGCCGCGCGCACGCGCCTCCGGCACCTGCGCGAACAACTCCCGCAGCGGCGTGAACAGACCGGTGTAGGTGGCCGGGTTGGAACGGGGAGTGCGCCCGATCGGCGATTGGTCGATGTCGACCACTTTGTCAAACAGTTCAATGCCGTCGATGGAGGCATGCGGGGCGATGGTGTGCGAAGCGCCGTTGAGGTCGTTGGCGATGATCGGAAACAGGGTGTCATTGATCAGGGTCGATTTTCCGGATCCGGACACACCGGTGATGCAGGTCAGCAGGCCGGCGTGCAGGGTCAGGTCGACATTCTTGAGATTGTTGCCGGAAGCCCCTTTCAGGGTGAGCTTCATGCGCGGATTCGGCTTGGTGCGCTTTTCCGGCAATTCGATTTTTTTCTTGCCCGACAGATAATCGCCGGTCAACGAGCCTTTCGCTTTCAGGATGTCCTTCAGGACGCCTTGGGCGATGATGCGGCCGCCGTGTATGCCGGCACCCGGGCCGATGTCGACGATATGGTCGGCGGCACGGATGGCATCCTCGTCATGTTCGACCACGATGACCGTATTGCCGATGTCGCGCAGACGGGTCAGGGTGCCGAGCAGGCGCTCGTTGTCGCGTTGGTGCAGGCCGATGGACGGCTCGTCGAGCACATACATCACGCCGACCAGACCGGCACCGATCTGCGATGCCAGCCGGATGCGCTGCGCTTCGCCGCCCGAGAGCGTATCGGCTTTGCGCTCCAGACTCAGGTAATCGAGCCCGACGTCCATCAGGAAGCGCAGGCGTTCGAGGATTTCCTTCACGATTTTCTCGGCGATCTCGCCGCGCCATCCGGCCACTTTCAAACCGGCGAAGAAGGCCGTACAGGCGTCGATCGACATCCGGCTGATGTCGGTCAGGTTCTTGCCGCCGACCAGCACGTTTCGGGCCGAGCGGTTCAGGCGCGAACCCCGGCACTCCGGGCATTCCCGGCTGGAGATGAATTTACCGAGTTCCTCGCGCACGGCCTGCGATTCGGTTTCCTTGTAGCGCCGTTCGAGGTTGGGGATGATGCCCTCGAACACGTGCTTGCGCACGGTCCGGCCGCCGGCTTCGGTCAGGTAGGTGAAGGCGATCTGCTCGCCACCGCTGCCGAACAGCACGGCCTGACGCACCGGTTCGCTCAAATCCTGCCAGGGGCTTTCGGGGTCGAAGCGGTAATGCTTGGCCAGCGAGTGGATCAGCTGGAAGTAGTAGGCGTTGCGCCGGTCCCAGCCACGAATGGCGCCGGCCGCCAGACTCAGCTCCGGATGCAGCACGACCTTGCCCGGGTCGAAGAACTGGGCGACGCCGAGTCCGTCACAGGACGGGCAGGCGCCCATCGGCGAGTTGAACGAAAACAGGCGCGGCTCGAGCTCGGTCAGCGAGTAATCGCAGACCGGGCAGGAATATTTCGCCGAAAACAGGATGCTGGGCGTGTCCGGATCATCCATCGCGGCCAGCTCGGCGCTGCCGTCGCCCAGTTTCAGGGCGGTTTCGAAACTTTCCGCCAGGCGCTGTTTGATGTCTTCGCGCGGTTTGAAGCGGTCGATGACCGCATCGATGCTGTGCTTCTGGCGAAGGGCCAGCGGCGGCACGTCGTCGAGTTCATACAGCACGCCGTCGACCCGGGCCCGGACATAGCCCTGGGCGCGCAGCTGGTCGAACACCTGCATGTGTTCGCCTTTGCGGTCCTTGATGACCGGGGCCAGCAGCATGAAGCGTTTTTCCGGGTCCTGGGCCAGGGTCTGGTCGACCATCTGGCTGACGGTCTGGGCGCTGAGCGGGTAGTTGTGGTCCGGGCAATGCGGGGTACCGACCCGCGCGAACAGCAGGCGCAGGTAATCGTAGATTTCGGTGATGGTGCCGACCGTGGAGCGCGGGTTGTGCGAGGTCGATTTCTGCTCGATGGAAATGGCCGGGGACAGGCCTTCGATATGGTCGAGGTCCGGCTTTTCCATCACGCTCAGGAACTGGCGGGCATAGGACGACAGTGACTCGACGTAGCGGCGCTGGCCTTCGGCGTAGATGGTGTCGAAAGCTAGCGAGCTCTTGCCCGAGCCGGACAGGCCGGTGATGACGATCAGCTTGTCGCGGGGCAGATCGAGGTCGATGTTCTTCAGGTTGTGGGTGCGGGCGCCGCGGATGCGGATAAAGTCCATCATAGGGGTCGGATACGGCCGGGAATCAATCGTTCAGTCTATCAGGAAGCGCCTGCCGGGCGGTAGTCTGAACGCCGGTTCAGGCTGGGCCGGGGTCTGGCCCGAATCCGCCGGCCGAAACCGCAAAGTATGTTGACTTTTCGGGGGCTTAGGCGCATAATCTCGCGTCTGGGCTTCGACCAAAGTCCGGGTTTTTCCAAAATAACTACAGAGGAATCCAGGTCATGTACGCAATTATCGTTACCGGCGGTAAACAATACCGCGTGATGAAGGACGAAGTGCTCCGCGTCGAGAAGCTCGATGCCGAAGCCGGCGCCAACGTCGAAATCAATGAAGTCCTGCTGGTCGGCAACGGCGACAGCGTCACCGTCGGCACCCCGACCGTGGCCGGCGCCAAAGTCACCGCGACCATCAAGTCGCATGGCCGTCTGGACAAAATCCGCATCGTGAAATTCCGCCGCCGTAAGCACCATCGCAAGCAGATGGGCCATCGTCAGCATTTCACCGAAATCCAAATTACCGGCATCACTGCCTAAGACCGAGGAGAACACGTCATGGCATCGAAAAAAGGCGTAGGCTCGACCCGCAACGGCCGCGATTCCAACCCGAAATACCTGGGCGTCAAGATTTACGGCGGCCAAGCCATTGAAGCAGGCAACATCATCGTCCGTCAGCGCGGCACCGAGTTCCACCGCGGCGCCAACGTCGGCATGGGCCGTGATCACACCCTGTATGCACTGGTCGACGGCACCGTCGATTTCGCCGTGAAGGGCCCTAAAAAGCGCCGCACGGTCAGCGTGGTTCCGGCCGAATAAGCCATCCGCGCTTGTCGGAGAAACCCCGCTTCGGCGGGGTTTTTCATTTAAGCTAAACACCATTTCCCCCGGGGAGAATACCCATGAAGTTCGTGGATGAGGCGGTCATTACAGTCACCGCCGGCAATGGCGGCAACGGCTGCATCAGTTTCCGCCGCGAAAAATTCATTCCGCTCGGCGGCCCGGACGGCGGCGATGGCGGCGACGGCGGCAGCGTCTGGCTGGAAGCCGATGAAAACCTGAACACCCTGGTCGATTTCCGCCACGACCGTTACTTCAAGGCCCAGCGCGGCCAGAACGGCATGGGCCGGCAGATGTTCGGCAAGGCCGGCGAAGACATCACCATCAAGGTGCCGATCGGTACCGAGGTGGTCAACGTCGCCACTGATGAAATCATCGGCGATCTGACCGTTCACGGTGCCCGCATGCTGGTCGCCCAGGGCGGCGAGGGCGGCAAGGGCAACGTCCACTTCAAGAGTTCGGTCAACCGTGCGCCGCGCAAGGCCAGCAACGGCACGTCCGGCGAAGAGCGCGAAATCCGCCTGGAAATGAAACTGCTGGCCGACGTCGGTCTGCTCGGATTCCCCAATGCCGGCAAATCCACCTTCATCCGTGCGGTTTCCGCGGCCACGCCGAAAGTCGCCGATTATCCGTTCACCACCCTGCATCCGAATCTGGGCGTGGTCAGCGTCGAGGTCGCCCGCAGTTTCGTGATTGCCGATATTCCGGGGCTGATCGAGGGCGCGGCCGACGGCGCCGGCCTCGGCAGCCTGTTTCTGCGCCATGTACAACGTACCCGTCTGCTGCTGCATCTGGTCGACATGGCCCCGTTCGACGAATCGATCGATCCGGCCGAACAGGTCCGCGCCATCGAAAACGAGCTGCGCAAGTACGACCCCGGCATGCTTGAAAAACCGCGTTGGCTGGTGCTCAACAAAGGCGACCTGCTGGATGATGACACCCGGGCCGAGCGCGCCAAGGCCATCATCGCCGCACTGGACTGGAAAGAACCCTGGTTTACCGTCTCGGCCATCGGCCGCGAAGGCACCTGGCCGATCATGCTGAAAATCCAGCAGTTCTTCGATGACCAGAAACATGCGGCCCTTGAGGCCGCCGAGGACCTCGCCGAGCGCGCCAAGATGGGCGTCTGACCGGGGCCGGGTATAAAAGGCAACAAAAAAACCGGCCGAGGCCGGTTTTTTTATGGGTTGCGACAACCGTAATCAGGCGGCTTTCAGCGCCTTGATGTGGGCGGTCAGGCGGCTCTTGTGACGGGCGGCCTTGTTGCGGTGGATCAGACCACGCGCGGAGTAACGGTCCAGAACCGGCACGGCCTCAACGAAAGCGGCTTCGGCGGCGGCGACATCCTTGGTTTCCAAGGCCTTGACGACCTTCTTGACCAGGGTACGCAGCATCGAGCGCTGGCTGGTGTTGCGCGCGTTGCGGCCCACGGTCTGTTTGGCGCGTTTCTTGGCGGATTTGATATTGGCCACAGCGGGCTCCTGAAAATCGGTGAATTGGGGGTGTCAAAGATTGAAAAGTATGGCAGAAAATCCCCGTTGCGTCAATAATGACCGTAGGTACAGCGTTCAGGATTCGGTGAAAACAGTGGCGAAACCCGGTTTATTGCGTTCCACCGCCGTTTTCGGAGGGATGACCTTCCTGTCGCGTCTGGCCGGGTTCGCCCGGGACCTGTTGCAGGCCACCCTGTTCGGGACCGGACCGGCGGTGAGCGCCTTCGTAGTGGCCTACCGGATCCCCAATTACCTGCGTCGCATTTTCGCGGAGGGTTCGTTTTCCTCGGCCTTCGTACCGGTGCTCTCGGAATTGCGGGAAAAGGGCGATGAGGCGCAGATCCGCGATTTCCCGAACCATATCGCCGGGGCCCTGCTGGCCGTGGTGCTGGTGGTGACCGGGCTGGGCATCGCACTCTCGCCCTGGATCGCCCAAGTATTCCTGGCCTTTGCCGACAAGGACTCCGAACAGGTGGCCTTGACCGCCTCCATGCTGCGCATCACCTTCCCCTATCTGACCTTCATTTCGATGACGGCCCTGGCCGGTTCGGTGATGAACAGCTTCCGGCATTTCGGCCTGCCGGCATTCATTCCGGTCCTGCATAATCTGGCCATCATTTTCGCCATGCTGGTGCTGGCCCCGCTTTTCGATATTCCGGCCTACGCTCTGGCCTGGGGCGTGTTGTTGGCCGGCATACTCCAGTTCTGCGTGATGTGGCCGGCATTGGCGCGATTCGGGGTCAAGCCGGCATTCCGTCTGGATTTCAAGCATCCGGGCGTGCAACGGGTATTCAAACTGATGCTGCCGACCATCTTTTCGTCCTCGGTGGCGCAGCTCAATCTGCTGGTCGGTACCGTGTTCGCGTCCGCGCTGGTCGTCAACGCCCAGAGCTGGTTGTATTATTCCGACCGCCTGACCGAATTTCCGCTGGGCCTTTTCGGGGTGGCGATCGGTACGGTCATCCTTCCGCATCTGTCCCGGCAGCATGCCGCCGAGAACCGGGAAGGCTATAACCATGCCTTGGACTGGGGATTGAAAATGGTTTGCCTGATCGGAATTCCGGCGGCGGTGGGTCTGGTGGCTTTGGCCGAACCCCTGTGTGCGACCCTTTTCCAGCACGGCAAATTCACTGCCGAAGACACCCATATGGTGTCCCTGGCGGTGTCCGCCATGAGTATCGGCATTCCGGCGTTCATGCTGTCCAAGGTCCTGCTGCCGGCCTTCTATTCGCGCCATGACACCAAAACGCCCATGAAGGTCGCGGTCTGGACGGTGCTCGTGAACGTGGTCCTGATTGCTTCCTTCGTTTCACTGATGCGTTGGGCCGAACTGCCTTATGCCCATACCGGAATTGCGCTGGCCACGGCCATGGCCGGCATATTCAATGCCGCTGCGCTGGCGTGGCTCTTGCACCGGGAAGGCGCCTACCGTCCGGAAGCCGGTTGGCTGATCTGGTTGTTGCGGATTTTCGCGGCCACGGCGGTCATGTGGGCGGTGGTCTGGGCGCTGCGCACCCACGTCGGAGACTGGGGTCAGTTGCATGGCCTCTACCGTCTGCTCTGGCTGGTGGCGGCGGTTGCGGCGGGCGGCATCGCCTATCTGGCGACCCACTGGGTTTTCGGCCTGCGTCTGCGCCATTTGCGTGAAGTCTGAGGCCGGAAACAGCTATAATTCCAAGGTCATGACAGTATTATTCCGGGATTTCTCAGGACCACGGATCAGTCCGCGCGGAAGCGTGGTCTGCATCGGCGCGTTCGATGGTCTGCATCTCGGCCACCGCCATCTGTTGGCCGAAGCGCGGCGTTCCGCCGATGCCGGCAACCTGGATCTGGTGGTCGTCAGTTTCGAACCCTTGCCGCGTGAATTTTTCGGCCGCGCCGATCCGCCGCCGCGACTGATCCGCGCCCGCCAGAAATTCCGCGCCTTGCGCGAGGCCGGAGCCGATGCCATCGGTCTGCTCCGCTTCAACCAGGCGCTGGCCGACACCTCGGCAGAAGATTTCATCGAGGCACTGCTGGTGCGGCGCCTGAATGCACGGCAGGTACTGGTCGGTCCGGACTTCTTCTTCGGCAAAGGCCGGCGCGGCAATCTGGGCATGCTCAAGGATCACGGAGCATTGCACGGTTTCGAGGCGCAGGGTGTTCAGCCGCAGATCCAGCAGGGTGAGCGGATTTCCAGTTCGCTGATCCGTGCCGATCTGCAGGCCGGGCGCCTTCAGGAAGCGGCACTGAAGCTCGGCCGTCCCTATGTCATCGAGGGCCGAGTCGTGCGCGGAAAACAGCTCGGCCGCACACTCGGCTACCCGACTGCCAACATCCGCCTGCAGGGCCGCAAGCCGGCACTGATGGGCATCTATGCGACCTGGATACACGGTGTCGGCAGCGGGCCGATTGCCGGCGTTTCCAGCCTCGGCACGCGACCGACCGTGAACGGCCGCGAGCCGCTGCTCGAAGCGCACCTGTTCGATTTCGACGGCGACCTTTACGGCAAGCATCTGCAGGTGGAGTTCGTACGCAAGCTGCGTGACGAGGAAAAATTCGATGATCTGCCTGCATTGGTGCAGCAGATGGACAGGGATGCGGCACAGGCGCGCGACGTTCTGGCGCGCCGGACTTTAGGAGAATGTGCGTGAGCACGCAGGAAAACAGCAAGGACTACAAACACACCATCAGCCTTCCGGAGACCGCATTCGCCATGCGCGGCGATCTGCCGAAGCGCGAACCGGCGATGCTGGCGCAATGGCAGCAGCAGGATCTATATGCATCGGTACGTGCCCGCAACGCCGGCAAGCCGGTGTTCGTGCTGCACGATGGTCCGCCCTATGCCAATGGCAACATCCATATCGGCCACGCCGTCAACAAAGTGCTCAAGGATGTCGTGGTCAAATCCAAACTGATGGCCGGTTTCGATGCCCCTTATGTTCCGGGCTGGGATTGCCACGGTCTGCCCATCGAACTGGCGGTCGAGAAGAAACACGGAAAAGTCGGCATCAAACTCGACGCCCGCGAATTCCGCCAGAAGTGCCGTGAATACGCGGCCGAACAGATTGCCGGCCAATCCAAGGATTTCCAGCGGCTCGGTGTTCTGGGCGATTGGAAAAACCCTTACCGCACCATGGATTTCAGCTTCGAAGCGGAGATGCTGCGCAGTCTGGCCAAAATCACCGAACGCGGCCATCTGGCGCGCGGCGTGAAACCGGTGCATTGGTGTTTCGACTGCGGTTCGGCCTTGGCCGAAGCGGAAATCGAGTACGCCGATAAAACCTCGCCGGCGGTGGATGTGGCTTATGCCACGATTGACCCTGTGGCAGTGGCGAAGGCTTTCGGCATCGACTCCGCCGAAGCCATCGCAGTGCCGATCTGGACCACCACGCCCTGGACCCTGCCGGCGAGCATGGCCGTTACGCTCGGGCCGGAAGTCGACTATGTGCTGGTGCGTGGTCCCAACGGACTGTTGGTGCTGGCTGAGGCGCTGGCCGCTTCCGCCCTGGAGCGTTATGGCGTGACGACGGTCGAGATACTCGGCCGCGCGCAGGGTGCGGCGCTCGAGCACCAGCTCCTGCAGCATCCGTTCTATGCGCGGCAGGTGCCGGTCATCCTCGGCGAGCATGTCACCACCGATGCCGGTACCGGCGCCGTCCATACCGCTCCCGGTCACGGCCAGGAAGACTTCGCGGTCGGCCAGAAGTACGGCATTGAAACGGTCAATCCGGTCGATGGCAAAGGCGTATACCTGCCCAATACCGAGATTTTCGCCGGCCAGCACATCTGGAAGGCGAACGAAAGCATCGTCGAGCTGCTGCGCGAGCGCGGCGTGCTGCTGGCGTTCTCCAAACTCACCCACAGCTATCCGCATTGCTGGCGCCATAAAACCCCGGTGGCGTTCCGCGCCACACCGCAATGGTTCATTTCCATGCAGCAGGCCGGATTGCGCGATGACGCGCTGAAAGCCATCGACGGCGTGCGTTGGATTCCCGATTGGGGGCAGGCGCGCATCAAGGGCATGATCGACGGCCGACCGGACTGGTGCATTTCGCGCCAGCGCACCTGGGGCGTGCCGATCGCGCTGTTCATCGACCGGATCAGCGGTGAACCGCACCCGGACTCCGTGGCGTTGATGCGGAAAGTCGCCGATCTGGTCGCGGTTTCCGGAATCGACGCCTGGTTCGATTTGCCGCCCGAATCCTTGCTGGGCGCCGATGCCGCGAACTACGACAAAATCACCGATATCCTCGATGTCTGGTTCGATTCCGGCGTGACCCATCAGGCCGTTCTGGCGGCCCGCCCGCAGGATGGATTGTCGAAACCGGCCGATCTGTATCTTGAAGGTTCCGACCAGCACCGCGGCTGGTTCCAGAGCTCGCTGCTGACCGGCGTTGCCATGGACGGTGCGGCGCCTTACCGGCAGGTGCTCACGCACGGCTTCACCGTCGACGCGCACGGCAAGAAGATGTCCAAATCGATTGGCAACACGGTCGAGCCGCAGAAGGAAATCGACAAGCTCGGTGCCGATGTGCTGCGTCTGTGGATCGCCAGTACCGATTACCGCAATGAAATGTCGGTCTCCGACGACATCCTCAAACGCAGCGCCGACGGGTACCGGCGTATCCGCAATACCGCCCGTTTCCTGCTCGGCAACCTGTCGGGATTCGATCCGGCCCGGCATGCAGTGGCGCCGGAGGATTGCCTGTTGCTCGATCAATGGGCGATGGCGAAAGCCCGGCAGCTGCACGAGCGTATCAGCCAGGCCTATGCCGATTACGATTTCGCACGTGTGGTCGCGAGCCTGCAGAATTTCTGCACCAATGAAATGGGCGCGCTGTATCTCGATGTGACCAAGGACCGTCTGTACACGATGCCGGTGGACAGTCTCGGCCGACGCTCGGCGCAGTCCGCCATGCATGCCATCGTGCAGGTGCTGGTCAGGGCGTTGGCGCCGGTGCTGAGCTTCACCGCGGAAGAAATCTGGCAGCAGATTCCGGGTTCCGGTTCCGAAAGCGTCTTCTTGCAGGACAATGCCGCCATCGATCTTCTGTTGCCCGCCGATGGCGTCTATCTGAAAGCCGATGGTCCCGGAATGGTGCAACTTCTGGCCATGCGTGATGCGGTTGGTAAGGTCTTGGAGCCGATGCGCGCCGAAGGCCAAATCGGCGCCGCCTTGCAGGCCGAAGTAACGGTGTATGCCGACGACGCGGCGATCGCATCGCTGCCCGAAACCGGCGACGAACTGCGCTTCCTGTTCATCACCTCGCAGCTGCAGCTGGCGCCTTTGGCTTCCGCACCGGCTGATGCGGTTGCCGTCGAGGGATCCCCGTTCAAGGTGCTGGCCAAGGTGTCCGGTCACGGCAAGTGCGTGCGTTGCTGGCATTACAGTGCCAGCGTCGGCACCGATGCCGAAGATCCGGAACTGTGCGGGCGCTGTATCGGCAATGTCCGCGGCCCGGGTGAAACAAGGAGATTCTTCTGATGGACGCGCGGAAAAACGCATTGTCCTGGCTCGGTCTTTCCGTCGCCATCATCGTGCTGGATTGGATCAGCAAGCAATGGGCGCTATCGGTGCTGAGCTACGGCGTGCCGCAGGAAGTGGTTCCCGGATTCTGGAACTGGACCTTGGTGCATAACACCGGTGCGGCCTTCAGTTTTCTGGCCGATGCCGGCGGTTGGCAGCAATGGCTGTTCAGTGCGCTTGCGGTTTTCATTTCAGCGATCTGCGTCGGCATGCTCGCAAAACAGCCCCGCGGCGATTGGCGCATGGCCCTGCCGCTGGCGCTGATCGTGGGCGGTGCACTCGGCAATCTGATCGACCGCGTGCGATTCGGCTATGTCGTCGATTTCGTGCACTGGTACTGGCAGGACTTCCATTGGCCGGTGTTCAATCTGGCGGATTCGGCGATCACCGTTGCCGCCGTGCTTCTCATTGTTTTCAGTTTCGTTCCGGACAAGACGGCGGAATCACCATGAACATCATACTGGCCAATCCGCGGGGGTTCTGTGCCGGTGTCGACCGTGCCATTGAAATCGTGAACCGTGCACTGGACATGCTCGGCGCGCCGATTTACGTGCGTCACGAGGTTGTGCATAACCAGTTCGTGGTCAACGATCTGCGTGCACGCGGAGCTGTATTCGTGGAGAGCCTGGATGAAGTGCCGTCCGGAGCCACCCTCATCTTCAGCGCCCATGGTGTTCCGCGGGCGGTACGCAGCGAAGCGGAAGCGCGCGGATTGAAGATATTCGACGCAACCTGTCCGCTGGTGACCAAGGTGCACATCGAGGTGACCCGGCACTGCCGTGCGGGCCGCGATGTGGTCCTGATCGGGCACGAGGGGCATCCGGAAGTGGAGGGCACCATGGGCCAGTGGCTGGGTCAGGGCGCGCGCGGAAACATCTATCTCGTCGAAGACGTCGAAGACGTGATGAGCCTCGAGGTCTGTCAACCCGAGCATTTCGCCTTCACCACCCAGACCACGCTCTCGGTCGATGAGACCCGCGATGTCATCGCCGCGCTTCGGGCGAAGTTTCCCAAAATCGAAGGGCCGCGTCACGATGACATCTGCTACGCCACCCAGAACCGCCAGGACGCCGTGCGTGACTTGGCCGCCCAGTGCGATCTCATTTTCGTGGTCGGTTCGGTGAACAGTTCCAATTCCAACCGTCTGCGTGAGCTGGCCGAAAAGAACGGCGCAAGGGCCTACCTGATCGATGGTGCCGACGATATCCGATCGGAATGGCTGGAAGGAGCCGTCCGCATCGGCGTCACCGCCGGAGCCTCGGCACCGGAAGTGCTGGTGCAGGGCGTGATTTCGCATCTGCAGCAATTGGGTGGCGGTGACGTCACCGAGCTCGACGGCGAGCCCGAAAACATGGTGTTCGCGTTGCCGAAAGAGCTGCGCATCACCCTTCTGGACTGAGTTACATTGCCTAAAGCCGGCAAAAACCGTAAAATTGCACATCCGCCGGAATAGCTCAGTCGGTAGAGCGGCGCATTCGTAATGCGTAGGTCGGAGGTTCGATTCCTCTTTCCGGCACCATTCGAAAAACCCGCTCCGGCGGGTTTTTCCCTCTCGGGAGCGCCCCATGGCCGGTTCCAGTCTGCTTGCCCTGATCGACGACATCGCGACCCTGCTCGACGATGTCTCGGTGATGACCAAGGTCGCGGCCAAGCAGACCGCCGGCGTTCTCGGCGACGATCTGGCGCTGAACGCGCATCAGGTCAGCGGCGTCAATCCCGACCGTGAACTGCCGGTGGTGTGGGCGGTATGCAAAGGCTCTTTCCTCAATAAACTCATTCTGGTGCCGTCGGCCTTGCTGATCAGCGCCTTGGTGCCCTGGTTGATCGTGCCCCTGTTGCTGATCGGCGGTGCCTATCTCTGCTATGAGGGTTCCGAGAAGCTGGTGCACAAATTCACCAGCCATGCCGGGGCCGATTCGGAATCGCATTACCAGGAGCTGATCGAGGCGGTCAGCAACGAGAAGCTCGATCTGCTGCAGTACGAGAAGGACAAAATCAAGGGCGCCATCCGAACCGATTTCATCCTTTCCGCCGAAATCATCGTCATTACGCTCGGCGCGGTCGCCGGAAAATCATTGTGGGTGCAGATCGGTGCGCTGTCCGCCATCGCGGTGCTGATGACCATCGGCGTTTACGGCCTGGTCGGCGGCATCGTCAAGCTTGATGATGCCGGTCTGCATCTGATCCGCAATCCCGTAGCGGGTCTATGGTCGCGCTTCAAGCGGGCTTTGGGTGGCTTCCTGCTGTGGCTGGCGCCGAAACTGATGAAATTCCTGTCGGTCGCCGGAACCGCGGCGATGTTTCTGGTCGGCGGCGGCATTCTGACCCACAACGTGCCGGTGCTGCACCATGCCGTTGAACATATCGCCGGCATGCTGCCCGCGTTGTCCTGGCTGGCCGCGGCGCTGGTCAACGCGCTGTTCGGTGTGCTGCTCGGCTTGGCGGTGGTGGCTTTGGTCGGCCTCCATGGAAAACTGTTCCGGCGCAAAAGCGCTTAAGGCGCATCGGTCGCCAGCATCGGCAATTCGATGCCGCTGAGTTTCCAGTTCAAGCCCGTGCGGGTGAAGGTGAAGCGATACGTCCCGCTTTCGGCGTGGGTGACCGTCGCCACGAAGGTCCGGTTGTCGATGTAATCGGTTTCGGCGTTCTCGAAGACCTTTTCGGTGCTGGTCGATGACGGTACCGGCTGGACCAGCTCGCCGAGACCGAAATCCAGATCCGGAGCGTTGCCCTGCATGATGTAAAGCAGTTGCCCGGCCATCAAGGGGTCAATGGCCTGTTCCAGTACTTTGCTGCTGAGCGTGGTGACGGCCTGATTGAGCAACGGAATTTCCTTCAGCAGCTCCGGCGTTTCCGCTTCGATTTTGCGTTGCAGCTGCGTTTTCAGACCGGCGCGTACGGCGGGAAAATCGATCTGGGCGCTCAGACCGTCCAAATCCTGCTCCGCGATGCTTTTTTCGATGCGGTGCATGGTCAGATAAGGGCCGGCGGCGACATAGGCCAGAACCGCCAGTGCCGCCAGCGCGGCGAGCAGAAACCATTTCTTCATGATGCCGTCCTTTCCGATGCCTTTTGACTGCCATCAGGCTACACTAAAGGCCATGGCGATTTCAAAGAAAAGCAAATCCGCGTACGTCTGCAGCGACTGCGGTGCATCCTACGGCCAATGGCAGGGCCAGTGCGGCGATTGCGGGCAGTGGAACACCCTGACCGAGGTGACGCTGGCCGCGAGCACGGCCAAGCCGATGCGCACCGGTTATGCCGGTGCCGTCGAGCCGAAAATAACCCCGCTCAAGAAGGTGGACGGCGAGACCCAGGTACGTGTCGGCACCGGGCTGAGCGAGCTGGACCGCGTACTCGGCGGCGGCTTGGTCGAGGGCTCGGTGGTGCTGATCGGCGGAGATCCGGGTATCGGCAAGTCGACCCTGCTGCTGCAGGCCTTGGCCAGCATGGCGGCGCGCCAGCCGGCGCGTTACATCAGCGGTGAAGAAAGCCTCGGGCAGGTGGCCGGGCGGGCGCTGCGCCTGGGCCTGGATACCGAGCATCTGTTGGCGTTGGCCGAAACGTCGGTCGAGAAAATCCTGCAGCACTGCCAACAGGCCAAGCCGAAAATCCTCGTTGCCGATTCCATCCAGACCCTGTGGAGCGAGCAGCTCAGCGCCGCGCCCGGTTCGGTCAGTCAGGTGCGCGAATGCGCCGCACGCTTGGTGCGCTTTGCCAAGGAAACCGGTACCTCGGTGTTCCTGGTCGGCCACGTCACCAAAGAGGGCGGCATCGCCGGCCCGCGCGTGCTCGAGCATATGGTCGATGCCGTGCTGTATTTCGAAGGCGAAAGCGGTTCGCGTTTCCGCCTGTTGCGCGCGTTCAAGAACCGCTTCGGTGCGGTCAACGAACTCGGCGTGTTCGCCATGGCCGACAAAGGCCTCAAGGAAGTCGCCAATCCGTCCGCCATTTTCCTGTCGGGGCAGAGTCAGAGTGCACCGGGCAGCGTGGTGCTGGTCACCCGCGAAGGCACGCGTCCGCTCTTGGTGGAAGTGCAGGCCCTGGTCGATCAGTCGTCCATGCCCAATCCTCGCCGGGGCACGCTCGGTCTTGAGCAGAACCGTCTGGCCATGCTGTTGGCGGTCATGCATCGTCACGGCGGTATCGGCGTGTCGGATCAGGATGTGTTCGTCAATGTCGTCGGCGGCATCCGCGTGCAGGAAACCGCAGCCGATCTGCCGGTGCTACTCGCGGTATTGTCTTCGTTGAAAGACCGGCCGCTTGCGCAGAAAACCGTGGCCTTTGGGGAAGTGGGACTGTCGGGCGAAATCCGTCCGGTACCGAATGGCGAAGAGCGTCTGAAGGAAGCCGCCATGCACGGCTTCAAGCGCGCCATCGTGCCGAAAGCCAATGCGCCCAAGCGCGGACAGTTCGGCGA
>JBMSNF010000016.1:0-20346 GCA_049421545.1 Arenimonas sp.
CGCTGTGTCCGGATCCGTCCTATCTGCTGGGCGGACGGTTCGCCGCCGAGTTTCCGGACGGCGAAGCCTTGCTGGCCCGGCGCAAAGCCGCCTTCGCGGAAGTGCAGGTGCATTATTACCGGCAGCCGATGCAGATCGAGCGCGGCTGGAAACACTACCTGGTCGATACCGCGGCGCGCGCCTATCTGGACATGGTCAACAATGTCGCCGCCATCGGTCACGGCCATCCGCGGCTGGCCGATGCGGTGCAACAGCAGCTGCTGACACTGAACACCAATTCGCGCTTCCATTACGCGGCCGTCGCGGAGTTTTCGGAACGGCTGGCGGCCTTGGCACCGCCGGGTCTGGATACCGTCTTGCTGGTCAACTCGGGTTCGGAAGCGGTGGATCTGGCGTTGCGCATGGCGCAGACCGTCACCGGCCACATGGACATCGTGGCGGTGCGCGAGGCCTATCACGGCTGGACCTTGCTGTCGGATGCGGTCACCACTTCCGTGGCCGACAATCCGAATGCACTCGGCACGCGTCCGTCCTGGGTGCATCTGGCGGCGGCGCCGAACAGTTACCGCGGGCGTTACCGGGGCGCCGAAGCGGCCACCGGCTATGCCAGCGAATTCCGCGCCCTGATCGAAGATCTCGCGGCGCACGGCAAAACGCCGGCGGCATTCATCGCCGAGCCGGTGTTCGGCAATGCCGGCGGCGTGCTGCTGCCCAAGGGCTATCTGGCCGCGGCCTACGCGGCGGTGCGGGCGCACGGCGGTCTGTGCATCGCCGATGAAGTGCAGGTCGGTTACGGCCGGCTCGGCCATCATTGGTGGGCGCATGAATTGCAGGGCGTGACCCCGGACATGATCACCGTCGCCAAGGCCATGGGCAACGGCTATCCGCTCGGCGCGGTCATCACCACGCGCGCCATCGCCGAAGCGTTCGCGGTGCAGGGCAGTCTGTTCTCTTCGGCCGGCGGCAGTCCGGCTTCGTGCGTGGCCGGCATGGCGGTGCTCGATGTGCTGCGCGATGAAAACCTGCAGGCCAACGCCGCAACCGTCGGCGATTACCTGTTGGCGGAATTCCGTGAACTGCAGAGCCGCTATCCGCTGATCGGCGCTGTGCACGGCATGGGTCTGTACTTAGGCGTCGAACTGGTCCGCGACCATCACAGTCTGGAGCCGGCGACCGCCGAATGTTTCGCCATCTGCGAACGCCTGCGCGAGCTCGGCATCGTCATCCAGCCGACCGGTGAACGCAACAATGTGCTGAAGATCAAACCGCCGATGTGTCTGGGCCTAGAAGACGCCGAGTATTTCGTCTGGCAATTCGAACGCGTGCTGTCGGAGGGCTGGTGAGCGTGCGCTGTCCGTGGTGCGGTGACGACCCTTTGTACGTCGCCTACCACGACCGGGAATGGGGCGTGCCGGTGCATGATGATCGGGTGCTGTTCGAATTCCTGATTCTGGAAGGCGCGCAGGCCGGGCTGAGCTGGATCACCATCCTGCGCAAGCGTGAACATTACCGCAAAGCCCTGCACGGTTTCGACATCGACCGGTTGGCGCGCTTCACCGAAAAGGATGTGTCCCGGCTGATGCAGGACGCCGGCCTGGTGCGCAACCGGCTCAAACTCGAATCACTGGCACGCAATGCGCGCGCGGCACAGCAGATCATCGCCGAGTTCGGCTCGCTGGACGCCTACTTCTGGGGCTTCGTCGATGGCAAGCCGCGCATCAACCGACCGGCCACGATGGCCGAGGTGCCGGCGCGCACGGCGATCTCGGATGCGCTGAGCAAGGACCTGCGCAAGCGCGGCTTCAATTTTGTCGGCAGCACCATCATGTACGCCTTCATGCAGGCGGTCGGCATGGTCGATGATCATCTGCGCAGCTGCCGGCGGGGCCGCACGGCCTGAAGCGCGGCGCACTCAGACGACGGCGATTTCGACATCCTCGAGCGTAACCGTCTGCCCGCTGCGGATCTTGGCGGTTTTGCGCAGCTCCTGCCGGCCATCGACGGAAACACCGCCGCTGGCGACGATCTGCTTGCCGATGCCGCCGCTGTCGCACAGCCCGACCAGCTTCAACAGCTGGTTGAGCTCGACGAATTCCCCTTCCAGTTCAAACCGGATTCTGGGCATCAGTTGAATGCGAAGGTGCGGCGGATGGTGGTGGTCTCGCCGTTGCCACGGAATTTCCAGCGCCGCACGGTACTCTGAACGGTTTTATCGAAGACGTTGCGCGGCGAGGCGCTGATGATGCGCACGCCGGTGACATCGCCGGCACCGTTGATGGTGATTTCGGCAACCACTTCGCCTTTGGTGCCCGAAGCCAGGGCTTCACGCGGATACGGCGGCTGCGGCGTGCTGATCGGGGTCACAGCGGCCTTGGCGGCCGGTTGCTGGGCCACCGGCTCCGGCGGCGGCGCCTGCACGACCGGAGCGGGGGCCGGCACGACCGGCGCCTGGACAACCGGCTGGCCTGTCGTTGCGGCCTCTCTGGCTTTTTTGGCCGCCTCTTCCCTAGCTTTGGCGGCATCGGCCAAGGCCTTGGCTTCGGCGGCGGCCTGGGCTTCTTCATCCGTGGCTGCGTTTGCTTCCGCTTCGGCCTGACGGGCTTTCATTTTTTCCAGATCGGTTTTGACCCGCGCAAGCGCCGGGGCATTGGGATCGGCAAGGCGAATCAAGCCTTCCAGGCGCAGCGCTTCGCGGTCGTCGAATTTGGCAATGGCCTGGTCCATGCCGATGACGGCATACGGCACGATATCGGTAATCGCGGTTTCCACCGACTCATCCGGGGTTTTCAGTTTCTGGCGCAGGGCCAGATAGTATTCCAACGCGCTGTTTCCGCTCGGCTTGACCCAACGCTGCTCCATCACCGCTTTGCGGGCATTGGCACGAAGGTCCTTTTCCGGGAACTGCACCAAACGATCGACGGATGACTGGATTTTCTGCTTATGCACTTTGGCAGCGCTCTCGGCGGCCGCCTGCTCGTCTTTCTTGTCCGAACACGCCGCCAGAATCAGGCAAAAAGCCAGAATCAGTATTGAATTCAATCCGATACGCGCCGAAATCGTGTGCTGTTTCATTCGTTTATTCCCCCCGTAGACCCTATAGAACAGTCAATTTTAGCGGGCTTGTCAAGGAATTTAACGGTTTTTTACAGACGGCACTCGACAAAGTGTTAAAAAACTCTTAATAATGTCTGTGTAAGACCTGTCTTTCAATTTCGCCTGTTTACGGGCGAGCGCTGCAACCACAACTATATCTACATAGGGTGACAACTCATGATCAATCGTAAAAAACTCAGTGCCGCCGTGCACAGTGCCCTGATTCTGGGCACCGGCGCCATGCTGGCTCCGGCCGTACAGGCCCAGGCCCAGGAAGAAGCCAAAACCATCGACACCGTGCAGGTCACCGGCTCACGCATCAAGCGCGTGGATGCCGAAACCGCCAGCCCGGTGTTCCAGCTCGAACGCGAAGCCATCGACAAGACCGGCGCGCTCACCATCGGCGATTTCCTGCAGGATATTCCGGCCGTCGCCGGCGCCGCCACCAACCCGGCCGTCAACAACGGCGGCGGTACCGGTGCCGCAACCGTGTCCCTGCGCGGCCTCGGTGATGAACGCACCCTGATCCTGGTCAACGGCCGCCGCATCGTCACCCGCGACGTCAACGCGATTCCGATGTCGATGGTGCAGACGGTTGAAGTGCTGAAAGACGGCGCCTCGGCGATTTACGGTTCCGATGCCGTCGGCGGCGTGGTCAACTTCATCCTGAAGTCCAACTTCGATGGCCTTGAGGCCCGTGTGGATTACGGTCTTTCTTCCCGCCATGATGGCCAGCGCCAAGGCGCAAGCGTCACCTGGGGCGCCTCCGGCGACCGCGGCAACATCATCGTCAGCGCCAACTACAACAAGCAGGATGAAGTCCGTGCCTCGGCCCGCGCCTATTCCTACTATGCGTTGTCGCTGGGTTCGACCTCCAGCGCCGGCGTGGTGCAGGGCGGCTCCAGCCGTGCCATCACCGGCCGTTATTTCGTCTCCGGCTATCCTTGCTCATCGGTGACCCTCAATCCGGTCAATCCGGGCACCTCCACCGGCGATTTCCGTTGCTGGAACTTCGGACGCGACGCCTTCAACTACCAGGCCGTCGGCAATCTGCAGCTGACGCCGCAGGAACGCTCGGGTCTGTTCGTCACCGCCAACTTCGACATCACCGACAACGTCACCGCCTACGTCGATGCCTTCGCCAACAAGACCCGTTCGGCCTCGCAGATCGCACCGCTGCCCTTCGACGGCCTTTCCGATGGCATTTCGCTGTCGCAGTACAACCAGTACAACGTCTGGGGCCAGGATGTGTTCGACATCCGTCTGCGCCTGAGCCGTCTGGGCAACCGCCGCTATGAATACGTGACCGATGTGTCGCAATTCAACGCCGGCCTGAAAGGCGATATCGGCGAGACTTCCTGGTCCTGGGATTTCAACGTCGGTTACGGCAAGATCAATCAGGAAAATGACAACCAGGGCTACATCGACTACGTCGCTCTGGCCAAAGGTCTCGGCCCTTCGCAGGGTGGTGTCTGCTATACCGACGGCACCTTCACCACACCGATTCCGGGCTGTACGCCGATCGACTTCGTCGGCAACTTCGATCCGAACACCGCGGCCGGCCAGGCCCAGCTGGCGGCCCTTGAAGCCATCAGTCTCGATGTGATCCACAAATCGGTTGAAACCCAGAAGAGCTTCCAGGCCAACTTCAGCGGCGATCTGTTCGAACTCGGCTCCGGCACCGTGCAGGCCGCCGTGGGCGTGGAATACCGCAAGAACTTCCTCGACTTCAATCCCTTCGATGCCGCCATCATCGATCCGAGCGCCGGCTACACCTGCGGCATTTCCTCGGAGCTTTGCACTGCGCCGACCAAGGGCGAACTGACGGTCAAGGAAATCTACGGCGAAGTGCTGATTCCGGTCACCGAAACCTTCAATGCATCGATCGGCACCCGCTGGTCGGATTATTCGGCCTTCGGCAGCTCAATCAACAGCAAGCTGGGTCTGGAATGGCGTCCGTCGGAACAACTGCTGCTCCGCGGCACCTACGCCGAAGTGTTCCGCGCACCGACCATCACCGATCTGTATGGCGGCCAGTTCGCATCGTCGGATACCTTCGCCGATCCCTGTAACGGCATCAGCCAGGTCGGCGGCGGTCTTTCGACCAACCCAGCCTGCACCAATGTCGTGGCAGCCGGCTCATTCGGCCAGACCGCCCCCCAGCTCAATGCGATCAAGGGTGGCAATGCCGACCTGCGTCCTGAGGAAGGTGAAGTCATCACGGTCGGTTTCGTCTATGAACCGTCCTGGTTCGACGGCTTCTCGAGCACGGTCGACTTCTGGAACGCCAAGCTCGATGGCGCCATCAATCCGATCGGCTCGCAGAACATCCTGAACATCTGCTTCAACAGCACCGCCGCCAATCCCTCGCCGCTGTGCTCCTTGTTCAGCCGCCGTCCGAACGGTGAGATGGAAATCATCTTCGACCGCAAAGCCAACGTCGGCAAATACGACACCTCCGGCGTCGACATCGGCTTCAAATACCGCAAAGACACCTCGTTCGGCAAGTTCCGTGCCAGCTTGGACGCGACCTACCTCGACAAGTTCGATGTGGACGTGATCTACAATGGCGTGGTTCTGCAGCAGCAGGAAAACGCCGGTACCTTCCTGTCCTCGGCCAACGGCGGTCTCGGCAACTACAGCCAGTGGCGTGCTTTGGCGAACCTGGGCTGGAGCAAGGACATCTTCGACGTGTCCTGGACCATGCGTTTCGTTGACGGCTTCACCGTCGGCAGCACCGAACCGGACGGCACCTGCGCCAACCTCGGCCTGCCTTCCGGCAGCCCGGGCTGCCAGTTCTCCATCGGCGCGGTGACCTACCACAACCTGCAGGCCGGCGTTTCCATCGACAAGATCAAGCTGCGTTTCGGCATTGACAACCTGTTCGACAAACAACCGCCGATTCTGTACCAGAACAACTCGCTGAACGGCAACACCGACGAACGCACCTTCGACACCGTCGGCCGTTACTACTGGACGAGCCTGACCGTCAACTTCTGATCATCCATCATCGGAAACCGAACCGCAGCCTCCGGGCTGCGGTTTTTTTTCGGGCGTAGCTGATACACTCTGGGGACACACAGGGAGGCTCACCGATGCGATTCACGACCCTATTGCTCCTTCTTCTGGCGCTGATTCCGGCAACCTATGCCGGTGACGGCAACCCCGCCCTGCACCGGCTGTTCGCCGACGAGTGGGAACGCGGCATGCGCGAAAGCCCGGAGAACGCTTCCTACAACGGCGACACGCGCTTCAACGACCGCTGGTCCGATCTGAGTCTGAAGGCGATCGCCGACAGCGAGGCGGCCGACCGCGCCGCCATGGATCGTCTGCACGCCATCGACCGCAATCGCCTGAGCGCCGCGGACCAGCTCCATTACGACACCTTCGAATGGCTGCTGAAGAAAGACATCGAACGCCAGCCGTTCCGCGAATACCTGATGCCGATGACCCATCAGGGCGGCGTGCAGACCGCGGACGGGATTACCGAACTGCTGTCGTTCACGACCGAGAAGGACTACCGTGACTGGCTGGCACGCCTGAACGCGCTGCCGGCCTTGATCGAGCAGAACATCACGCTCATGCGCGAAGGCGTGCGCAGCGGCCGGACGCCGCCGCAGGCGATCATGACCCGTGTGCCGGCGCAGATCGCGGCGCAGGTCGTCTCCGATCCGGAGAAAAGCGGATTCTATGCCCCGTTCAAACGCTATCCGGAATCGTTCAGTGCGGCACAACGCGCGGCCCTGTCCAAGGAAGCGCGCGCGGTCATCAGCGGGAAAGTCGTACCGGCCTACGCGGCTCTCGGTCGTTATTTCAATGACGAATACCTGCCGGCCACGCGCCGCAGCATCGCCGCCGCCGACCTGCCTGACGGCAAGGCCTACTACGATCTTTTGGCGCGCTATTACACCACCACCGACATCAGCGCCGACGAGATCCACGGCATCGGACTGAAGGAAGTCGCGCGCATCCGCGCGCGCATGGAGGCGGTCAAGGCCGAAACCGGATTCAAGGGCAGTCTCGCGGAATTCTTCACCTTCCTGCGCAACGATCCGCGTTTCTTCTATCAATCCCCGGAAGCGCTGCTCGAAGGCTACCAGGCGATGTCGAAACGCATCGATCCGGAGCTGGTGAAAGTCTTCAGCGTATTGCCGCGCATGACCTATGGCGTTAGGGCGATTCCGGCCAGCATCGCGCCGGACACCACCACGGCCTATTATCAGCCGGGTGCCACCGACGGTAGCCGTGCGGGTTACTACTACGTCAACCTGTACAAGCCGGAAGTCCGGCCGAAATGGGAAATGATGGCCTTGAGCCTGCATGAAGCCGTGCCCGGCCACCACTTCCAGTTCGCGCGCGGCATGGAGCTTCCCGAGATGCCGATGTTCCGGCGCACGGCCTACTTCGTGGCCTACGGCGAAGGCTGGGGCCTGTATGCCGAACAGCTCGGTTATGACATGGGCCTGTATGACGACCCGTATGACCGCATGGGCCAGCTGACCTATGAAATGTGGCGCGCGGTGCGTCTGGTGGTGGATACCGGCATGCACGCCAAAGGCTGGACGCGCCAGCAGGCCATCGATTACTTCAAGGCCAACGCCCCGAAAACCGAGCAGGACATCGTCAATGAAATCGACCGCTACATCGGCTGGCCGGGCCAGGCGCTCGCCTACAAGATCGGCCAGCTGAAGATTTCAGAGCTGCGCGCGCGCGCCCAAGGCCGCCTCGGCAGCCGTTTCAATCTGCGTGCGTTCAATGATGAAGTGCTGGGTACCGGCTCGATTCCGCTGGACGCTCTGGAAAAACACATGGATGCCTGGATTGCAATGCAGGCGGCTCAGTAACCGAAGCGGGCGATCCACGGCGCCAGGTGCGCCATCACGGCCGGCGTGAAATAGGCTTCATACGCCTGCCAGCGCCCGACCGCGCGGGCGTTGACCGGCTCCACCACCTGCGTATACGAAGGCGTCTTGATAGCGCCTTTGTCTTTGGCGCGTTCGGTGAAGGCCAGCAATGAATCCTGCCAGGGCAATTGCAGGAAATCGAACAGCGCGCGGGCGCGGCCCTCGGTATCGGCCACCAGATCTTCGTATTTCCAGGTCAGCACCGGCAGCTGCAGCTGGCCGGCGGCGGTGTACCAATGCGTGAAAACGCGGTCGTACATCTGGGCGGTGCTTTCCAGGGTTTCGAAGGGCAGGGCGAACGCCGGCGCGCGGAAATTCTGCATGTAGCAGCTCAGCACCACATCACAGGGATGGCGCACGGCGAGAATGATGCGGCTGCGCGGAAAGAAATTCTGCAGCAGCGGCAAGCGTACCATGTTCAGTGGGTTCTTGTCGACGGCGCGCTGATTTTCCGCACCCGGCGCGGCCCCGGCCACTTCCGCGAAATAGGCGGTTCGTTCGACCGCCGTCCGCGCCGGCGACAAGGCATTGATCGCCTCGCAGACATCGCCGCCATCCGCACCCAGACGCCGCACCAGATGCTGCAGAAACGGTTGCTCATCGAACGAGACCAGCTCGGGATGCGCATCCAGCAGCTGCTCGAGCAATGTCGTGCCCGAGCGCGGAAAGCCGACCACGAATACCGGATCGGCATGCGCGTCGGTGACGTGCACGGCCGGATTCCAGGGCGGTACCGGCTGCTCGAGCACGGCGAATGCTTCGGTGCTGTCCTGCAGGACCGGATGCGTGCGACTGGTCAGGCCACGTCGCTGGGCATGTGCGGTCTGCAGCACCGCCATGGCGGCATCGGGGTCGCCGCATTTGTCCAACGCGGCCGCGTATTCGAACTGCAGGCCGAGCTTCAAGACCGGATCGGCATGCGCCGCCGACAGTATGCGCTCGAACAGCGCCCGCGCCGCCGGATAATCCTTCCGGCGCATGGCCATCTTGGCCTGCATCTGCAGGAAATTATCCAGGAGTTTCGGATGATGGCTCACGGCCTGTTCGTCAAGCGTGGCCTGCAGGGTTTCGGCCTGCGCCATGCGGTTGGTGCGCTCATAGGCCATCACCAGCCCGATGCGGGCATCGATGGCGAGATCGGGATCGGCCACCGGCAGACTGAACTGCGCGATGGCCTGCGCATACCACTGGCCACGGAACAGCAGATAGCCCAGATCGATGCGTTGTCCTTCGCTCAACGGCAGAACTTGCAGCTGCGCGGCCAACTGCAGGGCTTCCGGCCAACGGTCCTGCGCCTGCAGGATGCGCAGGTGCAGCAAAGGGAATTCGGCGTCGGTCGGGTCGCGTGCGATGGCGGTTTCGATATGGCGCCGCGCCAGTTCCAATTGACCGTCGGCGGCATAGGCGCGCGCCAGACCGAAATGCAGGGCCGGTTCGGTGGCGCCCAACAGCAAGGCCTTCTGCAAGGGCTCCAGCGCTTCGCGTTCGCGCTCGAGTTCACACAGGCAGTTGCCCAGATTCGACCAATGCGCGGGATTGCCCGGCTCCTGCGCGCACAGCCACTGGTATTCCGGCAATGCTTCCTGCGGACGTTGCGTAAGACTCAGGGCGACCGCGCGCAGCGCTTTCCAAGGCAAGGCCGACGCATCCTCGGCCAAAGCGCGTCCGGCCCAAGCCAGCACCTCGGCGGTGCGTCCCGAGGCCAACGCCTGATAGGCGTCCGGTAGGCTCGGCACGGGGGGCGGCGCTTCGGTCATGGCAAAAGGAGTTATGATTGTCAGAGCATTCTGGGAAGACTAGTTTACCGTGAACACGCCGACCGAAACCGACCGCTTGAGCCGCCACATCCAAGTGTTCGATGATGCGTTCAGCCCGGAGCTGTGCCGGAAAATGCTGGATTCCTTCCACGCTCTGGCCCGCTTCCAGCGCCCGAACGGACGCGGGGTAAGACCCGGCCATGAAGACAGCGGCTGGACCGAACTGAATCTGGACCCACTGTCGGATGCGGCGTTCCGGGTCATGATCCTCGAGAACATGCACCGGCACTGCGAGCGCTACAACGCCGCGCTGAATCTTCCCATCCCCATTCCGATGACTGACAAAATCAGCGAGCTGGTGATGAAGCGTTACCGTACCACCGGTGACGAGCGCTTCCAACTGCATTTCGACTCGATCGGCCAGGTCGCGCACCGCTATCTGGTGTTCCTCTGGTATTTGAACGATGTCGAAGTCGGCGGTGGCACCGAGTTTCCCGAACTGGGCATCACCGTGCAGGCCAAAGCCGGCCGCCTGGTGATGTTCCCCCCGTACTGGATGTTCCAGCACATCGGGCAGAAACCGGTGAGCAACGACAAATACATCCTGTCCACCTACTTCCTGTTCTGAGCATGGACGACTACGCGGCATTGACCGAACGCAACCGGCAGCTCAGCAAGGCGATGATGCAGTCGGTGTTCGAGCTGGCCTGCGATCTGTCCGGCCTCGGGCCGTTTCCCGAACAGGCCGCAAGGGCGCGCGGCGCGGCGCCGATCAACGCGCGCCTGCTGCAGATTCAACAGCTGATCGAACAACTGCGCGCCGATCTGCAGGGTCTGCGCGGGCCGTATCTGATGCAACAACTGCAGCGCCTGGGCGTGGACCAGCACAGCCGCGGCCTGCAACTGCACATCGGCAGCGGTCCGTACGTGCTCGATGGCTGGATCAACCTCGATGTGTTTCCGGCGCAGCTGTCGACCAATGTGCTGTGGGGCTTGCCGTTCGTGGACGGCCAATGCCGTTATGTGTTCCTCTCGCACCTGCTGGAGCACCTGTTCTACCCGACCGATGCCATGGCCCTGCTGCAGGACATCCACCGCATCCTCGAACCCGGCGGCGTGGTGCGCATCGTGGTGCCGGACATCGCACAATGCATCGCCGCCTATCAGGACGGCGATACCGGATTTTTCCGCGACCGCATCGAACATTGGGGCGAGGGCGACGGTCAAGCCACGCGTCTGGAGCATTTCCTCGCCTATGCCGGCGCCGGGCCGGATCCGGCCTGGCTGTTCGAAGCGCATAAATTCGGTTACGACCACGAGACCCTGACACGGGCCTTGCAGCGCGCCGGTTTCAAGACCATCCTGCCCTCGGCCTACATGGCCAGCAGCCATGCCGTGCTGCGGGTCGATGAACACAGCCAGGTCGCCAGTGCCAAACACGGCGACCGCCACTACTCGCTGTTCATCGAAGCCATCAAGGAATGAACATGTCGGCCCTGAACCTCGCCCTGCTCGAACAGGCCCGCCAATTTGCGGACAACGGCGATGCGCGGGCGGAGAAAGCCTTCGCGCTGGTGCTGGAAAACGATGCCTTCAATATCGAAGCGCGCACTTTCCTTGCCCGCGTGGCCATGCAAGCCGCAAAGCCGGAAACCGCCCTCGAGCATCTGTCGGTGGCCCTGCGGGTGGCGCCCGGCAAGCCGGCACTGTGGCGCAGCATGGGGCTGACGCGGATGGCGCTGCAGCAGTGGCCCGAAGCGACAACGGCGTTCGAACACTGCCTGCAACTGGCACCGGCGATGCACGCCGCACGCCTGCATCTGGGCCAATGCCTGGAACGGCAAAGCCGGCATGACGAAGCCACCAAAACCTATCTGCAGGTACTGAGCGAAGCCCAGCGCGCCGGCCTTTGGCTGGATGCCGCCAGCACGCCGGAATGGCTGGCCGAGGCGGTCGCACATGCGATTTCGGTTGCCAACCGCGGCCGGCAGGAAATCCACGAAACCCTGATGGCGCCGCTGCGCGCGCGTTTCCCGGCCGGCGAACTGCAACGTGTCGAACGTGCGGTACGCGGCATGCTGGGTTTTGAAACGCTGCAATCACCGAATCCGAAACAACAACCGACCTTCCTGTATTTCCCGGAATTGCCGGACACGCCCGTTTTCTCCCGCGAACTGTTCCCCTGGTTCGAAACACTGGAGGCGTCTTTTGCCGCCATCCGCGCCGAAGCGGCGGCGGTACTGGAAGCGCGGGACGGACTGTCGCCGTTTCTGGCACTGGGCGAGAACGACCGCGCAGCCGATTATCTGGGCGGCGCGCAACCGGCTTGGGACGCTTACTTCTTCTACCGTCATGGTGCGCGCTACGATGCGGGCCATGCCGCCTGCCCGCAGACCTCGGCGGTGCTGGAGTCCCTGCCGCTGGTGCGCATCGAGGGCCATGCGCCGGAAATCTGTTTTTCAGTCCTCGGCGCCGGCAGCCACATCCTGCCGCACTACGGCACCAGCAACATCCGTTCGGTGGTGCATCTGCCGCTGATCGTTCCGGAAGCGTGTGCACTGAAAGTGCTCGATACCGAAATTCCGGGCAAGGCCGGCGAATGCTTCGCATTCGACGATACCTATCTGCACGAGGCCTGGAACCGAAGTGCCGCGCCACGCGTGATCCTGCTGATGGACACCTGGAATCCGCATCTGACCGAAATCGAAAAGCTGGCGATGGCGGAAGTGGTGGCCCGAACCGGCCACCTCAACACGGCCGGTTAATTTCCGAGCCAGGCCTTGCGCAAGGCCAATTGTCGGGCGCTGGCTTTCTCGTTGAATTGCAGTTTCATGGCGGCCCCGTCCTGGCGTTTCGGCGTGAGCACGGCACTCGCCTTGGCATCGCGACGGAAATAATCGACGGTCAGCGCGCCGCCGCCGAATTGCTGGCTGCGGGCCGCGAAATTCTTCGCACTCAAGCGTGTACCGTTGACGGCAATCAGGGTATCGCCGGCAGTGATGCCGGCTTTCCAGGCCGGACCGTCCTTCTCCACCGCCACCACCTTGGCGAAGGCGCCGTCTTCACCCGGCGCCACCGTCAGGCCCCAGGCATAGAACGGCTTGCCGTCATCGGGTTTTTTGTCGGCCACGAAATCGACCCCGGCCTCTTTCAGCAGCGCCAGCAGCGGCAGTTCCTCGGTACCGATGACGTAACGTTTCCAGAAATCCTGCCAGCTTCGGCCGGATACCTGTTGCAGCAGTGCCAGCACATCGGCCTCGGTAAAGCCGCCTTGGGAGACCTTGTGTTTCTGCCAGAGCCCGCGGTGGACGTCGGCCAGACTTTTTTTACCGCCACTTTCCTTGCGAAGAATCAGATCCATGGCCAAACCGAGCATCTCGCCTTTCGGATAGATGCTCACCGAGGCATTGGCGTGCCGGTCGCCGTCCGGTTGTATCCATTCATCGAAACTCGATTCGTTGGCGCTCTGTTCGAAGCGTCCGGGCGTGCGCAGATAGGCATCGAGCGTATTGGAAACATCGCCCAGATACTGTTTTTCGTCCTGCACGCCGGCACGCAGGGCGATCAGATTTTCGAAATAGCTGGTGTGGCCTTCGGAAATCCACAGCAGATTCGTATGGTTTTCCTTCTGGTAATCGTACGGCACCATTTCGGACGGCCGGTAGGCTTTCACGTTCCAGGTGTGGAAGAATTCATGCGCGGCGGTGCGGGCGAATTTCAGGTATTCGCTGCGTGGCTGGAAACTCCAGCGCTCGACCTGGATGACCGTGGAATTCAGGTGCTCGGTGGCACCGCGGGCGCCGTCGGTGGCGTGCACGATGTACAGATAACGCTCATAGGGCGTGCTGCCGAACAGGGCATTGGTGGTTTTGCTGATCGCCGCGAAATCCTTGAGCATGGCTTCGCCGTCGTAGTTGCCATTGCCCCAGATCACCAATTCGATCGGCTTGCCGTCCACCCGGGTTTGGTAGAAGCGGTGGATGCCGGTTTCGATCGGGGAGTCGGTCAGTACGTCGTAATCGGCGGCGGTGAAACAATGGCCGCAGTCGCCCGAGGGCATGCCCGAACGCGATTGCCAGCCGTCCGGCACGGTGAGCGCCACCGTGATCGGATGGGCGCGGAATTCCGGGCTGTACACGAACACCGCGCTGGCATTCAGATAGGCATGGGAGTCGTCGATGTGGCGGGTGCGCAGGCCGAGCTCGTTGGCATAGAGCTCATACGACACTTCGTACGGAACGCCGGCCGGGAGATCAAGCTGCCAGGTCGCTTTATCGGTCTTCCGGATCGGAACGCTCTTGCCATCGGCGGTTTTCGCGGCGACATGGCGCATTCCATTGGCCAGTGGCAGGATTTCATAGCGGCCGGTGCGCCAATTCGGCAATTGCACGATCGGATCGGCTTTTGCGCTGCCCGGAAAGCGGGCGCTGACTTCAGCCGTATGCTGGGCGGCATTGCTGATGCGCAATTGGTAACTGACGGTATCGGCGGCGGAAACGGCGCCGAAAAACAATACGCCTGCGAGGGCGGCTATCGATCTGATCATGGCGGAAGACGATTCATGTTGCGGTGCTTCATGATAACGGAGTTCGCCGGATTTTTCGGCGGTCCTTCATGGCGCCTTCACCTGCAGCCTCCGATCGGCTATTGGCGGATCAGCCGGATGTTGCCCGGCATGCCCATGCCCTCGGTGCAGCGGTAGGGATTGATATCGAGTCCGCCGCGGCGGGTGAAGCGGCCATACACCGACAGCTGCATCGGCCGGCATTGCCGCATCAGATCCATGAAGATGTGCTCGATGCAGTTTTCATGGAAACCGTTGTGGGTCCGGTACGACACCAGGTAACGCAGCAGACCTTCGCGTTCGATGCGGCGGCCGAGGTAGCGGATCTGGATGCTGGCCCAGTCCGGCTGGTTGGTGACCGGGCAATTCGATCGGAACACGTGGCTGACCAGCGACTCGCTGATCTGGTTGTCGCCGCTGACTGAAAGATAAAGAGGCTCCGGCGGACCGTAATAGTTGATGTCGACCTCGAGATCGTCGATCACCTCGCCATTGAACAGGTCGATGGGGAAGGCGTGGTTGGCGGTGGCCGGCAGCAGCGTTACATTGACCGGTGCGCCACAGGCTTCCGAGAGATCCTGCACCAGCATCTGGCGCAGACGTTCGCTGTCGCCGACCCGGGTCTGGTTGAAACTGTTGAGGTAGAGCTTGAAGCTTTTCGATTCGATGATGTGGCTGGAGTCGGCGCGCACCACGATTTCGGCAAGACCGGCGCGCGGCCGGCCGGACTTGTCTAGCCAGCTCAACTCGAAGGCGTTCCAGATGTCCTGACCGATGAAGGGCAGCGGCTCGGTGATGCCCAGTCCTTCACGGGCATCGGCGCGTGCGATCGGAAACAGCAGACGCGGATCATAGCGGCCGGTGTATTCGGCCGGTTTACCCAGAAGGCTGTCTTCGAACATCAGGGCGTTCCTGCCAGATAGTCGAGGCTGACCTGCAGCAGAGCGCGGGTGCCCAACGGCAACGCCGATTCGTCCAGGAAGAACTGCGGTGAATGGTTGCTCGGCGCGGTATTCGGATCCTGGCCTTTCGGGGTGGCGCCGACGAAGAAGAAGAAGCCGGGCACTTCCTTGGCGTAATAGGCGAAATCCTCCGCGCCGGTGGTCAGGGTCATTTCCACCACATCCTTGCCGGCGACTTTCTGCAGGCTCGGCAGCACCTTGGCGGTCAGCGCCGGATCATTGACGGTGACCGGATTGCCGATGGTATCGGGAATCTTGCTGACCACAGTGGCGCCGTGCGCGGCCGCGACGTGCTCGGCGACATTGGCCAGATCCTTGAACACCTGCGCGCGCATGTCGTCATCGAAGGTGCGGATGGTGCCGATCAATTCCACGGAATCGGGAATGATGTTGTAGCGGATGCCGCCCTTGATGGCGCCGAAGCTGACCACCACCGGCTGCTTGGTCAGGTTCTGCCGGCGCGACACGATGGACTGTGCGCTGGTGACGATTTCGGCGGCGGCCACAATCGGATCAACGCCGCCCCAAGGCCGCGAACCGTGGGTCTGCCGGCCCTTGACCACGATATTGAAGCGGTCCGAAGCGGCCATCAGCGGGCCGGAGCGGTAACCGATCTGGCCGGCATTGAGCGTGGAGAACACATGCAGTCCGAATACCGCTTCCGGTTTGAAGGACTTGAAGATGCCTTCGGCCAACATCTGGCTGGCGCCCCCGGTTTCACCGTCCGGCGGGCCTTCTTCGGCCGGTTGGAAAATGAACAGGACCTCGCCGGCGATGTCGGCTTTGTTTTTGGCCATCGCCTCGGCGACACCCATCAGGATGGCGGTGTGGGAATCATGGCCGCAGGCATGCATCACGCCGACCTTCTCGCCGCGGAACTCCGCGGTCTGCTTGGACTGGAACGGCAGGCCGGAGCTCTCGGTGACCGGAAGCGCGTCCATGTCGGCGCGCAATGCGATGCGCTTGCCGGGCTTGCCGCCTTTCAGTACGGCGATGACGCCGGTGTGTGCGACGCCGGTGGTCACTTCCAGACCCAGACCGCGCAGATGTTCGGCGACGCGCTTGGAGGTCCGGAACTCACGGTTGCCGAGCTCGGGGAACTGATGGAAATCACGGCGCCATTCCAGCACCTTGGCATCGACCGGCTTGGCCCAGGCCTCGACGTCGACGGCATAAGCGGCGGTGGGCGGCAGCATCGCTGTAGCCACGGCGAGGGCGAGGAATTTCAGACGCATGGTAGCTCTCCGCAGATGGATTCTGCCATGCTATCACAGGGAAAAACGGTGCGGTGCGGCGTGTCGGCTTTCTGTGACGGAGCGCGCAGTGCCGGCGGTTCAGGGCCGGTGTTCGCTGGCAAGGTAGGCTTCCGACTGCATTTCGATCAGACGCGAAGCGGTACGCTCGAACTCGCGCCGGAGACGGTGGCCGGTATACAGCGATATCGGCTCGGCGGCGGCGCTCGACAACAGATTGACATGGCGGTCGTACAGCTCGTCGATCAGATAGACGAAACGGCGCGCGGCATCCTCGTTGGCTTCATTGAATACCGGTACATCCGAAAGCAGCACGGTATGGAAATCCCGGGCGATTTCGATGTAATCGGCACTCGAGCGCGGCCCGTTGCACAAGGCGTCGAACGCAAACCAGGCGACGCCGGGGCTGAGCGCAAGCACGGAAATGTCGCGCTGGTTGATTTCGATGAATCCCGCCAGCGGTGCGCGCCCGCTCAGACGCCGGTATTGTTCGGCAAGCAGCGCGTGGCTGTCGGCGTCGGAGGTCAGGGTATAGGTCCGCGCCCGGCTCAGGGTGCGCAGACGGTAATCCTGTGCGCTTTCCAATACCATCACCGCGCACTCGCGCTTGAGCAGGGCAATGCAGGGCAGGAAACTCGCGCGCTGCAAACCGTCCGGGTAGAGTTCGTCCGGCGGCACGTTCGAGGTGGTGATGAAAGCAACCTGTCTGCGGATCAGCTGATCAAGCAGACGGTGCAGGATCATGGCATCGCCGATATCGGAAACGAAGAACTCATCCAACACCAACAGACGGCATTCTCGCGCGATGTTGCTAGCCAGCACCGCCAGCGTATCAGCGGTGTCCGGCATGCCGGCAAGTTCGTGATGGACATGATTCATGAAGCGATGGAAATGCCAGCGCTGATGCGGGACATCGCCAAGGTCTTCCAGAAACAGTTCGGTCAGCAGGGTTTTGCCGCGGCCGACGCGGCCCCAGAGATACAGGCCCTTGACCGCCGCCGGGCGGCCGGCGAAACGCTTCCACCAAGGCCGCCGCTGCGCCGCGCGCAGGCCTGCCGCGATGGTTTCAAGATAGGCGAGGACCTCGCGCTGTGCCGGGTCGGCCTGGATGTCGCCTGCAGCAACCATGTCCGCATAGCGCTGGCCGACACCCTGCACGGTCATAAGGGCAAGGCCTGCAGAAAGCCCTTCACGTATTCCCGCAGGGGCACCAGCTTGCCGTGGAAAAAGTGGCTGGTTTCCGGCATCGCAATGATATCGGGTGCGGGAACCTGCGCATGCAACCATGCCAGCACGCCGGCCGAAGGCACGATTTCATCGGCTTCGCCCTGCACGGCGAGCCAGGGGCATTGCGGGTGGCGGATATCGCCGAAGTCACGGAAACCGACCGGGGGCGCGATGGAAACCATCAACACCGGCGCATGGAATTCGGCGGCCTTCAAGGCCACCCAGGCACCGAAAGAAAAGCCGGCCAAAGCCAAAGAAGACTGCGGACGTTGTGCAAGCACCCAATCGATGATGGCGCGGCAGTCTGCCAATTCGCCCCGGCCCTGGTCATAGCTACCCGCGGACGAGCCGACGCCGCGGAAATTGAAACGCACGGCGATGTAGCCGCTGTCGGTGAAAGCTTTGGCAAGCGTGCTGACCACTTTGTTGTGCATGCTGCCGCCATCGGGCGGATGCGGATGGCAGATGACCGCAACGGGAGTCGATTCCTGCGGAGCCCGGGGGAATTCGACAAGTGCCTGCAAGCCGCCGGCGGGACCGGGCAGCATGACTTCGGCATTGGTGACGGGAAAGGCCATCATCGTTCCAGTATAAAGCATGCAAAAACGCCGCCCGAAGGCGGCGTTTGTCATGGCAACTCGGGCTTACTTGAGATTGCCGATCATCCAATCCACGGTGGCGATGACCTGTTCATCCGACAGCGACGGATTGCCGCCGCGCGCCGGCATCGCCCGGATGCCCTCGATGGCGTGCTTGTGGAGCAGATCGTTGCCCTGGGCCAGACGCGCGCCCCATTCGGCTTTCAACAGCTTCGGTGCGCCGCCGGCGCCCGAGGTATGGCAACCGGTGCACAGTTGGCCGTAGATTTCACCGCCATCCAGGGTGCCGCCGTAGGCGACCTGGCCTTTGGCCGCTTCGGCGGCGGCGGCGACGGCGGCGGCCTGTGCCGCGGCGCCGGTCTGTCCGGCATACACGGCGCCAACCGGCGCAATGCGCGCCTGGGTTGCGGCCTGTTGGGCGGGCGTAACCTCGGCGGGGCGTTTTCCATTGAAATGAATGCCGGCAAGAATCAGCAGGAAGGTAATCAGCACCAAGGCGGCGATGACTTGGGCAAAATTTTTCATGAACACGAGATCGTGATTACGCACAAAACACCTGTCTGGGCCGGAGCCCGAATCTGGGGAAAGCCCTATTATATCGGGGCTTGGGTGCTGAATAAAGCGCTTATTGCATCGATTTTCAGTGGAAAATGAAATAGAGCAGGTTGTTCTGGAAGAACGGATTGCCGGTCAGCAGGCTGTGGCGTTCACAGAAGAAGGTGGTCTGGGCCACCGGGAACAGCTCCTGGCGCGGTGCGGCCGAAAGATAATCGAAGGCCTTGCGCGCCGAGGCCGACTCCCGGGTGACCAGACCGTCACCGGGGGCGGACAACAGCTCGCGGTAATTGACGTTCTGGCGTCGGCTCCGGATTTGGTCTTCACTGAAGGCCAGATGGTAATTGCCAGGCTCCCCTTCGAGCAGCGCGCGTGACTCGGTCTGGCTGCAGTCTCCGCCGAACAGCGCGACCTCGGCGGACGTGTCGGCCATCGGCTTTGCAAGCGCCGTCTGGAAGTAGCGGGCCTGTGTCAGATTGTTGCGGAAAACCGCCTGGGCGGCAGCCAGCGCGCGGGGATGCATACGGGCCTGTGTTTGATCCGAGAAAACGGACCAGCGATTCTTCATCCAAAGATCGATGTCATAAAGATCGAGCGGCACCGGTGTTGCATTGGCATCGATCAGGGCGACGGCGCCGGGCAGCGGCAAGGTTTCGAACGGAGTGGCGAACTGCGCCATGATCTCAGCCGGCACGGTGCGAAGGCCCATGTCATAGCCCTGATAAAGACGCTTGACGCTGATGATGGAGCCCAGGTTGGGCGTCCCCAGCATCACCAGCCGGCGGATGCGTTGGCCGCCTTCGGTCCAGGGCTTCGGCTGCGGTCGCGTTTCAGCGCTTTGCGGGCCATACTGCAGATAGTAGCGGGCGATCAGGCCGCCGTTGCTGTGGGCGATGATGTCGACCTTCAAACCCGGATCGCGGTAATCGCGGCGGATCTGCTCGATCAAGGCGTGCAATCCGGCGACGGCTTCGAAATTGCTCTTGCGCCAGTCATAGGCGAATACATAAAGACGGCGCTGGCTTTTATCGGTGACCGTCTGGCCGGGGCTTGCCGATCGGTACTTGCCGGCCCGCTCCAGTACGCTGACCAGTCTACCGTAGAAATCAATACCGGCCATTTCGTCGAACAGACGCCCGGCGCGCACGCCATCGCCGGCCTCGGGCACGAGTTCATCGTAGCGGGTGAACGCCAGATTATTGACCGATACCGGCCAGATTTCCTTTCCGGTCGCATCGACCAGGGTGCTGCCCATGATGCCCGGGATGACGATCAGCGGCGCACCGGTTTCATTCATGTAGGCCGTACTGTACAAGGCCTCCAGATCCGGCTTCTTGCTGACCGCTACGCAGCCCGCCAGCATTGCTGAAAAAAGAACGAAGCCGATGCGATGGAAAATTTTCATCAGAAAAAACGCCCCTTGCGGGGCGGG
>JBMSNF010000017.1:0-20268 GCA_049421545.1 Arenimonas sp.
GGGCGCAAGTCCCGAAGTCCCTCGAGCAGAAGATTGCAGGCCTTATCAAATTCGTCGTCGGTCATGCGCGCGCCCTCATTTGCTGCGGCCTAACTACTAATAGACGGCGTCATAGCCGTATAAATCTATTAGAAATGAGTTCGAGGATTTATTCAACCAGAAAAAACCTCGGAAAATCAGGGCGGCATTTCGAAGCGCCCCGAGTCCGAGGCGGAAACATTAGGGGTGTTTAACGCCCAATCCACCCCGATAACGCATATGGCGGTAGGATCGCCCCGTTAAAAATGTGCCAAAGACGGCATTTCCGCGGTGCGGCTTAAGCGAGATTCACGGCCGTCCGTGCCGAAAACCCGCCCGTTCGTGTGCGGTCGCCTTGCATACACGGCGATTACGCCGGTATATCCGGGCCAGCGCCGTTTCCGACCGTGGCCGGATAACGGGGTGCGTCTTCGGCCGTGGCCGTCCTTCACGCCCCGTCCTGTTAAAATAGGCCATGACCGACATCCTGACCCGCGCCAGCGCGCAACTGCTCACCCCCTATAACCTCGATTTCGACGGCATCGACCGTGCCATGGCCGACCTGATGGGCCCCGGCATCGACTTCGGCGATTTCTACTTCCAGCACAGCAAGCGCGAGAACTGGACCTTCGAGGACGGCATCGTCAAAGACGGCGCCCATTCGATCGAACAGGGCGTGGGGGTGCGTGCCGTCAGCGGCGAAAAGACCGGCTTCGCCTATTCCGATGCCATGGACGCCGCCGCTCTGCGGGATTCGGCCCTGGCGGCCCGTGCCATTTCCGCCAGCGGGGCCAGCCAGCGCCATAAAACCGCCGGCGTGCGCACGGCCCCGAAAGCCCTGTACGACGGCCTCGATCCCATCGCCGGCATGCCGGCCGATGACAAAGTGGCCCTGCTGCGGGCGGTGGATGCCTATGTGCGGGCCAAAGAGCCGCGCGTGATCAAGGTCACCGTCAGCCTGGCCGGCGCGCTGGATACCATTCTGGTGCTGAATTCCGCCGGTGTACTGGCCGCCGATATCCGGCCGCTGGTGCGGGTCAATGTGCAGGTCATCGTCGAGCAAAATGGCCGTCGTGAATCCGGCTATGCCGGCGGCGGCGGGCGTTTTGATTATGCCGAACTGTTCAACGGCAAGCGCCCGTTCGACATCGCCGATGAAGCCCTGCGCCAGGCCCTGGTGAATCTGGACGCCATCGATGCGCCGGCCGGTGTGATGCCGGTGGTGCTCGGTTCCGGCTGGCCGGGCGTGCTGCTGCACGAGGCGGTCGGGCACGGCTTGGAAGGCGACTTCAACCGCAAGGGCATTTCGGTGTATTCCGGCCGCATCGGCGAGCGCGTGGCGGCCAAGGGCGTCACCATCGTGGACGACGGCACCCTGGCCAAACGGCGCGGTTCGCTGAGCGTGGACGACGAAGGCACGCCGACCCAATACAACGTGCTGATCGAAGACGGCATCCTGCGCGGCTACATGCAGGACACCCTGAATGCGCGCCTGATGGGCGTGGCCCCCACCGGCAACGGCCGCCGCGAGAGCTTCGCGCACCTGCCGATGCCGCGCATGACCAACACCTACATGCTGGCCGGCGATACGCCGCAGGCGGAATTGATCGCTTCGGTGAAGAAAGGCCTGTATGCCCCGAACTTCGGCGGCGGTCAGGTCGACATCACCTCCGGCAAGTTCGTGTTCACCGCCTCGGAAGCCTATCTGATCGAAGACGGCAAAATCACCCGTCCGGTCAAAGGCGCCACCTTGATCGGCAACGGCCCGGACACCATGACCAAAGTCAGCATGATCGGCAACGATCTGGCGCTGGATGCCGGCGTCGGCATCTGCGGCAAGGACGGGCAGAGCGTGCCGGTCGGGGTCGGTCAGCCGAGTCTGAAAATCGACGGCATGACCGTCGGCGGCACCAACGCTTAAGTGCCGGAATTCTTATGAACCTCGCGCAGCACACGGAACAATTCGCGGTAGGCGTGCGGCGGTTTGTTTTTGGTTTTCTCGAACTGCGCGTTGCGGATCAGTTGCCGGATGTGCTGGCTGTCGGCGTTCGGGAACTGCGCCATGAAGCGGGTCAGGGCATCGGTATCGCCCGCGATGAGTTGGTCGCGCAGGGCTTCGATGCGGTGGGTTTCGGCCACTTCCCGGCGCACGTCGGCCTTGTCGAAGTTGAGCAGGGCACGCCAGGCGTCCAGGGTTTCCGGATCTTCCTTGCGCATCTGCTTGGCCACGTACTGCAGCTGCCGTTTTTTGGCGATCTGCGCGGTGATTTTCTGGCAAAAGCCGATATGCCCGAGCATTTCTTCGGACACCGGCATCTGCATCAGGCGCGCCATCGGCGTTTCCACCATGCGCGCGGCCAGTTCCAGCACCGCCAAAGCCGCACGGCGTTCTTCGCCGCGGCTGGGGCCTAGGAACTCGCCGGTTTCTTCATCCACACCACGTTTCGTCATCACACTTCCGAATTCAGGCAAAAGACCATGAACACCATGCCCACCGATCCCGATTATGCCGTGCCATTGTACACCCTGGCCGAGCAGGTCCTGACGCTCTGCCGCCAAAGCGGTGCTGATCAGGCCGAGGTTTCGCTGTCGCAGGACACCGGATTCGCCGCCAATGTCCGGCTGGGCGAGGTGGAAACGGTCGAGCGCACCAACGACCAGGGCGTGGCGGTCACCGTGTATGTGGATCAGCGCAAGGGCACCGCCAGCACCGCCGATCTGCGCCCGGAATCGCTGCGGGAAACGGTGGCGCAGGCCTGCGCCATCGCGCGCTACACCGAAGCCGATGCCGCTTCCGGTCTGGCCGATGCCGACCGTCTTGCCGGCGCGGCGATGGATTTCGACCTCTGGCATCCGCGTGAACTCAGTGCCGAACAGGGCATCGCCCTGGCGCTGGAGTGCGAAGCGGCCGGTCTCGGTCTGCCGGGCATCAGCAACTCCGACGGCGCCGGCTTCAACAGCGGTCGCAGTACGGCCGTGTACGCCAATTCGCACGGATTTTATGGTGCCGAACGCAGCACGCATTATTCCCTGAGCTGTTCACTGATCGCCGGCAAGGATCAGGCCATGCAGCGCGATTACTGGTATTCCACCGCGCTGGATTTCGAGGGCCTGGATCCGGCCGAAGCCATTGGGCGCAAGGCGGCCGAGCGCACGGCGGCCCGGCTGAATCCGCGTTCGGTGAAAACCGGCCAATACCCGGTGCTGTTCGCGCCGGAACTGGCACGCGGGTTGATTGGTTCGTTCCTCGGCGCGGTCTCCGGCGGCAATCTGTACCGGCAGGCCAGCTTTCTGCAGGATTCCATCGGCCGCCGCATTTTTCCGGAATGGCTGGATCTGTATGAAAATCCGCACATCGCGCGCGGCTTCCGTTCCGCCTATTTCGATGCCGAAGGCGTCGCCACCTCCGCCAGCGCCATCGTGTCCGGCGGCCTCATCCAGCGCTATCTGCTCGGCAGCTATTCGGCGCGCAAGCTCGGTCTGCACTCCACCGGCAATGCCGGCGGCGTGCATAACCTCAGCGTCAGCGCCAATGCCGGCGATCTGCAGAGTTTGATCAAAACCATGGGCACCGGTCTGTTGGTGACTGAATTGATGGGGCAGGGCGTGAACACCCTGACCGGCGATTATTCGCGCGGCGCCGCCGGTTTCTGGATCGAGAACGGCGAAGTGCAGTACGCGGTCGATGAACTCACCATCGCCGGCAATCTGGCGCAGATGCTGCCCGCCATCGAAGCCATCGGCGATGACGTCGACCGCCGTTCGCATGTGCAGGTCGGTTCCCTGCTGATCGGCCGGATGACCGTGGCCGGCAACGACTGAGCAATCAGCTTTCGGGTGCCGCTTGTACCGGCTGCAGGCGTTTGCGCAGTTCGGCGTCATCGTGCCGCGAGGTCGGAAAATCGTAGCGCCCGTAACCGTCGCGGATGATGGCGTCGATCAACAGGCCGTAGTCCGGGTCCTGTTCCTGCTTGGGGCGGATGCGGAAAAACGCCGCGCCTTTCTCGGCCTTGTGCGGCAGATAAATGCCGCATTCCCAATCCGCGGAACCGGCGGCGGCCGGATTCTTCGGTGGCACGATGACCACATGCAGGCATTTGTCGTTGCGCAGCAGATACTGCGCGTTGCCATCACGCTGCACCACCGTGTAGATGCCGGCGGCCAGGGTGAAGGTTGCGGCTTTTTCCACGAACACATAGGGTTCGCTCAATTGATAGCGGGCGCCGTTTTCCACCGTCTGCAGGCTGCGCGGGTGCACGCTCTTGGCCAGAATAGGCGTGGCGAGGGTCAGGGCCGTCAAGCCGGCAAGCAGGGTCAGTCGCATGGAATTATCGGGAGATGAAAAGGGCATAGCATAAGCTCACGGCAGGGCTTTGCCAATCATTCCGGCGCTTCGGCATCCCATTCGAACACTTCGGCCAGCGGCACACCGAACACATCGGCAATGCGGAACGCGGCTTCCAGCGAGGGCGCGTATTTACCGGCCTCGATGGCGGCCACGGTCTGCCGGGTCAGGCCGATGCGCAGGCCGAGTTCAGCCTGCGACATCTCGCCCTGCATGAAACGCAGCGTGCGGATTTTATTGCGGATGACCCCGTTCACGCGTGTTGCCTGCGGTAGGCACGGATGATGCAAATCGAGAACACGGCCTCGGCCAGCACGATCATGAAGAATGCGGTATTGGCGATTTCCCAGCCGGCATTGGTGAACGGCATGAAACCGCCGACCACAATCATGCCGGTAATCAACACGCCGTAAGCGTAACCGCGGGCCTTATGGGCGATGGCGGTGTCGCGCTCGTCCATCGGCAGTTTGGCTTCGCCCGGCGCGCTGCGGCGCAAGAGCAGGTGGCCGATGCCCAGAATCGCCGCCCACGACAGCGAGGTCACGGCATACAGGGCCATTTGCTTGAGATTGGGAATTTCCGGGCCCGGCGGGTGCAGCGAGGACCAGGTGAAGTAGGGGATGAACACTGCCAGCATCGACAGCAAGGACAGCCAGGCCACTTTTTCACGGTACGGCATTACAGACTCCTTAGGTAGGTTTAATTTAACTCAGTGTTAAATAAAATATACATAAGGTTAATCGTGCTTGTCAATAGGGCAGGCCTAATTTCGTCGCGCCACGGCAAATTCCGCCAAGGATTTCAACGCGTCGGCATCGGCACCGAATCGCGACAGGTGTTGCGGCATCCGTTCGGCCAATTCAGACAATAAGGCTTTGGCGCCGTCCAGCCCGAGCAGGGCCGGGTAGGTGGCTTTGGCCTGCGCCGCATCTTTGCCGGCCGATTTGCCCAGTTGTTCGGTGCTGGCTTCCACATCGAGGATGTCATCCTGGATCTGGAAGGCCAGGCCCAGATCGTCCGCGAAGGCGTCCAAGGCGGCACGCTCAGCATTGTCGGCGTCGGCAACAATTGCCGGCAAGCGGATGCTGGCTTTGATCAATGCGCCGGTTTTCAAGGCATGCACGTTCTGAAGCTCCGAAAGCGTGAGTGTTTGGCCGCCGGCGCCCATATCGAGCTGCTGGCCGCCGCACATGCCGCGCGAACCGGAGGCGGTCATCAATTCCTGCAAAGCGGTCAGCTTGGCGGCGTCCGGCCACTCGGCGCGCGCCAGGGTTTCATAGGCCAGCGCCTGTAGGGCGTCACCGGCCAGAATGGCGGTGGCTTCATCGAAGGCGATGTGCACGGTCGGCTTGCCGCGGCGCAGGGAATCATCGTCCATGGCCGGCAGATCATCGTGAATCAGCGAATAGGCATGGATCATTTCCACCGCGGCCGCGGCCGCATCAAGCGTGTCGGGAGCGGTAGCGAACAGCCGGCCGGTGGCATACACCAGCCGCGCGCGCAGGCGCTTGCCGCCGTCCAGCGTGGCATGCCGCATGGCGCGGTGCAGGCGTTGCGGGGCAAGGCTTTCCGGCGGCAGGGCGCCGTCCAGAACGCGCTCGATGCGTTCGTTGTCAGTCGGCATCGGTTTCGCGGAACGGGGTCTGCTGTTCGGGGTTGGCGGCGTTGTTGACCAAGCTGACGCGCTGCTCGGCCTGCTCCAAGGCGCTCTGGCATTGCCGGTACAACGCGATGCCGCGTTCATAGGCCGCCAGCGATTCGTCCAGACTCTGTTCGCCGCGTTCCATCGCCGAAACCACCTGCTCGAGTTCTTCCAGTGACTTTTCGAAGGCGGCGACCGGAGAGGATTCCGGAGTTTTCGGGGCTTTGCTCATGGCTTACTCGCTATCGCTGTGCCAGTGCAGGCGGGTGCCTTGCCGGCGTGAAAGATCGTCCAACTGCGCGGAAACCATCACCTCGCCGACCGCCAGCAGTTCATCCTGCTCATTATAAACACAGGGCAGGGCCGCGCGGCGCCAGGGCGGTACGCGGGTGCTCAGCAGTTTTTTGACGCTGTGATGCATGTCCTGTCCGGGCAGGCGGATGCGCTCGCCGCCAGTGCGGTAACGGACCCGGACCGGAAACGGCACATCCCCTTGCCAGTGCAAACGGCCGCCGCGCGGGAGCACCAGCGGCGCCACGCCGTCCCAAAGGACTTCCATATCATCCTGATGTACCTCAGGCGCTGTGGTATCAAGCATGAGCTGGCCTTGCCAAACCCTGACCGCGTAACCGGTTGCGTGCAGACAGGTGGCGTCATCGTCGGCGTGGGTCTGCAACTGCCGGAGGAATTCATGCAGGGCCGGCGAACCGGGCGTGTGCCGTCCCTGATTGCGCAGCCAATTCCGCAGGATATGCGCCTGCATCGTTTCGGGCTGGGCCAGCAATTCAGGCAAGCTCAAACCGTCCGGCAGCGTACATGCCGTGAGGCTCGAGGCAATCATCGGTTCCAGAAGTGCCGCATCCGCCTGCAACAGTGCGGCACTGTGCGCCAGACGCGCGCCGGCATTCGGGAAGCGTTGTTCCAGAAGAGGCAGAATGCTGTGGCGCAGGAAGTTGCGGTCGAAGCCGGTGTCGGCATTGCTGTCGTCGTCAATCCACACGAGTGCATGCAACTTGGCATAATCTGCCAGCGTGCTGCGATTGTAGGACAGCAACGGTCTCCAAATATGAAGATCACCATGCCGGGAATGGCGCTGCATATTGGCAAGTGCTTCCGTGCCCGCTCCGCGCATCAGGCGCAGGAGCAAGGTCTCGGCCACATCATCGGCATGATGCGCCAAGGCCAGCGTGTCGCCATCAGCGAGGATACGTTTGAAGGCGGCATAGCGTGCTTCCCGGGCCTGCGCTTCGATATTGCGGCGGGGATCATCAATCCGGATGCGCTCGATATGCAAGGCGACATCCAACGCCTCACACACCGTCCGGCAATGCGCGGCCCAGGCGTCTGCCGCCGGATTCAGTCCGTGATGGATGTGCACAGCCTGCAGGAAAATGCCGGAAGGCAGATGCCGTTTCAGCCAATGCAGCAGTACGGTGGAATCCAAGCCGCCGCTGAAGCCCACCCAGACCCGCGCCGAGGGCGGTTCACATCGGTCCAAGGAGAGGGTTTCGGTCAAGCGACCTCGTAGGCGCCATACGCCCGCAGGCGCTGATAGCGGCGGTCGAGCAGGGTTTCGAGGGACAGCGATTCCAGATGCTGCAGCTCTTCCCAGATCGCCGCCTTCAGGGTTTCCGCCATCGCGGCCGGATTGCGGTGGGCGCCGCCGAGCGGTTCGGGAATGATTTTATCGACCAGCTTGTGTTCGAGCAGACGTTCGGCGGTTAGGCCCAAGGCTTGCGCCGCTTCTTCGGCTTTGCTGGCGCTTTTCCACAGAATGGTGGCGCAGCCTTCCGGCGAATTCACCGAATAGGTGCTGTATTGCAGGATGATGGTGGCTTCGCCCACGCCGATGGCGAGCGCGCCGCCGGAACCGCCTTCGCCGATGACCGAACAGATCACCGGAATTTTCAGTTCGGCCATTTCCAGCAAGTTGCGGGCGATGGCTTCGGATTGGCCGCGCTCTTCGGCACCGATGCCGGGATAGGCGCCCGGGGTGTCGATGAAGGTGAACAGGGGCAGGCCGAAGCGTTCCGCCATTTTCATCAGACGCAAAGCCTTGCGGTAGCCTTCGGGCCGCGGCATGCCAAAATTGCGTTTGACCTTGCTCTTGGTGTCGCGTCCTTTCTGCTGACCGATGACCATGCAGGCGCGGCCATTCAAACGTGCCAGGCCTGCCACGATGGCGGCATCGTCGGCAAAAGCACGGTCGCCGGCCAATTCATGGAATTCATCGAAGATGAGTTCGAAGTAATCGAGGCTGTAAGGGCGCTGCGGGTGGCGGGACAGCTGCGAAATCTGCCAGGGACTGAGCTTGCTGAAGATTTCGGCAGTGCGCTGTTCGAGCTTGGCCTGCAGGCCTTCCACTTCCAGTTCGATGTTGACGCCCGGGCCCTGGCTGGCACGCTGCAGTTCCTGGATTTTGGCTTCCAGGTCGGCAATCGGCTGTTCGAAATCGAGGAAATTGGGATTCATGGCGTTTCTCGGACGGTTCGGCGTATTTTAGCAGAAGCCTACGAGGCCGCGCCGCCCCCGCCCGCGCCGACCGACCAAGGCTTGTTCAGGGCCAGAGACACTTCGGCTACGCCGTCCAGCGCCCGCAATTGGGTGATCAGGGATGCTTCGCAACGCACCGAATGCGCGGGCGGCGTGCGCAGGCGGCCTTCGGCGGTTGCGGTTTTGAGCTGCAGCAGTACCGGTGTCTGTCCCGGCCGGTACGAGGCCAGCAAGGCCTGCAAGGCCTGCCAGGAATCGGGATGGCACAGGTCCAGCTGGCATTGGATGCCTTTGCCGTATTGCAGAAGAAGAGTGTGGAAGTCCCAGCAATGTTTGGCCCGTAATGAGAAGCCGCCGTTGAAGTTGTCTTCGCGGACCGTGCCTTCAATCACCACGATGCGGTCACGGGTCAGCAGTGCGGAGTAATCCTGATAGGCCTCGCTGAAGAAGGCACACTCCAGTCCGGTCACCTGGTCTTCGATCAAAACGAAAGCCTGGTTGTCGCCGCGCTTGCGCATCTGGCTAATCAGTCCGGCCACCACGACCGGGGCTTCGCCGCGACGGTCCTTGCGTTCCTGCCAGGTTTTTTCCAAAGCCGACAGCGGGCAAAGCCCCAATTGTTTGAATTCGGCCTGCCAGGGATCCAGAGGATGCCCGCTGAGGAAAAAACCCAGCGTATCGCGCTCGTGACGCAGGCGTTCTTCCAGCGGCCAATCAGCGATGTTCGGCAGATCGATCTGGATGCTGACCGCCGGACTGGCGCCGAACAGCGAGACCTGTCCGGATTGGGCTTCGCGCGCCATCTGTTCGGTGGCCTTCAGCACTTCCGGCAACTGCAAGGCCAGTGAGGCGCGGTTGCTGCCGAGGCTGTCGAGCGCACCGGAATGGATCAAAGCCTCCAGAACGCGCCGGTTGAGTTTGCTGGAATCGACGCGCCGGCAGAAATCCAGCAAATCGGTGAAGCCGCCATGGGCCTCGCGCTCGGCGGCGATCGCCAGACAGGCGCCTTCGCCGACGCCTTTGACTGCGCCCAGGCCATAGCGGATGGTGTGGCGGTCGAGTGCGGCGAACTTGTGGGTGGAAGCGTTGACGTCCGGCGGCAGTACGGTGATGTTGAAGCCTTTGCAGTCCTGCAGGAAGTTCACCACCTTGTCGGTGTTGTCCATGTCGGACGACAGCGTGGCGGCCATGAACTGTGCCGGGTAATGCGTTTTCAGCCAGGCAGTCTGATAAGCCACCAGCGCGTAGGCGGCCGAGTGCGACTTGTTGAAACCGTACTCGGCGAATTTCTCCATCAGGTCGAAAATGCCGGTGGCCACTTTGCCGTTGATGCCGTTGTCGTGGGCGCCCTGCTCGAATTTGACCCGCTCCTTGGCCATTTCTTCGGGTTTTTTCTTGCCCATGGCGCGACGCAGCAGATCGGCACCGCCAAGCGAATAGCCGGCCAGCACCTGACCGATCTGCATCACCTGTTCCTGGTACACGATGACGCCGTAGGTCGGCTTCAGGATGGACTCGAGATTGGCATGCGGATAGCTGACTTCGGCGCGGCCGTGCCGGCGGTTGATGAAGTCATCGACCATGCCGGAGTTCAGCGGACCGGGCCGGTACAGTGCCGCCAGCGCGATCAGGTCTTCGAAGGTGCTGGGTTCCAGTTTCTTGATGTAGTCCTTCATGCCGCGCGATTCGAACTGGAATACGGCGGTGGTCAGGCCCTTCGAGAGCAGTCGGTAGGTGTCGGCATCGTCCAACGGAATCGCCAGAATATCGATGGGTTCCTGGCCGTTGGCGGCACGTTCGACATTGATGGCCTTCACCGCCCAGTCGATGATGGTCAGCGTGCGCAGACCGAGGAAGTCGAACTTGACCAGTCCGATGGCTTCGACATCGTCCTTGTCGAACTGGGTGACGATGCTGGTCGCGGTTTCGCCGGCATGCACCTGTTCGGCATACAGGGGCGTGAAGTCGGTCAGCGGGGACGGCGCGATGACCACGCCGCCGGCATGCTTGCCGGCATTGCGGGTGAGGTCCTCCAGCTTTCGCGCCAGATCGATCAGATCGCGGACGTCGTCCTCGCTGTGATAGCGCGAAATCAATTCGGCCGAGGCCAGCGAGGAATCCTTCTTGGCCGCTTCGGAAAGCCCCAGTGCATCATCCAGACTGATGCCGAGCGTCATCGGGATCAGCTTTGCAATGGAATCGACGAAACCATAGGGCAGGCCGAGCGCGCGCCCGCAGTCGCGTACGACCGCCTTGGCCGCCATGGTGCCGTAGGTGATGATCTGGCTGACCTTGTCGCGTCCGTATTTACGGGCGACATAGTCGATGACTTCATCACGCCGGTCCATGCAGAAGTCGATGTCGAAGTCGGGCATCGACACGCGTTCCGGATTGAGAAAGCGCTCGAACAGCAGGTCGTAACGCATCGGATCGAGATCGGTGATGCCCAATGACCAGGCCACCAGCGAGCCGGCGCCGGAGCCGCGGCCCGGGCCGACCGGAATGCCCTGGGATTTGCCCCAGTTGATGAAGTCCGCCACGATCAGGAAGTAACCCGGAAACCCCATGCGGCTGATCACTTCCAGTTCGAGATCCAGACGCGACAGATAGGCGGCGCGTTCATAACCGGGCGCCAACGGAAACGCCTGCAATCGGCGTTCCAGACCATCATGCGCCTCTTTGCGGATCCAGCTGTCCAGGGTATGGCCTTCGGGTACCGGAAAGTCGGGCAGGTAGTAGGTGTCGAGCGCCAATTCGAGATTGCAGCGCTTGGCCAGTTCGATGCTGTTGGCCAAGGCTTCCGGAATGTCGGCGAAAAGCGCCGCCATTGCTTCCGGCGATTTCAGGTATTGCTCGGGGCTGTACAGTTTCGGGCGTTTCGGATCATCCAGCACGCGTCCGGTCGAAATGCAGACCCGTGCTTCATGCGCCTCGTAATCATCGGCATCCAGAAAGCGCACATCGTTGCTGGCCAGCAGCGGAACGTTATGACGATGGCCGAAGGCTATGGCCCGGTTGTTGAAGGCCGCTTCCTCGGGCAAGCCGAGCCGGCTGATTTCCAGATACAGACGCCGCGGAAACAGACTCAGCCATTCCGCAAGCCGTGCCGCATTTTCCGGTTTGTGTTCCTGCTGCAGCAGATGCGCGAGCGGGCTGTGGCGGCCGTGCAGGAGAATCAGCCCTTCGTTGCCGGCGAACAACCACTCCTCGGCGATGACCGGAGTTTCCCGGGTATGGCCCTCCAGATACGCCCGTGAAATCAGCTTGGATAGGTTCAGATAGCCGGTACGGTTCTGGCAGAGTGCGGTGATCCGGAAATGGCCGCCCTGGCCGTTGTCGATGAACAGGTCGGCGCCGGCAATCGGTTTGATGCCGGCGGCTTCGGCGGCGTTGAAGAACTTTACCAAAGCGAACAGGTTGCAGTTGTCGGTCACGGCGACGGCCGGCATTCCCAGCGCTGCGCAGCGGGCAACCAGCTGCGGCAGACGGATGGTGGAGTCTGTCAGCGAGAACTCGCTGTGCAGATGGCAGTGAACGAAAGTGGGGGTCATGGGCACGCCTGGAACGAACTCTCAGTTTAGCCGACTGGTCGGCGATAACAAGGCTTGACAGGCGCTATTTCCCGGTTCCCTCGATGCCGTTTCAGTCCGCTGAAAACAAGGCGGCCTGCTGGACCGGGCCATAGCTGCGCCGGTGTTCCGGACAGGGCCCGTGCCGAAGCAACGCGGCCAGATGCTCGGCGGTGGGATAGCCCTTGTGTCGGGCGAATCCGTAACCCGGATAACGGATATCGAGTTCGCGCAGATAGCGGTCCCGGCTGACTTTGGCCAGGACGGATGCGGCCATGATGCTACGTTCGAGGCCGTCGCCCCCGACCAGTGCCCGTGCCGCACAGGGCAGGTCGGCGGGAAGCCGGTTGCCGTCGATCAATGCCAATTCCGGTTTCGGGTCCAAGCCCAGAAGCGCAAGGCGCATCCCGTGCAGGGTCGCCTGAAGGATGTTCATTCGATCGATGGTCGCCGGATCGATGAATTGGATGCAATGCGCCGTGGCGATTCCGAGGATGGCCTCGAACAGCTGTTCACGCCGACCCTCGCCGAGCTTCTTCGAATCATCGAGACCGGCCAGTCCGTCATCGGGCGGCAGTATCACGGCGGCGCAAACCACCGGGCCGGCCAGCGGGCCGCGACCGGCCTCATCGACGCCAGCGGTAATCATGGTTTTGCCAACAGCTCCAGCACGGCGGCTGCGGCGGCATCACCGGCGTTGCGGCGCAGGTCCCGGTGCAGGCGTTCAAAGTGGCCGATCAGCGCACTGTTGCCGTTGCCGTCGAGCAGGTTCTGCAATTCCCGGGAAATCGCTTCCGGCGTGCAGCGGTCCTGGATGAGTTCGGGAACCAGATCTTCGCCTGAAAGCACATTGGGCAGGCTGAAGCGCTCGATTTTGATCAGGCCGAGCGCCTTCACCAGAGCATAGGTGATGGCCGAGATGCGGTAGGCCACGACCATCGGCCGCTTGCACAGCATGGCTTCCAGCGCCGCCGTGCCCGAAGCCAGCAGAACGGCATCGGCGGCAATCATCGCGGTCTGGGCCTGGCCATCCAGAACGCGGGCATTCGGCAGGGCATGGGATTGCAGATGAAAGAGGATGCGGTTCCGGCACAGCGTGTTGGCGGCGGGAATCAGAAAGTGCAGGTCGGGCAGGGCGGATTGCAGCTGCGCCGCGCCCTGCAGGAACACCGGAAGCAGGCGGTCGATTTCAGACACCCGCGAGCCGGGCAGGATCGCCACATGCCGGCAATCCGGCAATGCCAGCAGTGCCCGCGCGGCATCGCGGTCGGGCTGCATGGCGATGCGGTCGGCCAAGGGGTGACCGACATAACGGGCATCCACGCCGTATTTGGCATAGACGGCCGGTTCCATCGGGAACAGGCACAGGACCTGTTCGCAGCTTTCGGCGATGCGCGCGGCGCGTTTTTCGCGCCAGGCCCAGACCGACGGGCTGACGAAATGCACGGTACGCAGACCCGCGCGTTTGCAGAACCTTTCAAGTCCGAGATTGAAATCCGGGGCGTCCACGCCGATGATCAGATCGGGTTTCTCCGCCAGCAGGCGTTGCCGCAGGGATTTCCGGAGTTTCAGCAGGGCCGGAAGGTGCCGGAGCACCTCGATGAAACCCATGACCGAGAGGGTTCTGTAATCGAACCAGGAATCCAGGCCCTGCGCCTGCATCTTCGGGCCGCCCATGCCGATGAACTGGATTTCCGGCCGGCGGGTCTTCAGCGCGGCCATCAGCTCGGCGGCCAGCAGGTCGCCCGATTCTTCGCCGGCGATGAGCGCGATTTTCATGACCCGTTAACGCACGATGCCGCGGGTGCTGGCTTCGATGAAATCGAGCATCTGGCGGACATCGTCGGATTCGACGGCCATTGCCTGCAGCTCGGTTTTAGCTTCGGACAGCGGTTTGCCCGACATATACACGGTGCGGTAGGCGTTCTTGATTTTCTTGATGCGATCGGCACTGAAACCCCGTCGCTTCAGGCCTTCGGCATTGATGCTGCGCGGCTCGGCGTATTGCATGCCGGTCATCACGAACGGCGGGACATCGGCGCTGATCAGGCTGCCCATGCCGACGAAGGCATGCGCGCCGATCTTGCAGAACTGGTGCGCGCCCGAGAATCCGGCCATGATGACCCAGTCCTCGACGATGGCATGGCCTGCCAGCGAGGCATTGTTGGCGAAAATGGTGTTGTTGCCGACGATGCAGTCATGGGCGATGTGCACGTACGCCATGATCCAGTTGTTGTCGCCGATCCGGGTCACGCCGCCGCCATCGCCGGTGCCGCGGTTGAAGGTGGTGAATTCGCGGATGGTGTTGTTGTCCCCGATGATCAGTTCGCCGCGCTCGCCTTCGAACTTCTTGTCCTGCGGATCGCCGCCCAGGGCGGCATGCGAGTGGATCCTGTTGTTCCGGCCGATCCGCGTCGGCCCGGAGATGACGCAATGCGGGCCGATTTCAGTGCCTTCGCCGATGACGACATCCGCGCCGATGACGGTATAGGCGCCGACGATGACGCTGGCGTGCAGCTGTGCGGCGGGATCGATGATTGCGGTCGCGTGGATGCTCATGAATCACCTTCGGCGCAGAGAATATCGGCACAGGCGACCTGTTTGCCATCGACGCAGGCAACGCCCTGATAAAGCGCCATGTTACGGATCTTGCGTTTGAGTTCGACGTTCAATTCCAGCTGGTCGCCTGGAACCACCATTTTCGAGAATTTGGCATTGTCGATCTTGACCAGATAGAACAGCTTGCCTTCCTTGCCGGTACAGCCGTCTTCCATCAGGCTCAGATGCGTCAACAGCCCGCCGGCCTGGGCCAAGGCTTCCAGAATCAAGACGCCCGGCATCACCGGCGCGCCCGGAAAATGGCCATTGAAGAAGGGTTCGTTGATGGTCACGTTCTTGATGGCGCGGATGCGTTTGTCCGGTTCGAATTCGGTCACGCGGTCGACCAGAAGGAAAGGGTAGCGATGCGGCAGCAGGTTCTGGATGCAGACGGCATCGACCGGGAGTTTGGAAATATCGTAAGGCATGGGTCAGTCCCCGTTTTTCTTCAATGTGTTGAGTGTGCGGGCCATGGCATCGAGCTGCTTGAAGCGCGCGGCGTTCTTGCGCCAGTCGCCTTTGGCCTGGATCGGCGTTCCGGAAGCGTATTCGCCCGCCTCGGTCAGCGAGTGGGTGACCAGACTCATCGCGCCGATGGTCACCTTGTCGGCGATTTCGATGTGGCCGACGATACCGGCCGCTCCGCCGATCAGGCAGTACCGGCCGATGCGTGTGGATCCGGCAACGGCCACGCAGCCGGCGATGGCGGTATGGGCGCCGATGCGGACATTGTGGCCGATCTGGATCTGGTTATCGAGCCGGACATCGTTTTCCAGCACCGTATCTTCGATGGCGCCGCGGTCGATGGTGGTGTTGGCGCCGATTTCGCAATCATCGCCGATCCGGACGCCGCCGAGCTGTGCGATTTTGACCCATTGGCCCTGGTGGAATGCGATGCCGAAACCGTCCGCGCCGAGCACCGCGCCGGAGTGGATGCGGACGCGCTTGCCGAGATGGACGCGTTTGACCAGGGTGACTCTGGGCAACAGCAGGCAGTCGGCATCGAGCATGCAGCCGCGTCCGATATGGACATGGGCATGGATCTGGCTGCGGTCGCCGATCACGCAGTCCGGACCGATGACCGCATAAGGTCCGATGCGGACATCGATTCCGATGCGCGCAGTGGCATCGATCACGGCGGTGGCATGGATTCCCGCCGGCAGGTCGTCACCGTCATCGAACAGTGCGGTAATCAGGGCAAAACTCGTGTAAGGATTCTGACTGATCAGGCAGGCGCAGGGGCAGGCGGCGGCATCGGCCTCGCCGAGAACCACTACCGAGGCCCGGGTGCCGGCCAGTTGCGCGGTGTATTTGCTGTTGGCCAGAAACGCCAACTGGCCCGGCAGGGCATCGGCGAGCGTTCCGATGCCGGTTATGGCGGTGTCCGCATCACCCCGGAAGTCCAGACCGAAACGGTCTGCAAGCGCTTTCAGGGTCAGCATCACGTATCAGAACTGCTGGCCGAAGGTGAACTGCAGGCGTTCGATCCGGTCGAATTCACCGTCATTCAACGGCAATGCATAGCTGATTGAAATCGGACCGACCGGTGCCTGCCACTGAAGTGCCACGCCAACCGATGCACGCAAGGCGCTCAAGCTGATTTTGTCGGCACCGAAAACCGCGCCCGCCGCCGGGTCCGTATAGCCGCTGTAGTCGAAGCTGCCGGCGAATGCGTTGCCGTAGTCGAGGAACGCCGACAGGCGGGTGCCGCGTGCATTGAACAGTTTCGGGAACAGCAGTTCAAAAGTACCGGCGACCTTCAGCGAACCGCCGAGCGGTTGCAGATAGGACGGTACGCAGGTGGTGGCCGGGGCCACCGGGATGCAGGTGCCGTAGCTTGGGCCCAGGGTATTGGCTTCGTAGCCACGCACCGATTGCGGGCCGCCGACGTAGAAGTTTTTGAAGAACGGCATGCCGGCATCGCCGGTATTTCCGTAACTGTCACCGTATCCCAAATCCGTACCGATTTTCAGAACCAGCCAGGAATTGAGCGGACGGTAGTGCTCGAACTGGTAGCTCAGCTTGTAGTAGGCGATATCCGACCCGGGGAAGGAGAACTCCGCACCAACCCGATGATAGGTGCCGCGTGTCGGCAACAGGTAGTCGTTGCGGGAGTCACGCCCCCAGCCTGCCTGCGCACGGATCTGCTGGACCGGCCAGGTTTGGTTGAAACCGCAGGTCTGCGGATCGGGGCCGGCGGTGCCGTCATCGTCGGTGGCCGGCGTGTTCGGGTTGTTGTCGTCGTCAATGTCGAAACAAGGGAAATACGGCTGCGTACCGAGCACGTCATCGAGATACTCGATCAGCGGCAGAGGGGTTGAGCCCACGGTGGTCGTCAGATCGATTTTGTCGTAACCCAAAGCCAGCTGGATACTGTCGGTTTCACTCAGTGGAATGCCCATGACGGCTTCGGCGTTGAAGTTGGTCGAGGTGTATCGGGCCGTATTGAAATCGCCTTGGTTGTAGTCGCTGTAGGAAACGTTGTAGCCCAGGCTCAGGCCGTCTTCGGTGAAGTACGGATTGGTGTACGAGAAACTGATGCGTTTCGAATAGCTGTTGTTCTGAACGGCAACGGCCATTTTGTTGCCGGTGCCGAGGAAGTTGTTTTCACTCAACTGCACGGATGCGGTCAGTCCGTAAAGCTGCTGGTAACCCAGGCCGAACACGAAGCTGCCGGAATTGCGTTCCTTGACGTTGATGAAGATGTCGACCTGATCCGGTCGTCCCGCCACGGGTTCCTGTTCGATTTCGACGGTTTCGAAGAAACCGAGCCGCTGCAGCCGGATTTTCGACCGGTCGAGCGCGGCCTGCGAGTACCAGGTGTTTTCGAACTGACGCAGCTCGCGGCGAACGACTTCATCGGCGGTACGGACGTTGCCTTTGATTTCAATGCGGCGGATCTGAACGCGCGGACCGGGTTTGACCACGAAATCGATGCTGATTTCCTGATCGTCGCGGCTGACGGTCGGTACCGGGTCGACTTCGGCGAAGGCATAACCGATATTGCCCAGCATCGCGGTGATGCGGTCATTGGTCGCGGTCAGAAGCTGACGCGAAAAGGTGTTGCCGGTCCGGATCAGGAGCAGTTTCTCGACATCTTCCTTGGGAACGATGGTTTCACCGCTGACCGAGACGCCGGAGACCTTGTAGATTTTGCCTTCGACGACGTTGGCGGTCAGGAACATGTCCTTCTTATCGGGGCTGATGGTGACCTGGGTCGATTCGACGTTGAAATCCACATAGCCGCGGTCCAGATAATAATCGGTCAATTTTTCCAGGTCGCCGGAAAGTTTTTCCCGGGAGTACTGATCATCCCGCTTGTACCAGGACAGCCAGTTGCTGGTGTTGGATTCCCAACCCTCTCGGATCACATCGTCCGGATACACGGTGTTGCCGACGATGTTGATGTCGCGCAGGCGTGCGCTCTTGCCTTCGGTGATTTCGAGGGAGACATCGACGCGGTTGCGGTCGATTTCCTTGATGGTCGGTACGATGACGACGTTGTACTTGCCTTTGTTGTTGTACTGGCGCAGCAGTTCCTGGGTGACGCGGTCGAGATTGAGCGGATTGTAGATTTCGCCTTCGCTCAGACCGATGCCTTTGAGTCCCTTGAGCAGGTCTTCGGTCTTGATTTCCTTGTTGCCTTTCAGCGTCAGCGTGTTGATGCTGGGGCGCTCGGTCACGCTCACCACCAGAATGTCGCCCTGGCGTTCGAACCGCACGTCACTGAAGAATCCGGTCTTGTAAAGCGCCCGGATGGCCTCGGTGGTTTTCGAGGAATTGACCGTATCCCCTTTTTCGATGGGCAGATAGGTGAACACCGTACCTGCGGAAATCCGCTGCAGACCATCGACCCGGATGTCACTGGCCACGAACGGCTCGGCCATCTGGGCTTGTGCGGGCTGGCTCAGTGCGATTGCCAGGGACAGGCACAGCAGGCTTTTACGGAGATTTGAAGGGGTCATCGGGGTTCCAGGCGGTGAGACTCGGGTGGATTAGGAAATGATACGAAAAAAATCGTTGAAAATGGCTATTCCGAGCAGTCCGGCGAGTAAAAAAACGCCGATATACTGCCCGATGGCTTGGACACTTTCTGCGGGAGCTTTGCCGGTGGCCCATTCGTAAGCGAAATAGAGCAGATGTCCGCCATCGAGCAGCGGTATCGGCAACAGGTTCATGATACACAATGCCAGCGAAATCGCGGCCAAAAAGCCCAGAAACGGGGAGATTCCCCAACTGGCTTGGCTGTCCGCGGCACGCGCGATGCCGATGGGTCCGGACAGATTATCCACGGACGCGGCTCCGGTCAGAAGCCGCTTGATGACCGCGAGGCTGTCCCGGGTCATGTCGTAGGTTTTTGAGATGGCGGCGGGCAGGGCCTGCAGTGGCGGGTATTGCACCGTTTTGACCGCATTCAGGCTGCCAACGCCAAGACGCCAGACCGGTTTTCCGTCCTGATCGACGGTTACCGGAGCGATCAGGAATGTCAGGCTGGCGCCGCCACGCAGGACTTCGATCCGCAGGTTACGGCCGGCGCTCGCCTTTTCGGCCAAAGTCTTCGGAATATCCCCGAATTGCGCGATTTCGACGCCTTCGATGGCGGTGATACGGTCGCCCGGAAGCAAAGCGCCCTCCGCCGGTCCGCCTTTCTGGACCTGACCGATGATCGGCAGGGCTTCGGCAAAAAAGGGTTTGAAGCCGACTTCCTGCAACAACCGGTCTTGCGTGTAGTCTTCCGGCAGGGTGTCGAGCGCAAGCCGTCGGTTTTCAGTGCCGCCCGCAAGCGTGGTCACCTGTACATCAATGGGCCGGCGGTCCATCGCCGCCAAGGCGAGGGCCGGCAAGGCATCATTCCAGGCCTGTACCGGCTTGCCATCGATGGCGGTCATTTCGTCGCCGATTTCAAAGCCGGCCTGTTGTGCCAGTCCCGTCGAGGGACCGAGCAAAGCGCGTAGCTCGGGAACACCCAGAATGAGTGCAGCCCAGAGCAAGCCGACGCACAGAATCAGATTGGCCAGAGGGCCGGCGGCGACGATGGCGAAGCGCTTGCCCACCGTTTGCCGGTTGAAGGCGAACGCCTGCAGTTCCGGCGGCACTTCCTGATCACGCTCATCCAGCATTTTGACGTAACCGCCGAATGGAATCAGCGCCAACCGGTATTCAGTGCCATCCTTGCCGATGCGGCTGTAAAGCGCGCGCCCGAAACCGACTGAAAAACGCAGTACTCGCACCCCGCAGCGGCGGGCAACGGCGAAATGCCCCCACTCATGCACGGTCACCAGAATGCCGATGGTGAGGATGTACCAGAACAGTGGGCTGATGAAGTCGGGCATGGCTCAGTGGATTCGTTGGTTGGCTAAGCGGCGCGCTTCGGCATCACTTGCCATTAGGACAGATAAATCCAGCGCAGGTTCCCATGCCACGGCATCGAGGGTATCCGCCACGATATCGGCGATGGCCAGGAAAGGCAGCCGCCCTTCGAGAAAGGCCATGACGGCCACTTCATTGGCGGCATTGAGGACGGCCGGAGCATTGCCGCCGCGGCCGATGGCGGCGTAGGCCAGAGCCAGGCAGGGAAAGGTGCGGGTGTCGGGGGCAAGGAA
>JBMSNF010000018.1:0-20037 GCA_049421545.1 Arenimonas sp.
CGATCCGGTGTCCGTGCATTGGGAAAATCGAGGGCGATGGCTTATTATGGTCGAAAACGCCACCACCATCGGCCTGCGCGAAGCGGTCAATGCGGTGCTGGCCGGGCTGACCCCGCGCGAAGCGAAAGTGCTGCGCATGCGCTTCGGCATCGACATGAACACCGACCACACGCTGGAAGAAGTGGGCAAGCAGTTCGACGTGACCCGCGAGCGCATCCGCCAGATCGAAGCCAAGGCCCTGCGCAAGCTGCGCCATCCGTCGCGCGCCGACATCATGCGTTCCTTCCTCGACTCGGACAACCCGTAAGCCCTGCGGGCCTATAGCTCAGCGGTTAGAGCAGGGGACTCATAATCCCTTGGTCCTAGGTTCAAATCCTAGTGGGCCCACCAAATAAAACCCCGCCAATGTGGCGGGGTTTTTCATTCCAGACCATAGCCGAAGCGTGCGATTTCCCAGTCGAATTCGGTTTCCATACGTTCGCGTGATTGCGCATCGTAGTATGCGGAAAAAGGTTCAGACCGCGTATTGAAACCGCTTTTGTAGTTGCCGAGCCGTTCCGGTGCATAGTCCACGCCAAGATGGCCGCACACGGCCTGCAGGTCTTCATGAAGGCGTTCATAGCGGATGAAGCGGTCCATGACCGGCAGGCCATCGATGCTGTAGACGTCGCGGTCATCGGCAAAGCGCCCGGTGCCGGTCAGCAGGAAATCCCGGAACCGTGTCTTGACGGCAGTGAAAGGCGCCTGCAGTAGCAGCTTGCGTTCCGCTTCGGTATGACGCAGATGCCACCAGAACCGGGACACCATCTTGTCGAACGGATTGCGGATGACGCAGAACTTGAAGTAGGCATCGAACAGTGCGGGTGTGATTCTTTCGCGGACCTGTGCGGCCGGCATGTGGTTGAACCAGATGTCGGTGCCCCTGCGGCCCTCCATCCGGCTTCCGATGATGCCATGGGCACTGACGGTTTCCCTGCGCGCATGCTCCGGTTGCCAGCTGCCCGGAGGCAGGCAGTGGGGTTCGAAATAGATTTCGACGGAAGTGCCGGCGGTCTTCTTGGTTTTGAAGTACAGAAAGCGTTTGCTGTGGCTGCAGAGCATGGCCGATCCGGTGTCCGTGCATTGGGAAAATCGAGGGCGATGGCTTATTATGGTCGAATTCGCCATCAAGGATCATCGATGCTGCAGACCGTCGAACACGTCACTTCGAAATACCCCGCCTGGAGCATCATCTGGCTGCACGGGCTGGGCGCCGACGGCAACGACTTCGCGCCGATCGTGCCCGAACTGGTGCGCGAGGGCTGGCCGGGCATCCGCTTCGTGTTTCCGCACGCGCCGGTGCGGCCGGTCACCATCAATGGCGGCATGGCCATGCGCGCCTGGTACGACATCGTCGGCGTCGAGATCGACAAACGCGCCGACGAAACCGGCATCCGCCAATCCATGGCCGAACTGGATGCACTGATCGGGCGCGAACGCGACCGCGGCATTCCGCTGTCGCGCATCATCCTGGCCGGATTCTCGCAGGGCGGGGCGGTGGTGCTGGCGCATGCCTTGCGCCTGCGTCTGCCGATCGCCGGCGTGGCCGCACTGTCCACCTATCTGCCGCTCGGACCGGCCAACGCCGCCGAGCTGACCGAAGCCGGCAAGTCCGTTCCGGTGTTCATGGCGCATGGACGGCAGGATCCGGTGGTGCCCTTGGCCTTGGGTGAGCGCAGCAGCCAGCAGCTGCAGGCGCTCGGTCTTGCCGTCGAATTCAAAACCTATCCGATGCCGCACAGCGTCTGCGCCGAAGAGATCCGTGACCTCGGCGATTGGTTGAGCGCGCGTTTCAGTCTGCGATGAGTGCCGAGCCCCATTCCCTGCTGCCCGATTTCTGCCGCCTGCCGCGCATCGCCGCGGTCTGCGGCATCATGCAGCTGGTGGTGGTGCTGCTGTTCATTTCCCCGACCCGCGCCGAACTCGGCGGCCCCGGCGCCTTCGCCATCGCCTCGGCCTTCGGGCAGTGGTTGGCGCTGACCGCGGCGGTGGTGCTGTGCCGGGCGCGCGGATGGCTGCAGCGTTTCCGGCCGGTGCCGGCCTTCGTGCTGGCCAGTCTGCTGCCGGCGGCATTCTCCGCCGCCGCCGCCTGGTTGATGTTCATCCTCGACGACACCCTCGGTGCGCGCATCCTGCAGCCGGTCGGCGCGCTGCGCTTCGTGCTCAGCATCGCACTGATGATGGCGATCCTGAGTGCGGTCATGCTGCGCTATTTCTATGTGCGCGACCAATGGCGCGATCAGGTCCGCGCCAATGCCAAGGCGTCGTTGCAGGCCCTGCAGGCGCGCATCAATCCGCATTTCCTGTTCAATTCGATGAACACCATCGCCGCCCTGGTACGGCGCGATCCGCAGACCGCGGAATCGGCCATCGAGGATCTGTCCGATCTGTTCCGCGCCGCGCTCGGTGACGAGAATGCCGAAGCCAGCTTGGCCGAAGAGCTGCAGATCGCGCGCCAGTATCTGGCCATCGAGCAGCTGCGGCTGGGCACGCGCCTGCGCGTGGACTGGCAATTGCCCGCCGATTTGCCGATGCAGCTGCGCATGCCGCGCCTGACCCTGCAACCCTTGTTCGAGAATGCGGTCATCCACGGCATCGCCATGCTGCCGGAGGGTGGTGAAATCCGGGTCACGGCGGTGTCCGGCAAGGGCCTGCTGCAGCTGAGTCTATGCAATCCCGTCGCCGATGGCCAGACCATCGCGGGCCATGGCCACGCCTTGGAATCGATCCGCCGCCGCCTGGCGCTTTACTACGGCGACAAAGCAGAGCTCACGGCAGACAGCAACAACGGATTGTTCTGCGTCCGGATCGGGATTCCGCATGACTCGGCCGCTTGAGATCGTGGTGGTCGATGATGAAGCGCTGGCGGCCGAGCGCTTGGCCGGGTTTCTGGCCGAGATGACGGACTGCCATGTGCTGGCCACCGCGGCTACGGCCGAGCAGGCGTTCAGCCTCGCGCAAACACGGATGCCGGATCTGCTGCTGCTCGACATCGCCATGCCGGGCGAGTCCGGATTGGATCTGGCCAAGCGCCTGCAGCAGTTGCCGAATCCGCCGCTGGTGGTGTTCTGCACGGCTTTCGACCAGCATGCGGTCGCCGCGTTCGAAGCCCAAGCCGTGGATTACCTGCTCAAACCGGTGCGCCGCGAGCGTCTACGCGAAAGCATCGAGCGCGTGCTCCGGCTCAAGCGCACCCCGGTAGGCGACGACGGCCGGGATTTCGTGGCCGCTTCCTTCGGCGGCATCATCCGCCGCATCGCGCTGGAGGACATCCTGTACCTGCATGCCGATGACAAGTACACCATCGTGCATCACCGCGGCGGCGAGCACGTGCTCGACCAGTCGCTGAAGGATCTGGAACAGCAGTACCCGACACGCCTGCTGCGCATCCACCGCAACTGCCTGGTCAACCGCGCACAACTGGCCGAACTGCGCCGTGACGGCGAGGGCCGGATCTGGGCGGTGCTGAAGGACAGTCCCGCGCCCTTGGAAGTCAGCCGCCGCTGTGCCGGCGAACTGAAGGACTGGCTCAAGGGCCATTGATGCGCGGGCCCGCCGGCAATGCGATAATGACCCGATGAAAACGCTCCGATTGGCCACCCGTGAAAGCACGCTCGCGCTGTGGCAGACCAACCATGTCGCAGCCCTGCTGCGTGCCGCCCATCCCGGACTGCAGGTGGAACTGGTGCCGATGACCACCCGCGGCGACCAGATTCTCGATGTGTCGCTGTCGAAAATCGGCGGCAAGGGACTGTTCCTGAAAGAGCTGGAAGTGGCCATGCTGGAAGGCCGCGCCGATGCCGCCGTGCATTCGCTGAAGGATGTGCCGATGCAGCTGGATCCGGAGTTCGCGCTGGCCGCGGTGCTGGCCCGCGATAATCCCTTCGATGCCTTCATTTCGGAGCATTTCGCGGCCTTGGCGGAATTGCCGGTCGGTGCCGTGGTCGGCACCTCCTCGCAACGTCGTCAGGTGCAGCTGAAACAGCTGCGTCCGGATCTTCAGGTGCGCGACCTGCGCGGCAACATCAATACCCGTCTGGCCAAAAGCGCGGCCGGCGAATACGACGCCATCATCCTGGCCTGTGCCGGGCTTGAACGTCTCGGCCTGCATGCCCGCATCCGCGCGCAACTGACGCCGCCGCAGTGGTGGCCGGCGGTGGCGCAGGGCGCGATTGCGGTCGAATGCCGCAGCGATGATTCCCGAACCGCGGCGCTGTTCACCGCACTGAACCATCGCCCGACCGAACTGCGGGTGCGCGCCGAACGCGCGATGAATCTGGCCTTGCACGGCTCCTGTCATGTGCCGGTGGCCGGCTATGCCGAATTGCAGGGCGATCGCATGCAGCTCAGCGGCTGGGTCGGCGATGCCGAAAACATCCGGGCCATCCATGCCGACGCCGAGGGCGATGCCGCGGATCCGGAAGCGCTCGGCCGCGCGGTGGCGGAAAAACTGTTCGCCCTCGGTGCGGCGGCGCTGCTGCGTCTTTGATTCTGCCGGTTACGGCATCCGCACGGCTCAGTAATACAGACTCACCACATGCTTCGCTTCGGCGAAGAACAGCCAGCGTCCGATGAACACGCCGAGCATGCCGGAGATCGCGGCCACGCTGTACAGCCAGGGCAGATTCAGCGTCCACGCGCCCAGACAGGCGATCAGCGGCAACGCGAAGCCGAAGCCCCGGCAGCATTCGCGGAAAATCTCGCTGTGTTTGCGCGCCAGCACATGCACCATTTCCCGGGTGATGTAATTGGCTTCGGTGTGCGGATGTTCGAACACGCGCACGCTGCGTTCCTGCGGCAGACCCAGGGCGCTGCTGCGCGTCAGCGCCAGCGGCCGGTCGTTGTTGCGCCAGTAGCGGGTCATCAGCCACAGAATCAGCATCGCGAAAATCGCCAGTACCGGCGCGAAGGTCCAGATTCCGTAGATGCTGGCCAGCCACAGGCCGCCGGTATAGATGCTGCTCATCAGATAAATGGGAACCACGGTCACATGCTGCCAGGCCGGAACCGTGTTCAGGCATCGGTAGATCATCACGGTACAGACCACAGTGGCCATGCTCAGCGCCATCAGCGCAAGGGCCAGGATTTTCTGTGCCATGCCATACTGCGGAAAGAACACCAGGGCCGCCGCCGGCAGGAAGCACAACAGGGCCGCAATGCCTTCGCGCGAGAGCCAGGAACTGCGCCACTGCGAGAATGCGCGCCAGGCGCGTTCGCGCCGGCCCAGATGCAGGGTCGAGCTGAGCAGACCGGAAACCACGAACAGCGCGCCCATGCCGAGCGTGACGTAATCGCGGATGCCGAAGTCGCGGTCGTGCCCGAGCAGGGAGGCGCCGAACCAGAACCACAGGCCGTAACCGGCGCCGGACAGCGTGCTGAAAAAAATGACGGACAGAGCGGGATGCATCAGCGGCTCAGGAGTATATCGAGCCAGCGCAGGGCGCCGGGCAGTTGTTCGGGATCAAGGCGTTCATTCTCGGCCTCGGCGCAGACCGGCTGCTTGTTGCGCGCCGGCAGATAGCGGTTGACCGGGCCGTAGCCGAGCTCCGGCATCAGGGCCACGCCGCCGCGTTCGCGCGAGCGTTGCGAAACCTCCGAGTCCGGATCGTTGAAGTCGCCGAAACCGCGGGCCCGGGTCGGGCAGGCCTGCACGCAGGCCGGTTGCCGTTGCGCTTCGGGAATGCTCTCGTTGTAGATGCGGTCCACGCACAGCGTACATTTCTTCATGATGCCTTCGCTCGGCGAATATTCGCGGGCGCCGTACGGGCAGGCCCAGGAACACAGCTTGCAGCCGATGCAGGTATCCGGATTGATCAGCACGATGCCGTCTTCGGCACGTTTGTAACTGGCGCCGGTCGGACACACGCTGACGCAGGCCGGCGTTTCGCAATGCAGACAGGAGCGCGGGAAATGCAGGGTGCTGGCGGGCTGGGTGTCGAGCGCCTCCAGTTCGAAACTGTGCACGCGGTTGAACCAGACGCCGTCCGGCGCAGCGCCGTAGGCGTCCGTATCCGGCAATGGCGCCGAAATGCCTTGGTCGTTCCATTCCTTGCAGGCGACCGCGCAGGCATGGCAGCCGACGCAGATGTCGAGATCGATCAACAGACCGAGCTTCTTGCCGCCGGTGGCCGGCAACGCGGTCATGCCGTCGCTCCCAAAGGTTTGAACTGCGGCGAACTGAAGGCCTGCGCTTCCACTTTGCGCAGCGACACACGCAGATCGAACCAAGCCGCCTGACCGGTGATCGGATCGGCATTGGCGTAGTCGGCGTCCGGGGTCAGATCGGAAATCAGCGGATTGAGCAGGAAGCCCTGGTTGCTCTCCGGCGCGTCCGCGGAAAGTCCCCAGCTGCGCTTGCGTTTGCCGAGCGCGTTCCAGGTCCAGACCGTATCGGGCTGCACGTTGTTGGTCAGTTTCACCGGCACGGTGATGGCGCTCAGATGCGAACGCAGCTCCGCCCAATCACCATCGGCCAAGCCATAACGGGCGGCGGTGTCCGGATGCAGATACAGGAAATTGCGTGCCATGATCTGCCGCAGCCAGGCGTTCTGCGATCCCCAGGCGTGGTACATGAAGGGTGGACGCTGGGTCAACGCATGCAAGGGGAATTCGGTGGAATCGGTCTGCGCATGTTCGAACGGCGCGTACCAGAACGGCAGCGGATCGAAATACCGGCGCACGCGTTCGCGCTCGGCTTCCGGCGGCTGCACCGCACCGAAGCCTTCCGCGGCCAGGCGGAATTTCTGCAGGGTTTCCGAATACAGCTGCAGCACCACCGGTTCGGCGTGGGCGATGAAGCCCATCGTTTTGGCCCACTCCAGATAATCGCGGTTGGCCATTTTGAAATAGCGCCCGGATTCCGGTACCGCGGCATGCCAGAAGCCGCCATGCTCGATGTAGCGTTGCAGCTGCTCCGGATTCGGCGCGCCTTTGCCGTGACTGTCGCCGTCGCTGCCGCGCCAGCCGGCCAACAGGCCGACGCCGGGCGCGCGTTCATGGCGGACGATGTAGTCGGCGTAATCGCGGTACAGCGGCGCGCCATCGGCATGCACCAGGCCGGGCAGGCCCAGACGCGCACCCAGATCGATCAGCACCGATTGGAAGCCGCGCACGTCGCGGTCCGGCGGCAGCACCGGATGCCGGAGCGCATCGGAGGCGCCATCGGCATCGGAAATCGGGCGGTCGAGCATGCTGACCGCATCGAAGCGTTCCAGATAGGTGGTGTCCGGCAGGATGAGATCGGCATACGCGCACATCTCGCTGGCATAGGCATCGGCATAGATGATGTAGGGAATCCGGTAGTTGCCGTGTTCATCCTTGTCGGTCAGCCAGTGCAGCGTGCCATGCGTGTTCATGGCCGAGTTCCAGCTCATGTTGGCCATGAACATCATCAGCACATCGATTTTCCCGTGCGCGCCGGAATGGGCATTGCGCAGCACGGTGTGCATCATGCCGTGCACGGCCAGCGGGTATTTCCAGGAATAGGCTTCGTCCACCCGCAGCGGCGCGCCGTGGGCATCCACCAGCAAATCCTCCGGGCCGTGGATGAAACCCAATGGCATCGCATTCAGGCGGCCTTCGGCATCGCGGCTGCGGCCCGGCCGGTTGGCCGGCGGAATCGGGCGCGGGAACGGCGGCTGGTAACGGAACGAGCCCGGTGCGTCGACCGCACCGAGCAGGAGCTGCAGCAGATGCAGGGCACGGCAGGTCTGGAAACCGTTGGCGTGCGCACTGATGCCGCGCATGGCATGCATGGCCACCGGACGCATCGGCATGTCGGCATGCCGTCTGCCGTTGCAGTCGGTCCAGGCGATCGGCAGGCTGCGTTTGTGATCGAATGCGGCCGTGGCCAGTTCGGCGGCCAGACGGCGGATGGTGCTTGCCGGTACGCCGCAGCTTTCGCTGGCCATTTCCGGCGAATAATCATCGCTGCCGTAGCGCGCCAGCACGTGCTCGAACACCGGCTTGGTGACGCGGCCGTCAGCCAGCAGATGGATGCCGGTCACCGCCGGTGAAATGCCGGTGGCATCGGCCGGCGTTTCGGCGTGGCTGTCGCGGTTCCAGCACAGGATGCGGCCCTCGCCATCGCGCGCGAACAGGCCGTGCTCGGCGGTGCCGGGCGCTTCAATTACCAAATGATGGGCATTGCAGTAGCGCACCAGGTAATCCAGATCGATCCGGCCGTTGCGGATCAGCTCATGGATCAGTGCCATCGCCAGCAGACCGTCGGTGCCCGGCCGGATGCCGATCCATTCGTCGGCAATCGCGCCGTAGCCGGTGCGCACCGGATTGATCGCGACCACTTTCGCGCCGCGCGATTTCAGGCGGCCCAGACCGAGTTTGATCGGATTGGAATCGTGGTCTTCGGCGACGCCCCAGAGCATCAGGTAGTCGGTGTGTTCCCAGTCCGGTTCGCCGAATTCCCAGAAGCTGCCGCCGAGCGTGTACAGCCCGCCGGCCGCCATGTTGACCGAACAGAAGCCGCCATGGGCGGCGTAGTTGTAGGTGCCGTATTGCTGCGCCCACCAGCCGGTCAGCGCCTGCGATTGGTCGCGACCGGTGAAGAAGGCCAGCCGGTTCGGATCCAGCGCACGCGCCGCCGCCAGTTTTTCGGTGGCCAGCTGCAGGGCTTCGTCCCATTCGATTTCTTCGAATCGGTTTTCGCCGCGCTCGCCGACGCGTTTCATCGGTTTTTTCAGGCGCGCCGGGGAGTAGTGCTGTTTGATGCCGGCCGAGCCCTTGGCGCAGATCACGCCGCGGTTGACCGGGTGCTCGGGATTGCCCTCGATGTAGCGGACCTTGCCGTCCTTGAGATGGACCTGGATGCCGCAACGGCAGGCACACATGTAGCAGGTGGTGCGTGCGATGCGGTCGCCGGGCGGGTCGTTGAGGGCCAGTACGGGATCGGTCATGCCGTATTGTGGCATAAAGGCCCGCACCGGCGCGGCCTCATCCGCCGAAGCTTTTCCAGAGCGTGCGCCCGCTGACGACGATGATGAGCAGGCCGACCACGGCCATCATCGGACGGTGCGGAACCCGTTTGGCGATCAGGCCGGCCAGCGGTGCCGCGAACACGCCGCCGAGGGCGAGCGCCAACACGATTTCCCAGTGGTCCAGGCCGATGGTGGCGATGAACACCGCCGAGGCGGTCAGGGTCACGAAAAACTCGACGGCATTGACCGTGCCGATGGTGTAGCGCGTGTGGTTGCCGCGTGCGAGCAGCGTCGAGGTCACGATCGGTCCCCAGCCGCCGCCGCCGATGGCATCGATCAGACCGCCGAAAAATCCGAGCGGTCCCACTCTTTTTTCAACATGGATGGGATTGATTTCCCGGAACGATTTCAGCAGCACATACAGGCCCATCAACACCAGATATCCGGCAATCCAGGGCTTGAGCATGTCGCCGTCCAGTTCCGTCAGCACATAGGCGCCGAGGCCGGCCCCGATCATGCCGGGAATGACCAGGCGTTTGAACAGCGGACTGTGCACATTGCCGAAGCTGTGATGCGAGACCGCCGAGGCGCCGGTGGTGAAGGTTTCGGCCATGTGCACGGTGGCGCTGGCCGCCACCGGCGGCACGCCGGCCGCCAGCAGGAACGACGAGGCGGTCAGACCATAGGCCATGCCGAGCGCGCCATCGATCATCTGGGCGCCGAAACCGATCAGCACGAACAGCAGGAAGGTTTGATCGATGAAATCGGGCATGCGGACATCCGGGCGGGTTCCGGGCCGTGCCCGTGCCGACAATTTACTCCGTTACCGCCTGCCAAGGCAAATAACGGAATGCTATGATGATATGCAATGGACCGTTACGACCGCATATTCGCCCTGCACAAGCGCTTGAAAGCCGCACGCTATCCGGTTGCCGCCGATACGCTGGAAGAGGAGCTGGGTTGTTCGCGCGCCACCCTGTACCGCGATGTCGGATTTCTGCGTGATGTGCTGCATGCGCCCTTGCTGAGCACGGACGCCGGATTCTTCTACGACCGCCTGCAGATCGACCAGTTCGAACTGCCCGGACTGTGGTTCAGCTCGGACGAACTGCACGCACTGCTGGCCACCCACGAACTGCTCAACCGCAGCGGGGCCGATGTGCTCGGCGGGGCGCTGGCGCCGCTGAAAAAGCGCATCGACATGCTGCTGGCCAACCAGAGCCAGGGCCGCCGCTGGCCGATCGAACGCATCCGCGTGATCGGATCCTATACCCGTGAGCGCGACGAGGCCGCCTTCCGCCAGGTCGCCGGTGCGGTGCTGTCGCGCAAGCGCCTGCGTTTCGATTACACCGCGCGCTCGACCGATCAGCTGACCCTGCGTACGGTTTCGCCGCAGCGCCTGACCCATTACCGTGACAACTGGTATCTGGACGCGCTGGATCACGAGCGCGAGGCCCTGCGCAGTTTTTCGGTCGACCGCATGAAACATGTGAAGGTGCTCGACGACGATGCCGAAGATGTCAGCGAGCAGGAACTCAATCTGCAACTGACCGACGGCTACGGCATCTTCTCCGGCGCCGCCCGCCACACCGCCACCATCGTGTTCTCCGCCGAAGCGGCACGCTGGGTGTCCGAAGAACACTGGCACTCGAAACAGGAAGGCCGTTTCCTCGAGGACGGCCGTTACGAGCTGAAAGTGCCTTATTCCAATCCGCGCGAACTGCTGATGGATGTCATGCGTTACGGTGCCGATGCCGAAATCATCGCGCCGGTATCCCTGCGCGAGTCGGCCAAGTCCAGTCTGCAGCTGGCGCTGTCCAATTACGGCGTTTAATCCCCGCATGCTTCCGGATGACCGCAAACGCATCGCGCTGGTCCTCGGAGCCGGCGGTGCGCGCGGTCTGGCCCATATCGGCGTGATCGAAGAACTGCAGGCGCGCGGTTACCGCATCGAAGCGGTCGTCGGATGTTCGATGGGCGCGTTGGTCGGCGGCATTTACTGCGCCGGGCGACTGGCCGAATACCGGCAATGGGCCTGCTCGCTGACGCGGCGCGAGGTGTTCCGCTTGGCTGATTTCGCCTTCGGACATCCCGGCTTCATCAAAGGCGATCGCGTGATCGGCGTGTTGCAGCAGTTGGTCGGCGAGCATCGCATCGAAGATCTGCAAATTGCATTCAAGGCCGTTGCCACCAGTCTCGATTCGCGCGGCAAGGTCTGGCTCGACCGCGGCCCTTTGTTCGATGCCATCCGGGCCTCGATCGCCATCCCCATGCTGCTCACGCCGCACCACTATCAGGGCCAAGACCTTGTTGACGGCGGGTTGCTGGCGCCGTTGCCGGTATCCGGCGCGCGCGGATACGCCGGGCTAAGGGTCATCGCGGTCGATGTCAACGCCGCGCATCCCGTGCTTGCGCCACCGGCAGCGACGGCGTCGGCATCCGATGCCGCTGATGCGGCCGAGGCCGGAACCCTGAGTGCAATCGAAAAAGGCTGGGCACGTCTGTTGCAGAGCGTTGGCCGCCACGGACCTTCGCCGCCGAGCATGAAGGTGAACCGCAGTCTGATGGAGCTGATGTCGCGCTCGCTCAGCACCATGCAGGGTTACATGACCGAAATGCAGCTTGCGCGCGATCCGCCGGATACATTGGTCGGCATTACGCATGATGCCTGCGCCATCTACGAATTCTGGCGCGCCGAGGAAATGATCGAACTCGGCCGCCACGCGGCGGCGCGTGTTCTGGATCAGTCCGAAGCCGGCAGCTGATCCGGCGTCTGCGGCACCCGCTTGAGTGCGGCCGGATCGTAGCCATAAGCGCGCAGCTTTTCCTGCAGTCCAGCCAGCGTGGCGTCATCCATCACCGGGTCGCGGGCGAACACCCAGGCCAGCGAGCGGTCCGGGTTGCCGATCAGCGCCCAGCGGTAGTCCGGCGAGACTTCCAGAATCAGCAGCTGGGCGCGGATCAATCCGCCCCAGAAGCGGACCTGCCAGTGATTGTTGCGGGTACCCGGGTAGACATGGGCCGTCGCCTGCATTTTCTGTTCGGGGCGGTCGAAGGACTTGCGATAGGCGAACACGTTGTCGATGCTGCCATCCGGTTTGAGGGCATAGATGTCGGCGGTCGCCACTTTGCCCTTTTCGGCGAAATACGGAATGTGTGAAATCACCCACCAGCGCCCCATGTAGCGCTCGAGGTCGACCTCGGCGGTGCTGGTCAGCGGCGCCGGCTTGCCGGATTTGGCGTAACTGTAAGCGGTCAGACCCAGACCGATCAGGACGACTGCAATCAAAATGGCGCGCATATGGAATTCTCCTAAAACACAAGCATGCGCCGTTGCGGCTGAAGATGGCGTCAATTTCGACGCTCTCAGGATTTGAGATGCCGACCTCCGATACTGCCGTAAACCCCCTTCGGAGCCCGCCATGAATGCGCACATCCTCTACCGCTGCTGTTGGCAGTTGCCCCTGTTGGCTTTGCTGGGTCTGGCCCTGGTGCCGGATCTGCCATGGTGGCATCCCGTCCTCGGGCTTTGGCCGCTGTGGTTGCTGGCCTTGGCGGGTGTGGCGCTGGTGCGCGCCCGGCAGCTGACGCGTCGGCCCGTGCCGGCGGCACGTATTTCGCAAGTGCTTGTTTTTCCAGTGGTCCGCAAACAGCCCCGGGGGGTGTCGCGCAAGGCCGCGTGAAGCCCCACGGCGGCGGCGCGGGGAATTATGGTATTTTCGGATTCCCCGTTTTTCCTGCAGGAAATGAATGCATGCGACTCCCCGCTTTGATGTTGTCCGCCCTTATGATGGCTCCGGCCGGAGCCCAGACCGTGAGTGAAGATCCCTATCTGTGGCTGGAAGGCGTTGAAGATGCCAAAGCGCTGGATTGGGTGCGCGCCCGCAACGCCGTCTCCGAAAAACAGCTGGCCGGCGATCCGGGCTTCGAGGCCCTGCGCGGCAGTCTGCTTGAAATCCTCGATTCCAACGCCCGCATCCCGTATGTCAGCAAGATGGGCGCTTACTACTACAACTTCTGGCGCGACAAAAACAATCCGCAGGGCATCTGGCGCCGCACCACCCTGGCCGAATACCGCAAAGACACGCCCCAGTGGGAAGTGCTGCTCGATATCGATGCGCTGGGCAAAGCCGAAGGCGTCAATTGGGTCTGGGGCGGTGCCGATTGCCTGCGTCCGGCCTACGACCGCTGCCTGATTTCGCTGTCGCGCGGCGGCGCCGATGCCGATGTGACGCGCGAGTTCGATGTTTCCGACAAGGCTTTCGTCAAGGACGGTTTTTCCCGGCCCGAGGCCAAGGGTCAAATCGGCTGGATCGATGCCGATACCGTGTATGTCGGCACCGACTTCGGCCCGAAATCCATGACCAGTTCGGGTTATCCGCGCATCGCCAAGGAATGGAAGCGCGGCACCCCGATGTCCGCGGCAAAAACCGTCTATGAAGGGCAGGAATCCGATATTTGGATCAGCGCCTACCGCGACCATACGCCCGGCTTCGAGCGCGATTTCGTTTATCGCGGCCTGACTTTCTATACCAACGAGCTGTATCTGCGTGATAAAGCCGGCGCACTGACCAAGCTCGACCTGCCGGACGGCGCCCAGAAAAGTGCATTCCGCGAATGGCTGAGCGTGGAGCTGCGCCAGCCGTGGACGGTCGGCGGCCGGGAATACACGGCCGGCAGCCTGCTGGCCATCCGTCTCGATGCCTTCCTGTCGGGCGCACGGAATTTCGACGTGTTGTTCGAACCGGCGCAGAACACCTCGCTGGCCAGCAGCGCGGTGACCAAAGACCATGTCATCCTCAACGTACTGGAAGACGTCAAGAACCGTCTGTATGTGCTGACGCCCGGCAAGAACGGCTGGACCCGTACGCCGCTGGTCGGAGCGCCGTCCTTCGGCACGGTCGGCATCAGCGCCGTGGATTCCGAGGAGTCCAATGATTATTTCATGACCGTCACCGATTACCTGACCCCGACCTCGCTGCTGATGGGAACGGTCGGAAGCGCGCCGGAAAAACTGAAACAGCTGCCGGGCTTCTTCGATGCCAGCCAGCATGAAATCAGCCAGCAGTTCGCCACCAGCAAGGACGGCACCCGCGTGCCTTATTTCATGGTGTCGAAAAAAGGCTTGGCACGCAACGGCAAGAATCCGACCCTGCTCTACGGCTACGGCGGTTTTGAAGTTTCGCTGACGCCGAATTATTCCGCAGGCGTCGGCCGTGCCTGGCTCAGTGCGGGCGGCGTGTATGTGGTCGCCAACATCCGCGGCGGCGGCGAATACGGTCCGCGCTGGCATCAGGCGGCGCTGAAGGCCGACCGCAACAAGGCCTACGAGGACTTCGCGGCGGTGGCTGAAGATCTGATCGCCCGCAACATCACCACGCCGAAACATCTCGGCATCCAGGGCGGCAGCAACGGCGGCCTGCTGATGGGCAACATGACCGTGATGTACCCGCAGTTGTTCGGGGCCGTGGTCTGCCAGGTGCCGCTGCTCGACATGAAGCGTTACCACAAGCTGCTGGCCGGTGCGTCGTGGATGGCCGAGTACGGCAACCCGGACACCGATGACTGGAGCTTCCTGAAAGCCTATTCGCCCTATCAGAACGTCAGCAAGGACGTGCGCTATCCGCCGGTGCTGTTCACCACCTCGACCCGCGACGACCGCGTGCATCCGGGCCACGCCCGCAAGATGATGGCGCGCATGATGGAACAGGGCCATGACGTGACCTATTACGAGAACATCGAGGGCGGCCATGGCGGCGCCGCCAACAACGCCCAGTCGGCGTACATGTCGGCCTTGGCGTACACGTTCCTGAAGCAGAAACTGTTCCCGGAGAGCGGACCATGAAATCCGTCCGCAATGCCATGCTGCTCGCCTTGTTTACCTGGAGTACCCTCGTGTCCGCCGAATCCCCGAAACCGCCCGTCATCGCCAAAAAAGCGCATGCCGTGACCGCACCGCACGGCGCCGTCCGTAACGACGATTACTACTGGCTGCGCGACGACACGCGCAAGAATCCCGAGATGCTGGCGGTGCTGAACGCCGAGAACGCCTACGCCGATGCCATGCTGGCTTCGTCCAAGCCGACCGCGGGCAAACTCTATGCCGAAATCACCGGCCGCATCAAGCAGGATGATTCCTCGGTGCCGTTCCTGCGCAAAGGCTACTGGTACTACACCCGTTTCGAAACCGGCAAGGATTACGCCATCATCGCCCGCCGCAAGGGCAGCATGGAAGCGCCCGAAGAAATCCTGTTCGACCAGAACGTGATGGCCGAAGGCAAAGGCTATTTCGCCATCGGCGATTATGAAATCAGTCCGGACAACCGGCTGGTGGCCTGGGCCGAGGATGCGGTCGGACGCCGCCAGTACACGCTGCGCGTGAAGGATCTGGTCACCGGCGCCGTGTTCGCCGATGTGGTGCAGAACGTCGAGCCCAACATCATCTGGGCCGACGACAACCGCACCCTGTTCTACATCGAGAAGGATCCGGTGACCCTGCTCAGCAAGCGGGTCAAGACCCATGTGCTGGGCAGCGCGGCCAAGGAAGACGCCCTGGTTTACGAAGAGGCCGATGACAGCTTCTACATGGGCATCAGCCGCACCCGCTCCGATGCCTACATCTGCATCGGCGTGCAGAGCACGGTCAGTTCCGAACAGCGTTGCACGCCGGCGGCCAAGCCCGGCAAATTCACCGTCATCGCGCCCCGCATGCGCGACTTCGAATACAGCGCCGATCATCTGGACGGCCGCTGGGTCATCCGTACCAACTGGGATGCCCCTAACTTCCGGTTGATGACGCTCGACGGCGCCGCCGCACTCGGCGACCGTGGCGTCTGGAAAGAACTGGTCGGCCACCGCTCCGATGTGTTCATCGAAGGTTTTGAACTGTTCAAGGATTTCCTCGCCATCGAAGAACGGTCCAATGCCCTGCTGCGGATCCGCACGATGGCGGCCGACGGCAAATCGGAATTCGTCGCCAGCGATGAGCCGGCCTACACCATGGGTCTGAACGTCAATGCCGAGCCGGGTACCGACTGGCTGCGCTACGCCTACACCTCGCTGACCACGCCCAACACCGTGTACGAAGTGAACGTGAAAACCGGCGAGCGCCGCTTGCTCAAGCGCGATCCGGTACTGGGCGGTTACACGCCCGAAGATTACGTGACCGAACGCCTGTGGGCGACCGCGCGTGACGGCACCCGCATCCCGGTGTCCGTGGTCTATAAAAAAGGTTTCAAGAAAGACGGCAAAGCCGCCCTGCTGCAGTATGCCTACGGCAGCTACGGCGCCAGTACCGATCCGCGCTTCTCGATCATCAATGTCAGCCTGCTCGACCGCGGCATGGTCTACGCCATCGCGCACATCCGCGGCGGCCAGGAGATGGGCCGCGCCTGGTACGACAACGGCAAACTGCTGAACAAGAAGAACACCTTCACCGATTTCATCGACGTCACCCGCTTCCTGGTCAAGGAAGGCTATGCCGCCAAGGACCGCGTCGCCGCTTACGGCGGTTCGGCCGGTGGGCTGCTGATGGGTGCCATCGCCAACATGGCGCCACAGGACTACACCCTGATCATCTCGCAGGTGCCGTTCGTGGACGTGGTCACCACCATGCTCGATGAAAGCATTCCGCTGACCACCAACGAATACGATGAATGGGGCAATCCGGCCGACCGCAACTACTACGACTACATGCTCAGTTATTCGCCCTACGACAATCTCGAACGCAAGGCCTACCCGACCGTATTCGTCGGCACCGGGCTGTGGGATTCGCAGGTCCAGTATTTCGAACCGGCCAAGTACGTCGCCAAGCTCCGCGAATTCAAGACCGGACCCAATCCGGTCGTGTTCCGGGTCAACATGGAGGCCGGTCACGGCGGCAAGTCCGGACGCTTCCGGCGTTATCAGGAAAGCGCCGAGCAGTTCGCCTACATGCTGGAAGGGCGCGGCGGCCGCTAAGGACACCGGCAAGACCCTGACGAGGGCCCGCATTGCGGGCCCTTTTCATGCCGGTGGGGTCGGGAACGGCTATACTTTCCCCATGAAACGACATGTCCTGAAATCCTTGGTTCTGCTGCTCTGCGGCAGCCTGCTGCTGAGCGCCTGCGGCAACAAAGGCCCGCTGGTCAAACCCGAGGCGGAGAAAACCGAGGCCGGAGCCGCGCAGTGAGTTCCCGGCGCTTTGCCAAAATGCACGGTGCCGGCAATGATTTCGTGGTCCTCGATTGCCGCGGGGGCGCCACCTTGCCGAATCCCGAACAAATCCGACGCATGGGCGACCGCCACTTCGGCATCGGATTCGATCAGCTGCTCAGCATCGAGGCACCAAGCACACCCGGTGCCGTCGCCTCCTACCGCATCCTCAACCAGGACGGCAGTTTCGCCGGACAGTGCGGCAACGGTGCGCGCTGCGTCGCCCATTGGCTGGTGCGCAGCGGCGTCACCGATGCGCCTGAATTCCATCTCGACAGTCCGGCCGGCGTCATCAGCGTCCGCCGGGTCGGGAACGATTACGCACTTGGCATGGGCCATCCGCGCTTTGCCCCGGCGCAGATTCCATTGTTGGCCGAAGCGGAAGCGCCGCAGTATTTTCTGCCGCTGGATGGCGAGCAGCATGCCTTCGCCGCCGTCTCCATGGGCAATCCGCATGCGGTGTTCCGGGTCGACAGCGTGTTGGATGCTCCGGTCGAACGTTGGGGAAAGGCGGTTCAGGCCGCGCATGTGTTTCCGGAAGGCGTCAATGTCGGCTTCGCCGAAATCCTGGACCGGAGCAATATCCGCCTGCGCGTGTTCGAACGCGGCGTCGGCGAAACCCTCGCCTGCGGTTCCGGCGCCTGTGCGGCGGCGGTCAGCCTGATGCGGCAGAATCGGGTGGCGCGCACGCTGGCGGTGCATTTGCCGGGCGGAACGCTTATGATTGATTGGCCGGACGATGCGGCGGCGGTCACCATGACCGGCCCTGCGGTCTGGGTTTATGACGGAGAGTGGCGCGATGAGTGATGACCGGGCGGAAAAACTGAGCGCGCACGAAGTGGCGGTATGGCTGCGCCGGCACCCGAATTTCCTGGCCCAGTTTCCCGATCTCGCGCTCAGCCTGGTGGTGCCGAAAGAAGACGGCAAGACCGCTTCGCTGTCGTCCTACCAGCTGGAAATCCTGCGCGACAAGAACCGCGATCTGAGCCGCCGTCTCAACGAGCTCGGCATGAACGCCCAGGACAACGAGCGTCTGACCCAGCATATCCACGCCCTCAGTCTCGCGTTGCTGCGCGCGCGTTTGCCCGCCGATGTCGTACAGACCCTGGCGGCCTGCCTGAAAGAAGATTTCGCCGGTGAATACGTACGCGTCATCAGTTTCACGCCGGTGCACGGCATGCTCGGCGATTGGTTCAGCCACATCCCCGCCGACGATCCGCGCCTGCAACCGTTTGCCGATTGTCTGGCCAACGGCGAGCCGATCTGCGGGCGTCTCAATCCGGAAAAACTGCCGGTACTGTTCGGTGACGACCGCGCCCATACCCAGTCCATCGCGTTGATTCCGGTCGCGGATGTCGGACTGATCGCCGTCGGTAGCGCCGATCCGCACCGCTTCTATCCCGGGATGGGCACCCTGTTCCTGCGCTGGATCGGCGAACTGTTCCAGACGGCGCTCATCCAATCCCGGCGATGAGCGGCATCGCCGCCGGCATCGACCGTTTTCTCGACTATCTGGCCGTCGAACGGCAGGCCTCGCCGCACACCCTGAGCAATTACCGCCGCGATCTGCTGGCCTGGCAGGACTATTGCCTGCAGCAGGACATCGACGATCCCGCGCAGCTGCAATTCGCCCACATCCAGCAATTCATGGCCCAGGAACACCGTCGTGGCCTGTCCGCCAAGAGCGTGCAGCGCCGGCTGTCGGCTCTGCGCAGCCAGTTCAAATTCCTGATGAAGCGCGGCGAACTGCGCGATGATCCCAGTACCGGACTTCGCGCCCCCAAAGCCGCGCGCAAGCTGCCGCAGGTACTGGATGTCGACGAAGCCGTCCGTCTGGTCGAATTGCCGACCGGCGGCGGCCTCGGTCTGCGCGACCGCGCCTTGCTGGAGCTGCTGTATTCATCCGGTCTGCGCGTTTCGGAGTTGTGCGCATTGCGTTGGCAGGATCTGGATCTCGACGACAGTCTGGTGACCGTGCTCGGCAAAGGCAGCAAGACCCGCATCGTACCGATCGGCAGCCATGCGCTGACGGCATTGCGCGACTGGCATGCCGCCGGCGTTGCGGCGGCCGATGCGCCGGTATTTCCCGGACGCGGCGGCGGCGCGATCAGCACGCGCGCGGTGCAGCTGCGCCTGCGCCAACTCGCCCAACAGCAGGGCATCTGGAAGCGCGTGTATCCGCATCTGCTGCGGCACAGTTTCGCCAGCCACATGCTGGAATCCTCCGGCGACCTGCGCAGCGTGCAGGAACTGCTCGGCCATGCCGACATCGCCACCACCCAGATCTACACCCACCTCGATTTCCAGCGCCTGGCCACGGTCTACGATGCCGCGCATCCGCGTGCGAAACGGAAAAACGAAACGCCATGAGCCTGCGCCCGACCGACCTCATCCTGCACCGTGCTTCCCATGTCCTGGAGGTGGCTTTCGACGACGGCAGCCGCTACCGCTTGCCCTGCGAATACCTGCGCGTCGAATCGCCGTCGGCGGAAGTGCAGGGCCACAGCCCGGAACAGCGCGTGTGGGTGGCCGGCAAGCGCGATGTCAACATCAGCGCCATCGAGCCGGTCGGCAATTATGCGGTGGTGCTGCGCTTCAATGACGGCCACGAGACCGGCATCTATACCTGGAGCTTCCTGAAGGAATTGGGCGAGCAGCAGGAAGCGCGCTGGGCGCGTTACCTCGAGATGCTCGTGGCGCAGGGCCTGAGCCGCTAGCGCTCAGAGATCGTCCTTGCCGCTCAGTTCCAGTTCCATGTCGTCGGCGGCTTCAGCGGCGATTTCCAGGGCGCTTTCCAGCTCTTCGGCGTTCACGCTGTCCGGCAGCTTGTTAACGTAATACTGGACCTCATCGCGGATTTCCCAACTGCCGG
>JBMSNF010000019.1:0-19858 GCA_049421545.1 Arenimonas sp.
CTCAGCGGCAGATTGACCTGGAAACCGGAATCGCGGGTCACACCCGGATCCGTGGCATCGATACCGTAACGGTCACTGATGCCGAATTTAGCGCCGAGTTCGCGGGCGAAGGAATCCTGGGCGACCACGATGCGGGCTTCAATCATGACCTGATCCACAGCACGGTCGAGGGTCAGCAGCAGCTGTTTGACTTCTGCAACTTTTTTCGGGATATCGATCAGTAGCAAGGTGTTGGTACGCGGATCAAAACTCACGCTGCCGCGCGGCGACAGGAATCCACGTTGCTGGGCGCCACCGGCGCTGGTTCCACCCGAACCCGACTTGCTATTTTCAGTCAGCAGCTTGGCAATGGCTTCCGCGTTACCGTAGTTGATCTGGATATACTCGCTGATGGTTTCTTCGCGGGTTTCGATGGCGATGCGGGCATCTTCCTTGGCCTGCTCGTAGGACGCGAGTTCCTGCTGCGGGCCGATCCAGATGACGTTGCCGTCCTTACGCTTGTCTAGACCTTTGGCGCGCAATACGATTTCCAAGGCCTGATCCCAGGGCACATTGACCAGACGCAGGGTCACGTTGCCGCCGACCGAGTCGGCCGCGACGATGTTGAGGTTGGACTCGTCGGCAATCAACTGCAGCACGGTACGCACCGGCACATCCTGGAAGTTGAAGGTCACCGGACGGCCTGCATAGCCGGAGGTCTTCTTGCCACTGGAAACGGCACCGGTACGGGCAAGATCGGTTTTTGCGGCAACGGCCGGGGCTTTCGGCGTCACTTCGACCACATACTCGTTGCCGGTCTGGTAAGCCATCATGTCGGCTTTGCCCTTGGTGTTCAGCACCAGACGGGTTTTGCCGCCCATGTCACGGGCATCGATGTTCATGACCGGCGTGGCGTAACCGGCCACATCCATCTGACGTCGCAGTTCGGCCGGCAGTTTGGCATTGGCGATGTCCACCACCAGCTCGGTGCCCTGTTCTTTCATGACCGGCGCGGCATTGGCGCCGTCGAATCGGACGATCATCCGGCCGGAACCGTTATCGCCACGCTTGAAGTCGATGGCGGAAACCGCAACGGCGCGACCGGCGGCGGATTTCGGGTCGAGAGTCAGAACCAGGGTGTTGCCAACGGCCTGCGTACGGTACTGGGCATTCTTGGTCAGGTCGACCACCACGCGTGTACGGCCGCCGGATTCCACGGTGTTCACCGATTTGGCAGCACCACCGGTCAGTTGCAGTCTGCGCTGGGCGAATGCGTTGCTGGTTTCCGGCAGATCGATGGCGATCCGCGGCGGATTGTCCGTGCTGAATGCCTGGATATCCCCGACAGGCTCTGCGAACTGCAGGGTGATGGCTGTTTTGCCGTCCGCCTGCGTTGCGGCCTTGACATCCTTGAGGACGTTGTCGGCCCATGCGGTCTGCGCGAACAGAAGGCAGAGTGCGGCGCTAAGCATGCCGGTCTTGAAGCCGGCGCCCTGCGATTTGCTGTTGAAAATGTTTGTCATTTCTTTTCCCCACTATTTGATTCGTTCAACGCAATAACCGCCTGTCTTTCAAGCCAACCGCCATTGCCGTCAGGTACCAGCTCAACCAATTCAATACGGTTCGCCGATACCGCAACCACCCGGCCGTCGCTTTGGCCGAGATAAACCCCCGGACGGACCCGGTAGGTCACCTTGTCCGGCGCCAGCACCAGTGCGGAAAGTCCGGGGCCGGTTCCGATGCTGCCGACCATGCTCAGCGTATCGAGCGTATAGGCTTCCAGCGGCTGGCGGCGACGGTTCAAATCCGGGCTCGGACCGCCGGTGTTGGACATGCGGTTGAGCGGCGGCTTGCCGAATGGATCACGCAGGCCTTCCGGTGAATACACCACAACCGGCGGATCCTGGACCAACGGCAGCGGATCCAGCGGCGGCGCCGGTTTGTTCTTGACCACGTTGATCCATTCGCGCAGATCGGAATCGCTTTTGGTACAGGCGGAACCCATCAGTACCGCGGTTCCCAATACAAGCCAGCGGGCATGGCGCATCGGCGTCCTCATGGCGCACCGCCTTCGACCGGGGCCGCTGCCGCCTGTTCATCGGGATCCAGATAACGGTAGGTTTTGATGGTGCCGGCCATTTCCAGCAGCTCGTTATTGGTGCCGCGGGGTTTCAGCGAAATATCGTGCATGGTCATGATGACCACACGTGGTAGGGAAGCCACACCGCTCATGAAGGCGCCGAACTGGTGATAGTTGCCCACCATGCGGATCGAGATCGGTTTTTCGGCATAGAACTCACGCGGCGTTTCCGGTCCCGGCTGGAACAGCTCGTTGGTGATGCCGCTCTGCAGGGCCTGCTGCGATACGTCGACGATCAGGTCCGGCATTTCGTTCTTGCTCGGCAACTGGCGCAGCATCTGCTGGAGGATGAGCTCCATCTGCACCAACTGCTGCTTGAGCGGTTCCAGATTGGAAGCGCGTGCCTGTTTGTTTTCGAAATCGGCACGCAACGCGGTTTCATCCGATTCCAACCGCAGCATCTCGTCACGCTTGTCCTTGATCATGAAGAACCAGGCGCCTAGGAGGATCATGAGGATCAGGAAAATGCAGACGGCATACTTCAGTTCTTTCGGCCATGATCCCGAAGTCTTGAAATCGATGTCGCTGAGATTGATGTTCTTCATTGCGCACCCCCCTGTACCGGTGCGGCCTCGGTGGCCTGACCCGCATCGGCAGCAGGCGCCTTCACCTTGGCGTTGAGAATGAATTCGTACGGCAAGGCGCGGTCGCCGCCGCGGGCTTCGATCACGGTCAGATCCGGATCGGAAACGACCGGCGAGGCCATGATGTTGCGCATGTAGCTACTGACACGGGCATTCGACTGGGCACGCCCCTGGATGACCAGGTCGGAGCCGCTCTGGCGGATGGTCGAGATCTGTGCGCCGTCGGCGATGGTCTTGGCCAGTTCGGTGAACAGGCTGACCATTTCATAGCGCTTGCCCTGGAGTTCCTCGATGACCTTCTTGCGGGCCAGCAGGCTTTCCTTGCGCTTATCGAGCTCTTCGATTTCCTTGATTTTGACCTCGACCGCGGCGATTTCCTGGCGCAGCAGTTCATTGCGCTGGTTCTGTCCGGTGACCTGCCCCGAATAGTACAAATAGACGAGTGCGCTCAGCACCAGGCCGGCCACGGCAGCCAGACCCAGCATGACGTTGAACTGGCGCTGCTCGGATTTGCGGCGCTCTTCGCGCCAAGGCAATAGATTGATTTTGGCCATTAGTCGAAACTCCTCAGGGCGAGTCCGCACGCAATCAGCAGGGACGGCGCGTCGGCGGCCAGGGCATGCGCCTGGACCCGGGGGCTGACCGTCATGCTCGCGATCGGATTCGCCGTCATGGTGCTGACGCCGAGGTGCTGTTCGACGACCTGATCGAGGCCGGCGATGGACGCGGTACCGCCGGCCAGGACGATCTGGTCGACGCGTGAGAAATCACTGCCGGAATAGAAGAACTGCAGCAGACGCGAAATCTGCTGGGCAACCCCTTCCTTGAACGGTTCGAGCACTTCGGATTCGTAGCTTTCCGGCAGGCCGCCGAGTTTTTTGGCGGCACCGGCTTCGCTGAAGCTCAGTCCGTAGCGCCGCATGATTTCCTCGGACAGCTGTTTGCCGCCGAACACCTGCTCGCGGGAGTAAATGCTGCGGCCTTCCTTGATCACGTTCAGCGTGGTCAAATTGGCGCCGATATCGACCACCGCGGTCAGGCCGCCGGCGGGAATATCGAGTTGGTTGAAAATGAGCTTGAATGCGTTTTCAAGCGCGAACACCTCGACATCGACCACTTTGGCGTCAAGCCCGGCGATTTCGAGTTCGGCCTGGCGGGCTTCCACGTTTTCGGTACGTGCGGCGGCAATCATCACCTGCACGGAATCGGTATTGGGAATCGGACCGAGCACTTCGAAGTCGAGACTGACTTCCTCCATTTGGTAGGGGATGTGATTGGAGGCTTCGTCGAAGACCTGTTCTTCCATGGCCTTGTCGTCCACACCGCCGGTCACGGTAATGACCTTGGTGATGACTGACGAGCCGGAAATGGCGACGGCGGCGTGTTTGGATTTGCTGCCGGATTTGGCAACGGCGCGCTTGATGGCGGCCCCGATGACTTCGGTCTGTACCGCTGACTTGTCGCCGCCCGGATTGGCCGGCAGCGGTTCGACGGCGTAATGCTCGACACGGTAGCGGCCCGCGCTTTTGCTCAGTTGCAGCACCTTGACGGCTGCGGAACTGATATCAATCCCGATCAACGGCGCTGATTGTTCACCGAATAATTGCACTGTTTCCCCCAGTTAGGCACTTGAACGCCATTATTATGCCGTTACGGTACATTCTTATGTGGTTACATTAAATAACGATTTTCGGGAATTTAGCAAGTTTTTTACTAAATTCATCCGAGACCCGCGGTGCGCCGGAGCCGGCCGGCACGGCACTGGCCGGACAGGCTACAATGAAGCCCCGATCGCGGTATTTCTGTGGCAAATCGCATGTTTAAAATCATCAAGTGGCTGATTGTATTGACAGTTTTAGGCATTTCCGGCCTCGCACTGGGCCTGACCATCGCCTATTTCAGCATCATGCCAAATTTGCCCGACGTCACAGAATTGAAGCGTGTCGACTGGCAGATGCCCCTGACGGTTTACAGCAGCGATGGCAAATTCATCGCCGAATTCGGCGAGAACCGGCGCTATCCGACCCGCATCGAGGACATCCCTGCGCAAACCAAGAACGCCGTCATCGCCATCGAAGACGCGCATTTCTACAAACATATCGGTCTGGACTGGCGCGGCATCGCGCGCGCGGTCTGGCTGACCGCAACCACCCGTGACGAACGCGTTCCGGGCGGCAGCACCATCACCCAGCAGGTCGCGCGCAACTTCTTCCTCAGCAATGAATACAGCTACTTCCGCAAATTCAAGGAAATGCTGCTGGCGCTGAAAATGGAACGCGAATTGAGCAAGGACGAAATCCTCGGCCTTTACCTCAACAAGATCTTCTTCGGCAACCGCGCTTACGGCATTGCGGCGGCGGCCGATTTCTACTACGGCAAGAAACTCGATGAGCTGACGCTTGCCGAATCGGCGACACTGGCCGGCATCCCGAAGTTTCCTTCCAGCGGAAACCCGCTCAGCAATCCGGAGCGCTCGATGATCCGGCGCAATTACATCCTGCAGCGCATGGCCGAGGAAGGCTTCATCAGCGAGGATGAAATGCGTACGGCCCAGGCCGCACCGAATACCGCCAAGGCCCATGAGCAGGTCACCGAAATGCATGCACCGTACCTGGCCGAAATGGTGCGCATCGAGATGGTGCGCCGCTACGGGGATAAAGCCACCGACAGCGGATTCAAGGTCACCACCACGATCAGCAGCAAGGACCAGCTGGCGGCACAGAGCGCGGTGCGCAACGGATTGATGCAGTATGACCGCCGGCACGGCTGGCGCGGGGCCGAAGCGACCATCCCGCTCGCCGGCAAATCCGAAGCCGAGCTTCTGAAGTCTCTGCGGCAGCGGCCCCGGATCAGCGGAATGCCCGCGGCCCTAATGCTGTCGGTCAGCGGCAATTCGGCAAAAGCCCTGCTCGATGACGGACGCACGCTCAGCCTCGGACCCTCGGCCGCCGATGGTACCGGCAAGAGCCTGTCGGGTGCGGTCAAGGCCGGCGACGTTGTCCGGCTTCAAGAGCTTCCGAATAAATCGATGCGTCTCGCCCAGATTCCCCGCGCCCAGGCGGCGCTGGTGTCGCTGGATCCGGAGGACGGCGCCTTGCGTGCCGTCGTCGGCGGTTTCGCTTACTCCACTTCCAATTTCAACCGAGCCACCACCGCCAAGCGGCAACCGGGCTCGAGCTTCAAGCCTTTCGTTTACACGGCCTCCTTCGAACGCGGCTATTCGCCCTCGAGCATCGTGCTGGATGCGCCGGTGGTGTTCAAGGACCGCAAAGGCAACGTCTGGCGTCCGAAGAACGACCGTGGCGGCTTCATGGGGCCGATACGCCTGCGCGAAGCCCTGGTGCAGTCGCGCAACCTGGTTTCGGTCCGTCTGCTTGACGGCATTGGCGTGAATTACGCGCGTGATTACATCACCCGCTTCGGGTTCAGCAAAGAGAGCCTGCCGGCCAACCTGTCGATGGCGCTCGGCACCGCCTCGCTGACGCCGATGTCGGTGGCACGCGGCTATACCGTGTTCGCCAACGGCGGTTTCCTGGTCGATCCCTATTTCATCCGCAGCATCACCGATACCGACGGCACCGTCATCGCCTACACGCATCCGAAACGCGCCTGCGCGCTGTGTCCGGAGCGTCTGGCCGGCGATGTCAGCAAAGCGGTAGTGGTCGACGGTTTCGATCTCAGCGCGGACGGGCTCGGCAAGAACGATGTCGCCCAGAACGCCGGCATGTTCGATCCGTCCTTCGTCGGCCCGCCGGTGACGGCGCTGGCGCCGCAGACCATCGATTCGCGCAACGCCTTCCTGATCAGCGACATGATGCTGGACGTGGTCCGGCGCGGCACCGCGGTGGAAGCGAAGGTATTGAACCGTCCCGACATCGGCGGCAAGACCGGCTCCACCAACGACCACCGTGATGCCTGGTTCTCCGGTTTCGGCGGCAATCTGGTGACCACGGTCTGGGTCGGCAGGGACGATTTCAAACCTCTGGGTTACGGCGAATACGGCGGCCGTGCCGCATTGCCGATCTGGATCGACTTCATGCGCGCCGCGCTTGACGGCGTACCGCCGAAAAACATGGAGCCGCCGGCGGGAATCATCAAGTCGGCGAACGGCGACTATTTCAAGGAAGAGCAATACGACCTGGAAATGATGCAGGTGCCTTCCGACGAGTCCTTCCAGCAGCAGACCGAGCAAGCTTACGATATCTTCTGAGCCCGCTTTGTTCGGCCCATGAAAAACGCCCCTTGCGGGGCGTCTTTCGTCATTGCGCGAATATCAGCGCTTGGCCAACGGGGTGTAGTCGCGGTTGACGGCGCCGGTGTAGATCTGGCGCGGCCGGCCGATCTTGTTTTCCGGATCGTTCTGCTGCTCGAGCCAGTGCGAGACCCAGCCGGCGGTACGCGCGATGGCGAACATGACGGTGAACATCTCGGTCGGGATGTTGAGGGCCTTGTAGATGATGCCCGAGTAGAAATCGACGTTCGGATAAAGCTTGCGCTGGATGAAGTATTCGTCCTTCAACGCGGCCTCTTCCAGGCGCATCGCCACTTCCAGCAGCGGATCGTTGACGCCCAGTTCGTTCAGCACCTCGTGGCACATTTCACGGATGATCTTGGCGCGCGGATCGAAGTTCTTGTAGACGCGGTGGCCGAAGCCCATCAGGCGGAAGCCCGACTCCTTGTCCTTGGCCTTGGCGATGGCGCTGCCGACGTCTTCCGGGCGGCCGATTTCATTGAGCATGGTCAGCACGGCTTCGTTGGCACCGCCGTGGGCGGGACCCCACAGCGCGGCGACGCCGGCGGCGACGCAGGCATAGGGATTGGCGCCGGTTGAACCGACCAGACGCACGGTCGAGGTCGAGGCGTTCTGTTCGTGGTCGGCATGTAGGATGAACAGCAGGTCGAGGGCCTTGGCGGCAATCGGTTTGAGCGCCAGCGGCTCGCTCGGCACTTCGAACATCATGTGCAGGAAGCGGTCGACGTACTCGAGATTGTTCTTCGGGTAGCGGATCGGCCAGCCGATGGAGTAGCGGTAGCAGGCGGCGGCGATGGTCGGTACTTTGGCCAGCAGGCGGATGGCGGCCAGACGGCGCTCTTCCGGATCGTCCAGGTTCAGGTCGCTGTGATAGAAAGCGGCCAGCGAACCGAGCATGCCGGTCAGCATCGCCATCGGGTGGGCGTCGTGGCGGAATCCGTAAAGGAAGGTGCGGAACGCCTCGTGCATCATGGTGTGATGGGTGACTTCGTGCTCGAACTTGGCCAGCTGGCCGGCATCCGGCAGCTCGCCGTTCATCAGCAGGTAGCTGACTTCGGTGAAGTTGGAATGCTTGGCCAACTGCTCGATCGGGTAGCCGCGGTATTGCAGGACGCCGGCATCGCCGTCGATGTAGGTGATCGCGCTGCGGCAGCTGGCGGTCGACATGAAGCCCGGATCGTAGGTGAAGCTGCCGGTTTCCTTGTACAGCTTGCCGATGTCGACGCAGTCCGCACCGGTACTGCCGGAAAGGACCGGAAGCTCGACGGTCTTGTCGCCGGCCTGCAGGGTGAAGGATTTGTTGGACACGGCTCGCTCCTGTGACATTGGCCCGACGGGCGCACGTTGGCTTGGGTGCATTATTATCGCACAGCTGTGATTGCCGCGTCATTGCCCGCACGGGCGAAAAAAAACCACCCGAAGGTGGTTTTTCCTGAATTACTTGGCGTAGCGTTTGCGGAACTTGTCGACGCGGCCGCTGGTGTCGACCAGCTTCTGCTTGCCGGTGTAGAACGGATGCGAGGCCGACGAAATTTCGACTTTCAGCAGCGGGTATTCCTGGCCGTCTTCCCATTTGATGGTTTCCTTGCTCGACAGGGTCGAACGGGTCAGGAAGGCGAAATTGGAGGTCACGTCCTGGAACACGACGTCTTTGTATTGCGGATGGATATCGGCTTTCATGGTGAACCCACTGGATGTGCGTGAAGAAAGACGGAAATTATAGCCCAGACCGGCCCTCGCCGGCAAGTTCCGTTGGACTTTTGTTCAGACCGGCACGCCCAAAGCGTCCTGAATCAGGGCCTCGAATCGCGCCTGATCGAGCTTCAGGACGATTTCGGTCTGCGCCGTCCTGCCGGAGCGTTCAAGCCAATCCACCACGGTCGCCCCGCGCGACTGGCTGCCGGCGGTTTCCACGTGCAGAAAATGTCTTTTCTTTTCAATGACATATTCTGGATAGAGGGCGGCCAACATGGCCAAGGCATCGGCACTGTGCCAGTGATCGCCACGTTTGCCCTCGGCCCAAAGCCGGGTTTTCCGGGAAATCCGGTCGTAAAAATCGGCCCGCGGGCTGCCGGCGGCAAGCCAGCCCTCGAAGCGGCTGTGCAGGAATCCATGCCGGAGCACCGCCTCCCAATCGACCACTTCGATATCCGGAAAACTTTCGAACACGATGGCGGCGGCTTCGGGGTCGAAGGCGATATTGAACTCCGCGGCGATGCTGGTATTGCCCTTGCCGGTGACGGCGCCACCCATGACCACCAGCCTACCGATCCGGGATGGCAGGCTCGGGTCGAGTCGGACCGCTAGCGCCAGATTGGTCAGTGGCCCGAGGGTGACCAGGAGCAGCTGGCCGGCATGCGCGTGGGATTCCCGCAGGATGGCCAGCGCCGCATGTTCCGTTTCGGGCTGCAGATGTGCCGGTGCATAACCAATATCGCCGAAGCCGTCGCGGCCATGCACGTAAGAGGCATCTTCGGCCGCGAACACCAGCGGCCGGTCGCAACCCGCGTACACCGGCACGCTGACGCCGGCCACCTCGCAGAGCTTCAGGGCATTGGCGACGGTATGGTCGAGCCCGACATTGCCGGCCGTGATGCACAGACCGAGCAGGCGATGGCGCGGACTGTTGAAAGCCATCAGCAGCGCCAGCGCGTCATCGACGCCGGGGTCGGTGTCGATCAGCAAGGGAATGGAATCGTTCATGGTGTGTTCTCAGGCATGGGCGAAGCGGGCGCCGCCGCCGATCCAGCGCGCGACCAGCAGATCGGATTGCTCAGGATACCGCTGCATCAGACGCTCCGCCAGATGCAGCACCTCCGGCAACAGGCCCGCATCGCGGGACAGGTCGGCGATGCGGTAACCGGTATCGCCGGTCTGCCGCGTGCCCAGCAATTCACCGGGCCCGCGCAGTTCCAGATCCTTTTCTGCAATCAGGAATCCGTTATCGGTCTGCCGCATCACCTCGATGCGTTCGCGCGCCATCACCGAAAGCGGCGCTTGGTACATCAGCAGGCAATGCGAGGCGGTACTGCCCCGCCCGACCCTGCCGCGCAACTGATGCAGCTGGGCCAATCCGAGGCGCTCGGCATTCTCGATCACCATCACGCTCGCATTCGGCACATCCACGCCGACCTCGATGACGGTGGTGGCGACCAGTACCTGGATGCGGTTGTCCTTGAATTCGCGCATGATGCGGCTTTTCTCGGCGGGCGGCACCTTGCTGTGCAGCAGCGCGACCGCGATACCCGGAAGCGATGCGGCGATCAGTTCGAAAGCGGCCTGCGCCGACTGGGCTTGGATGTCTTCGGATTCATCGATGAGGGTACAGACCCAGTAGACCTGATTGCCCTGACCGCAATACTCGCGGATGCGGGCAATCACTTCCTCGCGTCGGCTGTTGGCCAGGGCCACCGTCTGTACCGGCGTCCGTCCGGGCGGCAATTCATCAATGACCGAAACATCGAGATCGGCATAGGCCGACATCGCCAGCGTCCGCGGAATCGGGGTGGCGGTCAGAATCAATTGATGCGGCGAGTGCGCTTCGGACTCGCCCTTGTCACGCAGGCTCAAACGCTGGTCGACACCGAACCGGTGCTGCTCATCCACCATGACCAGATCCAGCCGGCGGTATTGCACGTGATCCTGCATCAGCGCGTGGGTACCGATGACCATGCCGGCACCATCGGCGATGCGCTGGAGATTCTGCCGCCTTGCCGCCGCCGTCTGCTTGCCGGCGAGAAACACCGTGTCGATTCCCAGCGGTGCCAGCCAGGTTGAAAAGGTCCGTGCATGCTGTTCGGCCAACAACTCGGTCGGTGCCATCAATGCCGCCTGACCGCCGGCCTGGATTGCGGCAAGCGCCGCCAACGCCGCCACCACGGTCTTGCCGCTGCCGACATCGCCTTGCACCAGGCGCAGCATCGGCTGGCCGCTGCGCAGATCGGCGCGGATTTCCTCGACGACCCGTTGCTGGGCAGCGGTCAGCCGATACGGCAAGGCCTGCAGGAACGGTTGCGTCGCGGCGGCCTGCGGATCGATCCGGCGGGCCGCCTTGGCTTTGACCGCGAGACGCTGCTTGCGCAGACTCAGATGATGGGCCAGCAACTCTTCGAGGGCGAGTCGCTGCAATGCCGGATGCGGGCCCGCGCGCAATTCGGCCAATGTGGTGCCGGGCGCGGGCTCGTGGATGGCTTTCAAAGCAGCCCCGAAACCGGGCAAACCGGATTGCCGGAGCAGATCATCTGGTATCAGCTCGAGATCGGATTCCGGTGGCAGCTGTTGCAGCGACTGCCGCACCAGTTTGCCGAGCGTGGCGGCACCGATGCCATCGATGTTGCTGTACACCGGGTCGAGCCGGTCACGGCAGATGCCGGCCTGGTCTTCGGTGATGAAGCGGTAACTCGGATGCACCATCTCGAAACTGTTCGCGCCCAACCGCACCTGCCCGTAACAGCGCAGCAGCCGGCCGACCTGGAACTGGCTGGCCTGACTCGATGAATAATGGAAGAAACGCAGACCGAGCTGGCGCAGGGAATCGTCCTGCACGGTCACTTTCAGCATCGGACGGAACCGGAAGCCGCGCTCGACCGCCGCCACCCGCACCTCGACCTGCGCGGTCTGGCCGAGCTGCAAGGCATCCAGCGGGACGATCTGCGTGCGGTCTTCGAAGCCGATGGGCAACTGCAGCCAGAGATCCTGCAGGGTGTCGATGCCGCGTTCGTGCAGCTTGCGGGCGATGGCCGGACCGACGCCGTGCAATACCGAAATCGGTTGCCGGGCCTGCACGCCGAATTCAGGCTTCACTGCCGGGAATCAGCCCAGCACCATCACGGCATCGATTTCCACCCGTGCGCCGCGCGGCAAGGCCGACACCTGCACGGTGGAGCGTGCCGGATAAGGCACCTGCATGTATTCCGCCATGACCGCATTGACCGCGGCGAAGTCTTCCAGATCGGTCAGGAAGATGCCGAGCCGGACGATGTCGGCCAGCGAGCCGCCGGCCGCGGTGCAGACCGCCGTGAGGTTGCGGAAGACCTGATGGGTCTGCGCTTCGATGCCGCCTTCAAGCAGCACGCCCAGATCGGGCAGCAGCGGAATCTGACCGGACAGATAGACGGTCTGGCCGATGCGCACGGCCTGGGAATACGGGCCGATCGCGGCGGGGGCTTTGTCGGTTTGGATGATGGTGCGTGACATGCGTGTTTCCTGGAGGTTAGAGGCGTTCGACCGAATACACCACGTTCAGACGCCGGGTTCGCCGGATGATTTCGGCCAGATGCTTGCGGTCCTTCACTTCGATGCAGAACACCATGACCGAAATGCGGGCATCGCGTTCCTTGTAATTGACCGAATCGATGTTGGAATTGCATTCGGCGACGGCGGCCGCGATCTTGGCCAGCGCGCCGGGCTTGTTCTCGGTTTCAAAACGCAGTTCGACCCGGAAGTCGCCCTCGACCCGGCGGTCCCAGGCGATCGGCACCCAGCGTTCCGGACGCTTGCGGTAGTCGATGATGTTCGGGCAGTCGAGCCGGTGCACGACCACGCCTTTGCCGGCGGTGAGGTAACCCATGATGTCGTCGCCGGGAATCGGGTAGCAGCAGGTCGAGAACGTGAGCACGCCGCGTTCGCTGCCGTTGATCTGAATCTCCTCCTGACGCGCGACCGGCGCATCCGGCGCGAGCAGCGAAGACTGGTTCGGCTGCAAGGCACGCGCGACCTGATCCGGCATGCGGTTGCCGAGCGCGATGTCGGCCAGCAGAACCTCCAGCCGCGGGTAGCGGTTTTCGGTGAGGAACTGCTGCATCTGCGTAGCCGAGACATTGTCGAGCGAGGTTTCCAACAGCTCCAGGGCGCGGTCGAGCATGCGGTGACCGAGATTGACCGCGTCTTCGTGTTCGATGCGCTTGAGGAAATGCCGGATGGAGGTACGGGCCTTCGAGGTGACCACGAACTCCAGCCAGTTCGGGCTGGGGTTGGCCGATGGCGCGGTGATGATTTCCACGGTCTGCCCGCTGAGCAGTTTGGTGCGGATCGGTACCAGACGACGATCGACGCGCGCGGCCACGGTGTGATTGCCGACATCGGTATGCACGGCGTAGGCGAAGTCCAGCGGCGTGGCGTTCTTGGGCAGTGCCAGGATTTCGCCTTTCGGGGTGAAGATGTAAACCTCGTCCGGAAACAGGTCGATCTTGACGTTTTCCAGGAACTCCAGCGACGGCAGGGCGAAGTCGTCGCTGTTGATCAGACCGTTGACCCAGCTCTGCGCGCGCGCCTGGGCATTGCTGCTGGCGCCGCCGCGGTTTTTGTAGATCCAGTGGGCGGCGATGCCGCGCTCGGCCACGATATCCATTTCCTCGGTGCGGATCTGCACTTCGACCGGCGACCCGAGCGGACTGAACAGCAGGGTGTGCAGGCTCTGGTAGCCGTTGGCCTTGGGAATGGCGATGAAATCGCGGAAACGGCCGTCCAGCGGCTTCATCAGCGTATGCACGGCGCCGAGCGCGTGGTAGCACTGCATGACCTTCTTGACCACGATGCGGAAACCGAACACGTCCATCACTTCGTTGAACTTCTTGTGCTCGTCGCGCATCTTCGAATACACGCTCCACGGGCCCTTCACCCGCGACACCAGCCGGAACGGAATGTTTTCCACGGCGATGCGCTGGGCCAGACGCGCCTCGATGGTGGCCATCGCTTCGCGGCGCAGCACCGGCTGGTTGGCGAGCTGCTTGGCGATGACCTGGTAGCGCAGCGGATACAGGGCCTTGAAACCGAGGTTCTGCAGCTCGGCCTTGACCACGTTGATGCCCAGCCGCTGTGCGATCGGGGCGTAGATTTCGAGGGTTTCACGGGCGATGCGCCGGCGCGATTCCACGCTCTTGGACTCCAGCGTGCGCATGTTGTGCAGACGGTCGGCCAGCTTGATCAGGATCACGCGGATGTCGCGCGACATCGCCAGCATCATCTTGCGGAAGCTTTCCGCATCCGCCTCCTGGCGGTTGTTGAACTGGATCTTGTCGAGCTTGGTGACCCCTTCGACCATTTCCGCCACACTCTCGCCGAAGGTGTCGGCGATGAACGAGCGCGGCAATGCGGTGTCCTCGAGGGCATCATGCAGAATCGCGGCGCACAGGGCCTCGCCATCCATGCGCTGATCGGCCAGAATCTCGGCCACGGCCAGCGGATGGGTGATGTAGGCCTCGCCGGAATTGCGGACCTGGCCTTGGTGGGCCAAAGCGCCGAGCTGATAAGCCCGGAAGATTTTATCCAGCATGTCCTGAGGCAGATAAGTACCGGCTTTCTGCAATAGCTGCTCCGCCACTTCCGGACAGGGGTCCGGGCACGGCATATCCAGATCGAGCGGCGGCGTCAGCGGGGAGTTCATGCTTCAATCCTACGCAAGAATGCCTTATTGAACAAGCATTTCCTGAATTCCGCGCGAAAAAATGCCGGCTCATGGCCGGCATTTTCTGGAGCTCGGAAGCAGGACGATTATTCGTCGCCGGCCTTGGCCAGATCGTCATCCACCACTTCCGCGGCGGCCCATTCCAGCGCTTCGCGTTCGCGGCGTTCGCGTTGGGCGCGGTCGACGGCGTTGATGACGTCGTTGTCGATGGAGCGGTCGGCGATTTCACGCAGGGCCAGCACGGTCGGTTTTTCATGCTCGATGTGGGCATGTTCGATGGTGCTCGGCTCGCCCTTGGCCAGCTGACGGGCACGCTTGGAGGCCATCAAGACCAGTTCGAAACGGTTATCGACCACTTCCAGGCAATCTTCAACGGTAATGCGTGCCATACAGTCTCCGGATGCCGGGGCAAATCTTCCGGCAATCAATAAGTTAAATGAACTGATTATTATAGCCGAAACCCCCGGCAAAGCCAAATGGCGGGGTTCAATCGCTCAGCAGGTGTTCAATCAGCGCGGCGTGCCGGTGGCGCTGGCGCCCCACGGCCAGACGCTGGGCCGTGAATATCGCCGTAACCTCTTGAACCGCTTGGTCGAAATCCTCATTGACCACCACATAATCGAACTCGTGGTAGTGGCTCATTTCCTCCCGCGCCGCCGCCAGCCGCTGGGCGATGACCGCCTCGCTGTCCTGGCCGCGGGTGCGCATGCGGGTTTCCAGCGCCTGCTTGGACGGCGGCAGGATGAAAATGCTGCGGGCCTCGGGAATCTGTTCACGGACCTGCCGCGCGCCCTGCCAGTCGATTTCCAGCAGCACATCCAGACCTTTTTCCAGCTGCGGCAGCACCGATTGCCGGGCCGTGCCCTTGTAGTCACCGTGCACCAGCGCGTATTCGAAGAACTCGCCGCCGGTGATCATCCGCTCGAACTCGTCTTTGCCGATGAAGTGGTAATGCTGGGCGTGCCGTTCGCCGGGCGGTGGGCCGCGCGTGGTGTAGGAAATGGACAGGGCCACATCGGGCACCCGCGCGAGCACCGCATTGACGATGCTGGATTTTCCGGCACCGGACGGCGCTGCCACGATGTAAAGGGTACCTTGCATCATTCGAGATTCTGGACCTGTTCCCGGATTTGTTCAATCAGCACTTTAAGCTCGACCGAAGCCTGGCTGGTTTTCGGATCGACCGATTTGGAGCCGAGCGTGTTGGCCTCGCGGTTGAATTCCTGCAGCAGGAAGTCGAGCCGACGGCCGACCGCTTCCGGCAGCGCCAGGATCCGGCGGGCCTCAGCGATGTGGCTGTCGAGGCGGTCCAACTCCTCATCGACATCCATCTTCTGGATATTCAATACCAGCTCCTGCTCCAGCCGGCCGGGATCGATCGGCAAAGGCAGATCCGCCAACTTGGTCTGCAGGCGGGATTTCAAGGCGGCCCGGATTTCCGGCAACCAGCCGCGCAGCTGCGTCAGGATGGCGGCAATGGCGTCCAATCGATCAACGATGGTCTGCGCCAGTTTGCCGCCCTCGCGGCCACGGGCGGCGATGAATTCCTCCAGCGTGCTTTCCAGCTGGGCCTTGGCCAGGGCAAACAGGGCCTCGCCGTCGGTTTCCTGTTCGCGCATCACGCCGGGCAGACGCAGGATGTCGGCAAAGGAATTGGACATTCCCGGAAAGGCCGTATGCAGACGGTGGCTGAGTGCCGCGTACTGGGCCAGCATGGCCTCGTCGAGCTGGATTTGCGCGGCGCCGGCGGTGGCCGGTTTGAAACGGAAGCTGAGATCGACCTTGCCGCGGGCGACTTTCTGGGCGACGCGCTCGCGCAGGGCCGACTCCAGCGGGCGCAGCTCTTCCGGAAGACGCAGACCCAGCTCCAGATAGCGGTGATTGACCGAACGGATTTCGCAGCTGAGCACGCCCTCGGGGCCCGAGCTTTCGGTGTTCGCGTATGCGGTCATGCTGCGGATCATGCGGCCTGCTTCAGCGTGGGAGTGAAGGAGAATGGTAATCTATTTGTCCCTCCGATGCGAATTGCAGAACCCCCATGACACGACCCAGCGCACGCGCCGCCGACCAGCTCCGAAGCGTCATCATCCAGCGGAACTACACCAAGCACGCGGAAGGATCGGTACTGATCTGTTTCGGCGACACCAAGGTGCTGTGCACCGCCAGCGTCGAGAACCGTGTCCCCGGATTCCTGCGCGGCAAAGGCGAAGGCTGGATCACCGCCGAATACGGCATGCTGCCGCGCTCGACCAACGACCGCATGAACCGCGAAGCCAGCAGCGGCAAACAGGGCGGACGCACGCTGGAAATCCAGCGTCTGATCGGCCGTGCCCTGCGCAGCTGCGTGGACCGCAGGAAACTCGGCGAGCGCACCATCACCCTCGATTGCGACGTCCTCCAGGCCGACGGCGGCACCCGCACCGCCGCCATCACCGGCGCCTATGTGGCCCTGTGCGATGCCATCGCGCACTGCCAACGCAAAGGACTGGTCACCGAAAACCCGGTCACCGGCAAAGTCGCTGCGGTCTCGGTGGGCGTCTATCAGGGCCAGCCGGTGCTGGATCTGGATTATGCCGAGGATTCCCAGTGCGATACCGATATGAACGTGGTGATGGACGGCCACGGCGGTTTCATCGAACTGCAGGGCACCGCCGAAGGCGCGGCGTTTTCGCGCGAACACCTGGACGCCCTGCTCGGCCTGGCCGGAAAAGGCATCGGCGAATTGCTGGTCCTGCAGCAGAACGCGTTGGACGCATGAGTTCGCACATCGGCGCCTTTGCTCTGGTCGTCGATGATTATGACCGTGCCATCGCCTACTACACCGGCAAGCTCGGTTTCGAATTGCGCGAGGATTCGCCTCTCGAAGACGGCAAGCGCTGGGTGTTGGTGGCGCCGCCGGGCGCACAAACCGCGATCCTGTTGGCCAAGGCCGCCGATGATGCCCAGCGCGCCTGCATCGGCAGGCAGACCGGCGGCCGCGTCGGCTATTTCCTGCATACCGATGATTTCGCGCGCGACCACGCTTTGTTCCTCGAACGCGGCGTGCACTTCTGCGAAGCGCCGCGGCATGAACCCTACGGCAGCGTGGCGGTGTTCGAAGATCTGTATGGCAACCGTTGGGATCTGCTGGAGTTGCGGAAATGAAACTGGTCATCGCCACCTCCAATAAAGGCAAGCTGGCCGAGATGCAGCCGATTCTGGAAGCGGCCGGCATCGCCGGCATTCCGCAGGGACATTTCGGCTTCGCAGACGCCGAAGAGACCGGCCACACCTTCGTGGAAAACGCCCTGCTCAAGGCGCGCAACGCATGCCGGCAGACCGGCCTGCCGGCGCTGGCCGACGATTCGGGCCTGATCATCGACGCACTCGACGGTGCACCCGGATTGATCTCCGCGCACTACGCAGGCGTGCATGGCGATGCCCAAGGCAACATCGCGAAAGTGCTGGCCGAAATGGCGGCACTGGACAATCCCATACGCACCGCCCGCTTTTACTGCTGCATCGTCCTGCTCACGCATGCCGAAGATCCGCAACCGGTCATCGCCGAAGGCGTCTGGCACGGTGAAATCCTCGACGCCCCTCTGGGCGAACACGGTTTCGGCTATGATCCGATCTTCTGGGACCCGGCACTGAAACAATCCGCCGCACAGGTACCGGCCGAACTGAAAAACCGCATCAGCCACCGTGGCCGCGCCCTGCAGCAACTCCAGTTGAAACTGCAGGCGCATGCCTGAGCTGATGCCGCCGCCGCTGGCGCTGTACATCCACATTCCGTGGTGCGTGAAAAAATGCCCGTACTGCGATTTCAATTCGCACGGCCAGAAAGGCGAATTGCCGGTTGCGGAATACATCGCGGCGCTCACCCGTGATCTGGAGCAGGACCTGCCGCTGGTGTGGGGGCGCACCATCAGCAGCGTGTTCTTCGGCGGTGGCACACCCAGCCTGTTTTCCGGCGCGGCCATCGGCGACATCCTCGGTATGGCCAGTTCGCGTCTGCGTTTCGCACCGAATTGCGAAATCACTATGGAGTGCAATCCCGGCACCGTGGAGCATGACCGTTTCGAAAACTATCTGTCGGCCGGCGTGAACCGGCTCAGTTTCGGCGTGCAGAGCTTTGATGACGGTTGTTTGGAACGCCTGGGTCGCATCCACGATGCCGAACGCGCACGGAGCGCGGTCAAGGCGGCGCAGGATGCCGGCTTTGCCAACATCAATCTGGATCTGATGTACGCCCTGCCCGAACAGACCCTGACGATGGCGCTGGCGGATGTTGAACAGGCGATTGCCTTGAATCCGCAGCACCTCTCGCATTACCAACTTACCCTGGAGCCGAACACCCTGTTCGCCGCCAAGCCGCCGGCCGGCATTCCGGAAATGGATGACGCCTGGGACATGCAGGAAGCCTGCATCGCCCGCATGCGTGATGCCGGCTACGCCCAATACGAAGTGTCGGCGTACGCCAAGGCCGGGAAGCGCTGCCAGCACAATCTCAATTACTGGACCTACGGCGATTACCTCGGCATCGGGGCCGGCGCGCATGGAAAAATCACTTCGGGCGAGAGTGGGCGGATTCTGCGGCGCTGGAAACCGAAGAACCCCCGCGATTTCATGCAGGCCGCCGGAAGCGGCAGCGGCATCGGCGGCGATGAATATGTGTCGCCGGAGAACCGGCCGTTCGATTACATGCTGAACGCGTTGCGTCTGGTGGATGGCTTCTCGCTGCGCGATTTCGAATTCCGCACCGGACTCGGCTGCGAGGCGATCGCGCCGCAATTGAACGAAGCCGTGCAACGCGGCTGGCTGGAGATTTCAGGCGATTGGGTGAAGCCCACCGAGCTGGGCATGCGGTTTGCCAATGATGTGATAGGTTTATTTCTGCGCTGAAAATCTCTACACAAAACCTTCACGCCATTGTTATACTAGACGCACTTCAAGTGTTCGGGAAGTTGGTGCGAATCCAACACTGCCCCCGCAACGGTAAGTCAGGTAAGCCATCCACACAGCCACTGGGAAACTGGGAAGGCGGATGGCGGCGGTACTGACCAGTCCGGAGACCGGCTTGAAGCCAGCGGCGGTGCCCATGCACCGTCTTTTGCACGTTGCGGAGGGCAGCGCGGCCGAATCAGTGTCTGCGGCGTTCCGCCGTGCAATGGTTTCGTCGGTTCCTCTTCAGCGTGTGGCGCGGGTGCGCACCACAACAGGAGCCTTCATGAAATCCCCGATTCACACCACCGTTTTATCCTCCGCCCTCTTTTTCGCCCTGCAGGCCCATGCCGAGGATGCCAGCCGCAATCTGGACCGCGTCCAGGTCACCGGCAACCGTATCGCGCAGGCCGCCGGCGATGCCGCCCACAGCATCACCGTGCTCGAACGCGCCGACATCGAGGCCAGCCATTCGATCGATGTCATCGACCTGCTCGGCAAACAGACCGGCATCGATGTCCTCCGCACCGGCGGCACCGGCTCGCAGAACTCGATTTTCATCCGCGGCGGCAACT
>JBMSNF010000020.1:0-18534 GCA_049421545.1 Arenimonas sp.
CCAACAAAGCCAGTGCCGCCAGCAGCAACACGCCCAAAAACACGGGGAAGCGGCTGCGGCGGCTTGGCGTCACCGCAAGATCGGGCGCTGTGCCTGGCGGCAGCGGCTGCGGATTTTTCAAAGCGGTCCACGCGCTGTTGACGCGTTCGGCCAGGTCCTGCGTGCCGGGATTGCGATCGGGATGCAGCCACTTGATCAGCAACCGGTGATGCGTGCGTGCGGTCACCAGATCATCGTGCGCCTGCAGCGCCAGGCACCGGCGCGGATCGGCACCGGCATGCAGACAGACCTGCCCCAGAAAACCGGCGGCGGCCGAACGCTCGGCATCGGTGGCGGCGGATTCCCCGGTGACGATGCGGATCAGGCCGGTCATGTCCGGCGGCAGCGGCGCCCGCTGCAGGCCGGCCAGCAGATCCGGTTGCCCGCGCAACCGCAATGCCTGCTGCAGGGCCGGGGATGCACTCATCGGGTCAGTTTTTTCGGAGTTTCGCCGCCGTAGCTGTAATAGTTGTAAGCGCCGTAGCCGTAGCCGTAACCGTAGCCATAACCATAGGCGGCGTGCTTGGCTTCGAATTTGTTGATCAGCACGCCGACCAGACGCGCGCGCGCCGACAGCAGGCGTTTGACCGCGTTGGCGGCGACTACCTTGCGGGTGGCGCCGGCTTCCACCACCAACATGACGCCCTCGACATACGACGACATGATCGGGGCATCGGCCAGGCCCATCACCGGCGGGCCGTCGATGATGACCTGATCGAAGTGTGCCAGTCCGTAAGCCAGCAGCTGCCGCATGTTGTCATCGTGCAGCAGTTCGGCCGGATTCGGCGGCAAGGGCCCGGTGGTCACCACGAACAGGCCCGGATAATCGGTTTCGCGGATGACGGTCTCGAGGGTGGCCGCACCGGCCAGGTAATTGCTGAGGCCGAGCTCGTTGTCGATGCCCATCTTCTTGTGCATCGAGGGTTTGCGCATGTCGGAGTCGATCAGCAAAACGCGTTTGCCGATCTGGCTGAAATTGCGGGCGATGGTCACCGCGGCAGTGGTCTTGCCTTCCGAAGGCGAAGCGCTGGTGATCAGCAGGCTGCGCGGCGTGCCGGTGGCGGTGGCGAACTGCAGAGCCGTGCGCACCGAACGATAGGCTTCGGCGAATGCCGAGCGCACATCGGCCATGACCGCGTCCAGCGACTGGCCTTCCTTGAGTTTCGGAATCACGCCGAGCACGGCCAGACTCAGGCGCTTTTCGATGTCCTCGGAATTTTTCAGGGTGTCGTCCATGTATTCCAGCAGCAGCACCAGCAGCAGGCCGAGCACCAGACCGAGCAGCAGAGCCACCGCCAGATTCAGCGGAATGTTCGGCCGGTATTTGCCGGCACTGACCGCCTTGTCGACGATCAGGATGTTGTTGAGGCCGACGCCGGCGGCGACGCCGATTTCCTTGTAGCGCTGCAGTGTCGCCTCGTACAGCTGGCGGTTGGTGTCCACTTCGCGCTTGAAGATGTTGTACTGGATCGAACGGCTTTTCAGATCGAGCGCTTCGCCTTTGAGCGAACCGATCTGGGCCGCGATCATGTTCTCGTTCTGCTGGGCGGCTTCGTATTCGGCGCGGATGGCCGATTTGATGCCGGCGATTTCGGCGGCGATCTGCTTGTCGGTTTCGTCGATCTGCGCCTTCAGCTGCAGCATGGCCGGATAGCCCGGCTTGAACTGGCTGAGCTTGTTCTGGTATTCGGCCATCAGCTTGGAGCGCGATTCCATCAAGGAGCGCACGATGGAATTGCCGCCGGTTTCGCCGAAGGTGACCATGCCGACGCTCGACTGCGCCTGCGCCCACTGCGACTGGGCGCGGATGCGTTCTTCCTTGGCCTTGGCCAGGGCGGCGTTGAGCGCGCCGAGATTCTGTTCCGGCAAGGTGCCGTCGGCCTCGTCACCGGAACTGACGATCTGTTCCTTGGCGGCGAAACGCACCAGCTGCGCTTCGGAATCCTCGAGCTTGATCTTCAGTTGCTTGAGCTGGTCTTCCAGATAGCTCTTGGCGTAGCTGGAGGTTTCGAAACGGGTTTCCAGATTGCGGCTCTGGAAGGCTTCGGCCAGGCTGTTGGCCGACAGAATGGCGAAGGCCGGGTCGGTGCTGTTGTAGTGGATCTTGACCAGACGGGTATTGCGCACCGGCTCGATGGTGTAGCCGTCCTTGAAGGTGGTGACCCGCTTCAGCGCCTTGGCTTTTTCTTCGGCCGGCTTGGTTTTGACGGTGCCACCGGCGGCGGACGGGTCGAACCAGGAGGTGATCTGCTTGGCCGCCGAGGGCTGGAACACGCTCTCGAAACGCTTCTGGTTCTGGAAGCCGATGTCGCTGAGCACGCGCGACGCCAGCTCGCGGCTCTGCAGCAATTGGTATTGGGTGTTGAGGTAGTTCGGGTCGGCGATCATGCCGGCCATCGGGTTGGTGTCGTTGTTGGTGATGTTCATCAGCTCGCGGTCGATCTGCACCGAAGCCGTGGCCCGGTACACCGGGGTGATCATCAGGGAGGCGACCAGCGCGAACACGAACACGATGCCGACGGTGGCGACGATGGTCCAGCGCCGTTTCATCAGGATGTGCCACAGGCCCATCAGATCGATGTTGAACTCGTCCTGGTCGGCGCTGAGCACATCGGTGCTGAGCACGCCCGGCGCGTAAGCCGCCAGCTCTCCGCCGGAACTGTCGCGGCGGATCGGCAGGGCGCTGCCGCTGGAGGTTTCGGACGGGTCGTTCGGTGCGGTCATGCGGGTTCCCGGTGGATGCGGCGGATCAATACAGGATGAAGGCATTCACCAGCGGAATGCTTTCGAGGAATTTGCGGTAGGCCCATTTGCGGTTGGACACGCCGACCACGATGATGTCGTCGCCGAAGATCTGCGGATCGGCGGCGTCGCCGCTGCGGATCAGATTCAGATCGAACTTGGCGGCCATGCGCTGGCCGTTGACGGTGCGGAACACCAGGATCGAATCGAGCTGGGCCAGATTCATGTCGATGCCTTCGGCCAGGGCGATGGCCTGCAGCAGGCTGGTCTTGCCCTTGATCGGATAGATGCCGGATTTGTTGACCGCGCCTTCGATGGTGACGCGCTGGCTGGTGAATTCCTTGATGAACACGTTGATCTGCGGATTCTGCAGCAGCGACTTGCCGTAGGCCGCCATCAGTTCCTGTTCGAGTTCCTCAACGGTTTTGCCGCCGGCCAGCACGGTGCCGATCAGCGGCAGCGAAATCTGGCCGACGCTGTTGACACGCACTTCGCGTTTGAGGTCTTCATTGAGGAACACCGACACTTCCAGCAGATCCTGCGGGCCGATGCGGTATTCGGTGCTGCCGCTGTACACGCCCTTGATCGAGATGTTGTCCGGCAAGGCCAGTTCCACCGAATCGGCGACTTTCTTGACCGGCACCGTCGGCGACGGATCGGCGGCCGCGGCCAGACCGGCGGTCAGCAGCAGTACGGGAATCAGGGATCGGGCGAGTCGTTTCATGGGATTCCGTTCACTTCAATGGGGTTTGCGTCGGAACAGACCGCGCCAGAACGGCCGCTCCGGGCCGATGGCGGCCCGGGGCTCCGGCAACGGCGGCAACACAGGGGTTGCCATATTATCAAGGATGCCTTGGGGTCTTGTCACCACCAGATGCGTGGCTTCCTCCGCACCCAGACGGCGCGCGGCGGCCTCGCGGGCTTCCGCCAGAAAGGGCGGCCGGCGGTCGATATGGTGGGCATCGGTGGCGAGGATGTGGCAGAAGCCTTCGTCGAGGATGCGCTCGGCCCAGTATTTCGGACGCGGGCCGTAGCGGCCGGTCAGGCTGCCGGAAGTCAGCTGCATCCAGGCACCGGAGGCGACCAGGCGTTTAAACACCGGGTAATGGTCTTCGATCCAGGTCAGCCGCTCGGGATGGGTGATTACCGGCACATAGCCGGCCGCAACCAGAGCGAACACCGATTCTTCCAGACGCGGCGGCGCCACATGGTGCGGCGGTTCGAACAGAAAGTAACGCGAGCCGTTCAGGGTCGGGATGCGGTCCGCGCGCAAGCCTTGCAGAAGATCCGGCGCCAGATGGGTATCGGCACCCTCCACCAGTTGCAGCGGGATGCCCTCCTCGGCCAAGGCCAGGCGGAACGCGGCGATGGCGGCACGGATGCCCTCGGCCTGGTTTTCATACAATCCCGGATAGATGTGCGGCGTACAGGCGGTCACGGTGATGCCATCGGCGACCGCGCAGCGCGCCATCGCCAAAGCGACGGTCATGTCCGGAGCGCCGTCATCGATGCCGGGCAGGATATGGCAGTGCAGGTCGATCACGGGCTTTTGGCATCCGGCGAGCGGCCGTACACGTCTTCGAAGCGCACGATGTCGTCTTCGCCCAGATAACCGCCGGACTGCACTTCGATCAGTTCCAGCGGAATATTGCCCGGGTTTTCCAGACGGTGCACGCTGCCGAGCGGAATGTAGGTGCTCTGGTTTTCCGAAAGCATGAACACTTTGTCGTCACAGGTGACGCGCGCGGTGCCGCTGACCACGATCCAGTGTTCGGCGCGGTGGTGGTGCATCTGCAGACTGAGCGCGGCACCGGGTTTGACCACGATGCGCTTGACCTGGAAGCGCGCGCCGGCATCGACCGAATCGTAATTGCCCCAGGGCCGGAACACTTTCCGGTGCCAGGTCGCCTGCGGGCGTTGCTCGGCTTTCAGGCGGGCCACGATGTCTTTGACTTCCTGCACGCGGTCCTTGTGCGCGACCAGCACGGCATCGTCGGTATCGACCACCACGATGTCGTCCAGACCCAGCAGCGCCAGCAGGCGCTTTTCACCCATGGCCAAGGTATTGCGGCAATCCAGCGCCAGCACATCGCCGTGATGGGCGTTGCCGTTGCCGTCCTGTTCGGCGACCTGCCAGAGCGCCTGCCAGGAGCCGACATCGCTCCAGCCCACGCGGATCGGCAGCACGAAGCCGGCATCGGTTTTTTCCATGACCGCGTAGTCGATCGAATCCGAAGCCATGGCACTGAAGGCGTCTTTGTCGAGCCGGATGAAATCGGCATCGCGCTGGGCCTTGGCCACCGCGGTTTCCGCCAGCTCCACCATCAACGGATGGGTCTTGGCCAATTCGTCGAGATAAACGCGGGCCTTGAACAGGAACATGCCGGAGTTCCAGAAATAATCGCCGGAAGCGACGTAGGCTTCGGCGGTGGCGGTATCGGGTTTTTCCACGAAGCGCTCGATGCCGCGCACGCCCTCGCCGGCTTTGGCCTTGATGTAACCGAAACCGGTTTCCGGCGCTTCCGGAACGATGCCGAAGGTGACAATGGCCCCGCCCTGCGCGGCCGGCAGGGCCTGTACCACGGCGGCCTGGAATCCATCGACATCGGTGATGGCATGATCGGACGGCATGACCAGCAAGACCGCTTCGGCATCGGCGGCCAGGGCCTGGAAGGCGGCAGCGGCGATGGCCGGTGCGGTATTGCGGCCGACCGGTTCCAGCAACAGGGCGCCGGCCGGAACGCCGATGGCCTGCAGTTGTTCGGCCACCAGAAAACGGTGGCTTTCATTGGCCACCACGATCGGGGCCTGTGCCGACAGCCCGCGCAGACGCAAAGCGGTCGCCTGCAACAGCGAATGCGCGCCGATGACCGGCAGGAACTGTTTCGGGTGCGCTTCGCGCGACAAGGGCCATAAACGGGTGCCGGAGCCCCCGGACAAAATCACCGGCGTGATCGAATTCATCGGTACTTCCCTGCAGCTTCCAGTATCATGTCTATTAAACCATCATTCCGCCCCAGCTCCCACCCGAAGAATCCCTAGCCGCGCATGAGTGCCTTCCAACGCCCCGCCCAACGCCTGTTGTGGGCACAAACCGTCCTCGACGATCCCGCGCTGCAGCTGGAAAGCGCGTCGGCCGATGCCAGTTTCCGCAGTTACTGGCGCGGCCGAAGCGGCGGCCGTACCTGGATCGTGATGGATGCGCCGCCGGACAAGGAAGACACCGCGCCCTGGCTGGCGATGGCCAAACGCCTGACCGATGCCGGCCTGAACGCACCGCATATCCGCGGCGTGGATGCCGAGAACGGTTTCGTGATGATGAGCGATCTGGGCACGCGCCTGTTTCTGCCGGAATTGAATGAACAGACGGTAAACACGCTGTATGGCCAGGCACTCGATGCCTTGCTGCAGATGCAGACACGCGTGGCCTGCGACGACCTGCCGCCCTACGATGAAGCGCGCCTGGTCACCGAAATGGAACTGATGCCGACCTGGCTGTTCGAGCGCCATCTGGGCTTCACCCCGAGCTGCGGGCAATGGGACGTCATCGAAACCGCCTTCCGCGCCTTGGTGACCAGCGCCACCGCACAGACCCAGGTGTTCGTGCACCGCGATTACCACTCGCGCAATCTGCTGATCTGCGATTCGGGCCGGCCCGGCATCCTCGACTTCCAGGACGCCGTGCGCGGACCGATGACCTACGATCTGGTGTCGATCCTGCGCGACTGCTACATCGCCTGGCCCGACGCGCGCGTGGAAACCTGGGTCGAGCACTACCGCGAACAGGCCGAAGCCGCCGGCCTGCGCACCGGCGGCCCCGAGCGCTTCCTGCGCGCCTTCGATCTGATGGGCCTGCAACGCCACATCAAGGTGCTCGGCATCTTCTGCCGCCTGTATTACCGCGACGGCAAAGCCGGTTACCTCAACGACCTGCCCTTGGTCTGGCAATACACCCGCGACATCGGCCGCAAATACCCGGAAACCCGGGCGCTGATCGACCTGATCGAACAGGCCATCGGCGACCGCGACCTGCGCCTGCCGAGCGCCTGATGGACGCGTTGATTTTCGCGGCCGGCAAAGGCGAGCGCATGCGCCCGCTGACCGAAACCACGCCCAAGCCCTTGCTGGCCTGCGGCGGCAAACGTCTGATCGAATGGCATCTGGAAAAACTGGCCGGCATCGGCGTGCGCCGGGTGCTCATCAATACGTCCTGGCTGGCCGACTGTTTCGAACCCGCGCTCGGCGACGGTGCGCGCTGGGGTCTTGAGCTGGTGTATTCCTACGAAGGCCCCGAGCCGCTGGAAACCGGCGGCGGCATGGCCAAGGCGATGACCTGGATGGACGGCGCGCCGTTTCTGGCGGTGAATGGCGATGTGTTCTGCGATGTTGATTTTGCACGGCTTCCGAAATCACCCGACGGTCTGGCGCATCTGCTCATGGTCGACAATCCCGAGCACAACCCGACCGGCGATTTCGCCCTGAACGCCGATGGCCGCATGGCCTCGGAAGGGCCGTCGCGACTGACTTTTTCCGGCATCGGCGTGTACCGTCCGGAATTGCTCCTGGACTGCCGATCCCAATGGCAGCAACCCGGCATCGCGCATCCGCGCTTCAAACTCGCACCGATTCTGCGCGCGGCCATGCATGCCGGAAAAATCACCGGCGAACACCACCGCGGGCAATGGACCGATGTCGGTACGCCGGAACGCCTGGCGGAATTGGATCGCGCACTGCGCAAACGTTAAAGCCGCTTCAGCCTTCGGTGTGCAGTACCGATTTGATGAACGGTACGGTCAGGCGGCGTTGCGCGGCCAGGCTGGCATGGTCGAGCCGGTCGAGCAATTGGCTGAGCGTATGCAGATCGCGGCTGACCCGGGTGAACAGATAATCCAGTACCGCTTCATCCATCTGCAGGCCGCGGCTGGCAGCGCGCCGTTGCAACACGCGGCGCTTGCCGTACTCATCGAGCACCTCGGCATGCAGACGCAGGCCCTGTTCCAGACGCGACACCAGATCCGGCAAGCTGATGCCGAGCTGGGACGGCATGGCGGTGGCGGTGAACAGCAGACGCATGCCCTCGGCACCGGCGCGGTTGTAAAAATGGAAGAGCGCTTCTTCGGCGTCGCGGTTGCCGGCCAACGCCTGCACATCGTCCAGACACACCAGCGATAGACCGCTCAGGCCTTCCAGCACCTCGGCCAGCATGCCGGCGGCACGGGTCAAGGGCACATAAACCGCGGCCTGCCCCAAAGCGAGCGCGTGACCGGCGCTGGCCCGCAACAGATGGGTTTTACCGGCGCCGGAGGCACCGACCAAAAAGATGTGATGGGCGGCCTTGCCTTCGGCGGCCTGCTCGAAGGCCTGCCGGAGCGGGTCCTGGCCGAGGAAATCGATGAAGCGGTGGTCGGTGCCGGCTTTGAAGGCCAGCGGCAACTGCGTATTCACACGTCCGGCCTTGCAGGCGGATCGATGATGGGCGGTGGTGGCCCGGCCGCGTACATCCGGCTTTTCAGGTAACGCTCTTCGTACAGATACTTGAACACCACATTGAGCACGGCCGCCACCGGCAGGGCCAGCAGAATGCCGAGGAAGCCGAACAGCAATCCACCGGCCATCAACACGAAAATCACCATCACCGGATTCAGACCGATGCGGTCGCCGACGATGCGCGGAGTCAGGATGAAGCTCTCGGTGAATTGGCCGAGGCCGTACACCACGCCGACCCAGATCAGATGCTGGACATCGCCGAACTGGATGATGCTGGCGATTGCGGCCAGCACGATGCCGACCACGAAGCCCATATAGGGCACGAAATTCAAGGCACCGGAAAGAAAACCGATCAGCAGGGCCGACTCGATGCCGATCAGCCACAGACCGCCGGCATACAGCGCACCCAGACAGAGCATGACCCGGAACTGGCCGTCGATGAAACCGCCCAGCACGCTGTTCGATTCGCGGCTGAGCCTTGCCACTGTGGCCTCGTACGGACGCGGTATGGCCTGATGCACTTTGGCCAGGATCAGGTTCCAATCCCGCAGGAAGTAGAAGGTGATCAGCGGCACCAGCAACATATTGGACACGAATGCCAGGACCGCGCCGGAAGAACGGGTAATGGTGCCGATCAGGGACGCCGCTGCATTGCCGATCTCTTTTTTATAGGGTTCGATCCAGGCTTCGAAATGTTCCCGATCGGAAAAGTTGGCGACATCGATGCGCAGATGCTGCGCGAGCCACGGCAACGCGAATTCGCGCAGCCACACCAGAAAGCGCGGCACGCCGTCGACCAGCGAGGACAGCTGCATCCACAGCAGCGGAATCAGGATCAGCAGGCCCAAGAGCAGGCCGCCGAACAACACGGTCAAGGCCAGCAGCACGGCGTTGTCGTGCTTCAAGCCCCAACGCTCGAAACGCCGTACCAGCGGTACGCCCATCCAGGCCAGCACCAGCGAAAAAATGAAGGGCGACAGGATCGGGCTCAGCAACCAGACCGCGGCGCACAGCAGCAGCAACAGCAGCGGGAATTGCCATTTGAGCGGAATCATCGGCCTCAGTTCCGCAACAGGTAACGTTCGATGGATTCGGTGCGCGCCGCGCTGCCGTCCGCCGGATCACCGGCAGCGGCCGGCAGTGCGATGCTGACCGGACCCAGCGGCTGCAGGGTGCTGTTGCTGCGCATCAGGCCGCGGAACGCATTGACCCCGCTGCGCAGATCCACCCGCAGCATCAGTTTGCCGGGCACGGCCACATCGACATCGACCGCACGCACCGACGCGTGGGTCTGCAGGAAGCCAATCGCACGCACGTAATCGCTCAGGGAGTTGATGCCGCTGATTTCCATGCGCACCACGCCGGAGCGGCCCGCATCCAGCGCGCTGGAATCGCGCTTGGCGAAATAATCGGCGGTGCGGTCGGCGCCCGTGGCGATGACCTTGCGGGCATCGGCTTCGGTCACCGGCCAGCGCGAGAGTTCGGCGCCGTCCTGCCAGAGCAGCCACCAGGCCGACCAGCCGCTGACCGAGCGGTAGACCTTGCCGATCAACATGGTGCCGTTGCGGTAACGGGCGTTGATCGGATCCAAGGCCTTGCCGTCCAGATTCTGGATGGCCGGCACCGCCGCCAGATCGGCAGCACTGCCCTGCGGTACCAGGAAGCGGATGCCGCGCTCAAGGCCGCGGTCGGCCAGGGATTTGATCACATTCAACTGCTGCGAGGTCACCAGACGCGGACCACGGCCGTCATCGATGGTGAGCCACAGCATGGGTTTCGGGCGTTCGCCGGTCCAGTAGCGGTAACCGGCCGCCGCAATCAGCGAGTCGACCGGATTGGGATCGAAACTGACCCGCAGCGAGGCCTTCAGCACCGGCGCGCCACCGACCAAGGTATTGCCTTCGGTGTCGGAGGCGCTTTGATTGGCATTGCTGGTCTGCACCCATTTCGGGGCGTTGGCCAGGGCGCCGCGGATGACCGGATTGCCGCCGGCGTCGGTCCGGCCGGTCAGCTGATTGATGACCTGCACCAGTGCCCGCGCGTAGGCGGCATTGCGGGCGGCCTCGCCCTGCGACAACAGTTCGACCGTAGTGCTGTACAGCTCGGGATTGCGCACCGGACGTTTGCGCTCGACCGGCGCCGCCACTTCGGTCGCGGAAACCGGCGATGTTTTAGCCGCCGGCACGGTTTTGGCGGCCGGCGTTTTGGCCGGTGCCGGGGTCTGCGCGGCAAGCATGCCGCTGCCCGCCATCAGCAGCGAAAACAGGGCGATACGGGCGAAATGGCGGGACATCATGGAGGTATCTTGCCTCAGTTTATGGGGTTTTGCACCGTCTATTATCGCTTAACTGGTAGAATACGACTTTCTTTTTTCGGAATGACGGCGTGACCCCGGAAAACACCCCTCTGAGCTACCGCGACGCCGGCGTTGACATCGATGCCGGCAACAGCGTGGTCGAACGCATCAAACCCCTGGTCAAGAAAACCTTCCGTCCCGAAGTGATGGGCGGACTGGGCGGCTTCGGCGCTCTGTTCGATCTGTCCAACCGTTACCGCGAACCGGTGCTGGTGTCCGGAACCGACGGCGTCGGCACCAAACTGAAACTCGCGCAGCAGTTGAACCGCCACGACAGCATCGGCATCGATCTGGTCGCCATGTGCGTCAACGATGTGCTGGTGCAAGGCGCCGAACCGCTGTTCTTCCTCGATTATTTCGCCACCGGCAAACTCGATGTCGACACCACGGTCGCCGTGGTCGGCGGCATCGCCAAAGGCTGCGAAATGAGCGGCTGCGCGCTGATCGGCGGGGAAACCGCGGAAATGCCCGACATGTATCCGCCCGGCGAATACGATCTGGCCGGCTTCACCGTGGCTGCCGTGGAAAAATCCGAAATCATCGATGGCCGCGATGTGCGTGCCGGCGATGTCTTGATCGGCATCGATTCGTCCGGCCCGCATTCGAACGGCTATTCGCTGGTCCGCAAAATCTATGACCGTGCCGGCCGGCCGGCCGATCTCGACCTCGGCGGCGTGACGCTGATCGACGCCCTGATGGCCCCGACCCAGTTGTATGTGAAACCGATTCTGGCCCTGCTCAAACAGCACCGCATTCCGGCCATGGCCCACATCACCGGCGGCGGTCTGAGCGAAAACATCATCCGCGTCATTCCCGAAGGCCTCGGACTCGACATCGAAGCCAGCACGCTGGTACTGCCGCCGGTGTTCGACTGGCTGCAGCGCGAAGGCAATGTCGCCGCACCGGAAATGTGGCGCACCTTCAACTGCGGCGTCGGTTTCGTGCTGGTCGTGCATCCGGAGCAGACCGCGGCCGTCGGCAATGCGCTCGACGCGCTCGGCCTTGGCCATAAAACCATCGGTCAGGTGGTGGCGCGCAGCGGCGATGAGCGCACCCGCATCGCCTGAACCCCTGCGGGTCGCGGTCTTCGCATCCGGCCGTGGCAGCAATCTGCAGGCCCTGCATCAGGCGGCCCGTCGCGGCGAACTGCCGGTGCACATCATCGGCGTTTTTTCCGACAAAGCCGGCTCCGGCGCCATCGCCTATGCCAAGACCCACGGCCTCACGCACAGCGCACTGGATCCGAAAAATTTCCTGGACCGCGACGCCTTCGATGCGGCCCTGATGCAGGCTGCCGCGGCCGTCCATCCGCAATTGATCGTCTGCGCCGGCTTCATGCGCATCATCTCGGAAGCCGGCATTCAGCACGCACCCTGCCCGATGATCAACATCCATCCCTCGCTGCTGCCGAAATATCCGGGGCTGCACACGCATGCCCGCGCACTGGAAGCCGGCGATGCCGAGCATGGCGCCAGCGTGCATCGGGTCGAGCCGGTACTCGATGGCGGCCGCATCCTCAGCCAGGCCAAAATCGCCGTGCTTCCCGACGACAGCGTCGATGCATTGGCCGAACGGGTACTCCGCATTGAGCACCCACTCTTAATCGCAACTGTACGGGCCATCGCCGAAGGCCGCATTGCGATGAATGAGGCCGCGGACACTCGGGTATCATGGCTCAATCACCGACTCGAACTGGAATGAGCATGCGTCGCTTTGTCCTCGGTTTTCTGCTGCTGAGCTTCAGCGCCACCGTCCTGGCCGACAGCCTGGATGGCTTTTCCTATAAATTCCGCCTGTACCGCAACGGCTCGGCACTCGGCACCGCCGAAATGCAGTACGTGCTGAAAGACGATGGCTTTTCGCAGTTCATCACCCGCACCAACGGCACCGATGGCGTGGCCAGCCTGGCCGGCGCCAATGTCACCGAAAACAGCCAGCTGATCCGTCGCAACGGCGAACTGGAATTGGTCAGCGGCCGCATCGACACCAAGGTGGCCTGGAAGACCAGCACCAAGTCGACCGCCCTGCAGAAAGGCGCCAAGGTTTACGAATACAGCGATGGCAAGGACCGCCGGCAGGTGCCTTATGCCCCGGGTCTGCTCGACCAGCACAGCCTGACCCTGGCCCTGCTGGAAGACCTGCGTGCCGGCAAAGGGCCGCAGTTCGTTTACAAGGTCCTCAACAAAGGGCGTCTGGAAACCTACACATTCAAGCGCGTCGGCGAACAGAAGCTGGATACCGCTCTGGGCAAACTCGATACCGTGCGCATCGACCGCATCCGCGAAAGCAGCGACGGCCGCAGCACGCGCATCTATTTCGCCAAATCCCTGGATTACGCCCCGGTGCTGATCCAGGAACTGCACAGCAAGGGCGACAACATCGAGATGCGCGTCCTGTCGGTGCGCTGATCAGCTCACGCGTTTGATGCGGGCGCCGAGCCCGCGGAATTTCTCTTCGATGTTTTCGTAGCCGCGGTCGATGTGGTAGATGCGGTCGATCACGGTTTCGCCCTTGGCGACCAAACCGGCCAGAACCAAGGACGCCGATGCCCGCAGATCGGTGGCCATGACCGGTGCGCCGGTCAGTGCCTGCACGCCGCGTACGATGGCGGTATGGCCGTCGATCTTGACGTCGGCGCCCAGACGCTGCAGTTCGTTCATGTGCATGAAGCGGTTTTCGAAAATGGTTTCCTTGATCACGCCGACGCCGTCGGCGATGCAGTTCATGGCCGCGAACTGGGCCTGCATGTCGGTCGGAAAGGCCGGATAGGGTGCGGTGGTGATGTTGACCGCTTTCGGGCGGCGGCCGCCCATGTCGAGCGTGATGCTGTCGGCGGTGCTGCTGATGTCGGCACCGGCTTCGGCCAGTTTCTGCAGCACCGAATCCATGTAATCGGCGCGGGCGCGCCGGCACACCACGCGTCCACCGGTCATCGCCGCCGCCACCAGGAAGGTGCCGGTTTCGATGCGGTCGGCCTGGACCTGATAGCTGCCGCCGTGCAGGCGTTCCACGCCCTCGATGGTCAGGGTGCTGGTGCCGATGCCGTCGATTTTGGCGCCGAGCGTCTGCAGACACAGGGCGAGATCGATGATTTCCGGCTCCTGCGCGCAGTTTTCCAGAACCGTGGTGCCCTGTGCCAGCACGGCCGCGCTCAGTACGTTCTCGGTAGCGCCGACGCTGACCATGTCGAACACGAAGCGGCCGCCTTTGAGACGGTCGCATTTGGCTTTCACGAACCCGTTTTCGACGCTGACCTCGGCACCGAGCGCCTGCATGCCGCGGATGTGCAGATCGACCGGACGCGAACCGATGGCGCAACCGCCGGGCAACGACACTTCGGCGTGGCCGAACTTCGCCAGCAGCGGACCGAGCACCAGGATCGAGGCGCGCATGGTCTTGACCAGTTCGTAGGGCGCCACGGTCTGGTTGACCGAGCGCGGATCGATGTGCAGGGTCTGATGGTCGTCGACCGTGATCTTGGCGCCGAGGGCGCCGAGCAGGCTGATGGTGGTGGTGACATCGTGCAAATGCGGCACGTTGGAGAGGGTCACCGGCTCATCGGCCAGAATGGTGGCGCACAGGATGGGCAGCACGGCATTCTTGGCGCCGGAAATCTGCACCTCGCCGTTGAGTATCTCGCCGCCGTTGATGATGATCTTCGCCATGGGAGGTCCTTATGCGCGGCCGGCTTCGGCCGGGGTCAGGGTTTTGAGGGCGAGGGCATGGATTTCCCCGCCCATTTTGTCGCCGAGGGTGGCATAGACCATGCGGTGACGGGCCAGCGGCAGTTTGCCGGCGAAAGCCTCGTGCACGATCAGGGCTTCGAAATGCACGCCGTCGTCGCCGAACACCTCGACCTGGGCGCCGGGCAGACCGGCTTGAATCATCTGGGCTATGGTCTCGGGAGACATCCGCACACGCTCGCATCATAAGTCGTACAATAAGGCGACATGATACCGCTAAAGACGGCCGATGACCCTTCACAGCGCTGAAAAATTTTCGAGCGATGACGCCTGGATCTCCGCCGGGCGCCGGGTGCTGTCGGTCGAAACCCGGGCCCTACAGCATCTGGAAAGCCGGCTTGACGGCAGCTTCGCCGAAGCCTGCCGGCATCTGTTGGCCTGCAGCGGCCGCGTGGTCTGTACCGGCATGGGCAAATCCGGCCACGTCGCCAATAAAATCGCCGCCACCCTCGCCTCCACCGGCACGCCGGCGTTCTATGTGCATCCGGGCGAAGCCAGCCACGGCGATCTGGGCATGATCACCGACGCCGATGTCGTGCTGGCCCTGTCCTACTCCGGCGAGTCCGACGAAATCAACATGATCATGCCGGTGCTCAAGCGCCAGGGCAATGTCATCATCAGCATGACCGGCAAGCCGCAGTCGCGCTTGGCCGGATTCTCCGATGTCCATCTGGACGTGACCGTGCCCGAAGAGGCCTGTCCGCACGGACTGGCACCGACCTCCAGCACCACGGTCAGTCTGGCCCTCGGCGATGCGCTGGCGGTCGCCCTGCTGGAAGCACGCGGTTTCAGTTCCGATGATTTCGCCCGCTCGCATCCGGCCGGCAGCCTCGGCCGCCGCCTGTTGGTGCGTATCGACGATTTGATGCATCAGGGCGCCGATTTGCCGGCGGTCGGCCCCGAGGCCAGCGTGACCGAGGCCCTGCTGGAAATCAGCCAGAAGCGTCTGGGCATGACCGCCGTGCTCGATGCCGACCAGCGGCTGCTCGGAGTATTCACCGACGGCGATCTGCGCCGCGCGCTGGGCAACGGCCCAATCGATTTCAACAGCACGCCGGTTTCGGCGCTGATGGCGAAACACCCGAAGACGGTTCCGGCCGGCCATCTGGCCGTCGAAGCCGCCCACCTGCTCGAACAGCACCGCATCAACGGACTGTTGGTGCTGGATGCCGACGGGCGCTGTGTCGGAGCGCTCAACATCCATGATCTGCTGCGGGCACGGGTGGTCTGATGGCCAGTGCCGATGCCCGCGCCAAGAACATCCGTCTGGTCTGCTTCGATGTCGACGGCACTCTGACCGACGGCCGTCTGAGCTTCGATGAAAACGGCATCGAAACCAAATCCTTCCACGTCCATGACGGCCAGGGTCTGCGCCTACTTGAGGATAGCGGCATCCGGGTCGCGCTGATCACCGCCCGTCACAGCCGCATCGTGCAGGCCCGCGGCCGCGATCTGCGTCTGGAGCACGTGTTCGACGGCGTCACCGACAAACTGGCGGTGGTCCGGCAACTGTGCGCCGCCGAAGGCATCACGCTCGATGAGGTCGCCTACATGGGCGACGACTATCCCGATCTGGCCTGCCTGCAGTCGGTCGGCCTGCCCGCCTGCCCGGCCGATGCGCTGGTTCCGATCCAGGCCAATGTGCTGTGGACCAGCCGCTTCAATGGCGGTCATGGCGCGGCCCGGGAATTCTGTGATTTCATCCTGTCCATCCAGGGCAAGGATGACGAATTGCTGCGCCGGTACGGTGCCCCGTGAATTACCGCAAGGCCACATTGGCCATGAGTGTCGCGGTTGCCGTTTTGGCCATGGTGGTCTGGGACATGCGCGGCGAACGCGACCAGCAGGCCGAAAAGACCGCACGTTCGGACTACCGCCTGCAGGATTTCAGCATGCATGCCTTCAATGAAGACGGCAAGACCGCGTTCTCCCTGACATCGCCCCTGCTTGAACGCGACCCCGATGGCAAATCGCTTACCATCCAAAAGCCGGTGTTCGTGTTTCCCGGCGAAGAAACCGGCCAAAACTGGGGCGCCGTCGCCGACAGCGCCTGGGTCTCCGACCGCGCCCGTGAAATCCGTCTGCAGCAGAATGTCCTGATTTCCGGCCCGGTCTCGCCGAAAGGTCTGAAAACCGAATTCAGCGCCCCCGAACTGAGCGTTTTCCCCAAGGAAAACCGGCTGCGCAGTACCGGCTTGGTGACCGTCAGCCACGGTCGCTCTATACTCAGCGGAGTCGGCCTGGAAGCCGACATGAAGCAGCGCCGCGTCCAATTACTCTCGAAGGTCACCGCCCGTTATGCGCCCGAATAATCTCCTTCCCGTGCTCCTGTTCGCCGCGCTGTTCGCCGGCCAGTCCGATGCCAAGAGCAGCGACCGCAAGCAGCCGATGGACATCACCGCCGACAACACCGATGCCCTGCTGACCGACACCAGCGAGTCCAGCATCAACGGCAATGTGCTGATCACCCAGGGCAGCCTGAAGATCGAGGCCGACAAAGCCGTGATTTCGCGGGTCAAGGGCGACGTGGTCAAGGTCACCCTCAGCGGCGCGCCCACACGCATGCAGCAGACCAACGACAACGGCGATGTAATGAAGGCTTCGGCCAAACAGATCGTCTACCTGATCAGCAACGAACAGATCCAGCTCAATGGCGGCGTCATCATCGACCAGGCCCGCGGCAGCATGCGCGGCGAATCGATCCGCTACGACCTCAAGACCGGTCGCCTGACCGGCGGCGGCAACGGCGGACGGGTGCAGATGCGCCTGAATCCGGCGAGCGGAGCCGGTAACTGATGCTCAGCGCACGCGGCCTCAAAAAATCCTACAAGCAGCGAGCGGTCGTTCACGACTTCGGCCTGGATCTCAAACCGGGTGAAGTGGTCGGCCTGCTCGGCCCCAACGGCGCCGGCAAAACCACTTGCTTCTACATGATCGTCGGCCTGGTGGCCGCGGATGCCGGCCGCATCGAACTCGACGGCCGCAACATCACCGGTCTGGCCATGCACGAGCGCGCCCGCCTCGGCCTCGGCTATCTGCCCCAGGAAGCCTCGGTATTCCGTAAAATGTCGGTCTCGGAAAACATCCTGTCGGTGCTCGAACTGCGCGCCGACCTCGATGCCGACGGCCGCGATGCGGCGCTGAACGCCCTGCTCGATGAACTGCAGATCGGCCATGTCGCCACCCAGATGGGCGCCAGCCTGTCCGGCGGCGAGCGCCGGCGGGTCGAAATCGCCCGCGCACTGGCCGCCAATCCGCGCATGATCCTGCTCGACGAACCTTTCGCCGGCGTCGATCCGATTTCGGTACTCGACATCCAGACCATCATCCGCCATCTGAAACAGCGCGGCATCGGCGTGCTGATCACCGACCACAACGTCCGTGAAACGCTCGGCATCTGCGACCGCGCCTACATCCTGTTCGAAGGTACGGCCCTGGCCGAGGGCGAGCCGGGCTATCTGATGGATCACCCCGATGTCCGGCGCGTCTATCTGGGCGAGCAGTTCAAACTGTAATCGCGCATGAAAGCCCGTGCGCAGCTCTCGCCCCGGCAAAGCACCAAGCTGACCCCGCAGCTGCAGCTGGCACTGAAACTGCTGCAGTGCAGCCAGACCGAGCTCGAACAGGAAATCGAAAACGCGCTGGCATCCAATCCGATGCTGGAACGCAATGACGCCGACGCCGATACCACGGCACTGACGGACACGCCGGCTGAACCCGCCGAGGATGCCGATGCCGGCGACGGCGACCTTGCCGATGTGGATTTTCCGCATGCCGCCATGCCGGACACCGAAGAATCGCTGTGGGACGCCCTGCCGGAACCCAAAACCCTGCGCAGCCATCTCAATGAACAACTGCAACTCAGCGCATTGAGCCGCCGTGACCTGGCCATCGGCGAGGCGGTCATCGACAGTCTGGATGACGATGGCTACTGCCAGGCCGGCGCGGATGATCTGACTACGGCCAGTGCCCTGACGCCACCGGCAAGCGATGCCGAAATCGAGACGGTCCGCCATCTGATCCAACGCTTCGATCCGGTCGGCGTCGGTTCGCGTTCATTGTCGGAATGCCTGCAGGTGCAACTGACCCAGATCGCGGCGGAACCGGCCTTGCTGGTACAGGCCACCCACATCGCCCCACCTCACCACGCCCCGCTGGCCAAACGCG
>JBMSNF010000021.1:0-18379 GCA_049421545.1 Arenimonas sp.
GTGCTCGGCATATGGCAGCTGCAGCAACCCGCATTGCTGACGCTGGACGGCTCCGGTTACCGTTTCACCCCGGTCTGCCTTGCCAGCACCGAACACAGTGCGCGCCTGTGCGCGGAAGATGACGGCAACGTGATTACTGTCAATGGCGATGATTTCCCGCTGTCACTGCTCGAGCCCTGGGTCAACAATGCCGGCAAGGAGTTCAGCTATTCCGGTACGGCTGTACTGCGTGCCGAGCTGCCCAAGGACTTCGCCGTCAGCGGTTCCGGATTCGTCGATCTGGACGTGCCCCTGTTGAAGGTGGGCGTGAAGCCCAACGATGCCAATGAAGTGATCCGCGTCGAGGATTTCCGTTTGCAGGTGAAGTGGTTGGCCAACCGTCTGGCCGGGGAGATCTTCGCCCGTCTGCCCGAAGGCGGTTTGATCGAAGGCGCCCTCGATACCGGCTTTTCGCCGAATGCGCCCTTGAATGGCAATCTGAAGCTGCAGATCAACGAGTTGTCCTGGCTTGAACTGTTTTCCCTGGATCTGGCGCAGCCGACGGGGCGCATCAACGGTGAAATCGACATCACCGGCCGACGCGATGCGCCCAGCATCAATGGTGCCTACCGCCTGCAGGATTTCAATGTGCAGATTCCCGCGCTCGGCCTCAAACTCGCGGATGGCCAGATCACCGCAAAGAGTACGGACAATCTGGCGATGCTGGTGAAGGGATCGATCAAATCCGGCGATGGCCGGCTGTCGGTGATCGGTGTCTGGGATCCGGCCGACCAGCTGCCGCAGCCGATCGACCTGCGCCTGATCGGCAGGGGCGTGACGCTTGCCGATACCCCCAATCTGCAGCTGACCGCCGACACCGATCTGCTGCTCGGCTACGCCCGCGGCATCTACAGCCTCGATGGCGATGTCAATCTGCTCGGCGGCCGGGTCAATCTGGAAACGCTCAGCAGCAACGTCGCCATTTCCAGCGATGTGGTGGTGGTCGATCCGGTGCCCGAAAAAGCGCAGCGTGATCTGCTGCGTCTGGGTCTGAAACTAAAAGTCGGCGTCAGCGACCAGGTCAAAGTCACCGGCTACGGGTTGGACGGCGCGGTGACCGGCAGGGTGACGGTCGACAGTCCTTACGACAGTCCGACCAAACTCACCGGTACCCTGAGCCTGAGCGGCGAATACGCCGCCTACGGCAAGGAGCTGGTCATCAAACGCGGCAATCTCCAGTACAGCAACAATCTGGTGTACGAACCGCGCCTCGACATCCTGACCGAACGCATCATCGAAAAGGAAAACATCACGGTCGGCCTGCAGATCACCGGGTCCGCGGCCAAACCGAAAACCACGGTGGTGTCGAATCCGGCCATGTCCGACTCCGATGCCTTGTCCTGGTTGTTGTTCGGACGGCCGCTGAATTCGGTCACGGCCGGTCAGGCCGATTCCATCAACGCCAAATCGATGGCCCTGAATGCCGGCGGTTCGTATCTGGTCGGAACACTCGGCAACAAAGTCGGCTTGGATGAAGCCTCGATCAGCGAATCGCGCGCGCTCGGCGATTCCACGCTGACCATCGGCAAGCAGATTTCGCCGCGTCTGTTCGTCAGTTACGGCGTCTCGCTGCTGGGCATCGGCCAGGTCATCACCCTGAAGTATCTGCTCAAGGCCGGACTCGACATCTCCATCGAATCCGAGCAGTCCGATCTGCGTGAGCAGAGCTCGGCGGCATTGAACTGGCGGAAATGATTTCCGGATGAGCGCCTATACCGACAGCATCCGTCTTTCCGTCGCACCGATGATGGACTGGACCGACCGCCACTGCCGTGTGTTCCACCGCCTGCTGGCACCGAAAGCACGACTGTATACCGAAATGGTGCATGCGCAGGCGGTTCTTTTCGGCGACCGCGGACGTCTGCTCGACCATGATGCCCGCGAGCAGCCCTTGGCCCTGCAACTCGGTGGCAGCGATCCCGCATACCTCGCCGAAGCCAGCCGCATCGCCGAGCAGTACGGTTACGTCGAAATCAACCTCAATGTCGGCTGCCCGTCGGATCGGGTGCAGGCCGGCCGCTTCGGCGCCTGTTTGATGAAGGAACCGCCGGTGGTCGCCGAGTGCATCGCCGCCATGCAGAACGCGGTCAGCGTGCCGGTCACGGTGAAATGCCGGCTGGGCGTGGACGAGCAGGAAGATTACGACGCGTTCCTGCAGTTCATCGACACCGTTTCCGGCAGCGGCTGCGCCGAATTCGTGGTGCATGCGCGCAAAGCCTGGCTGAGCGGCCTGAGTCCGAAGGAAAACCGCGAGATTCCGCCACTGCGTTACGACTGGGTGTTCCGCCTCAAGCAGGAACGGCCGGCGCTGCGCGTCGTATTGAACGGCGGCTTGTCCGAGACCGAAGCCTGTCTGGAAGCGCTGCAACGGGTCGATGGGGTGATGATCGGCCGTGCCGCCTATCAGGATCCGTACCGGCTGCACCGGATGCACGCCGCCATCTATGCAAGCCCCGAGCACGACCGAGAATCCCTGCTGCTCGCCCTGCAGGATTACGTGACGGCGCAGTGCGCCTCGGGCGTGGCGCTCAAGCACATCAGCAAATGCCTGCTCGGGCTGTTCCATGGCCAGCCCGGCGGACGCCTGTTCCGTCAGGTGCTGAGTCAGGAAGCGCCTTTGCCGGGCGCCGGCTGGCCGGTCATCGCCAAAGCCCTGGCGGCCACACGCCTTCGGGAAAATCCATGATCACCCGGGATCCGCAGGCTTTCTTTGCCGTGGCGGCCACTCTCGCCGCCGACGCGCCGGCCTGCGCGAAGGCGGTGTTCATGGTCAGTCCGGAAGGCTTCCGTCTGGCCGAGCAATCGGCGACCGACAACCGCTATATGCAGATGTCGGTGGCGGTCGATGCCGCAGCCGCACATGCCGAGCACCGGGCCTTGCAGACGGCTCTGCGCGCCTGCCTGCCGGTCATCGTTTTTCCGGGGGATGCCGGCACGCCGGATGCGGTGTTTCCCAACAATGTGTTCGCCGTGACGCCGGAGCATCTGATCATCGGCCATATGCGCCATCCCGTGCGCCAACGTGAAGCCGCCCGCGATGACATCCGCCGCTTCTTCAGCGAAACCCTCGGGCGCACCGTGCGCGATCTCAGCCGACAGCCGGGCATCTGCGAGCTGACCGGTTCGCTGATCATCGATCGGGCGCGCGGCATCGGTTACTGCGGTCTAAGCGAACGCTGCGATGAAGCCGGTGCCCGCGCCATGCATGCTGCCTTCGGCCTGCGCGCTACCCTGATGTTCGATCTGGCCGAAGGCGAGTATCACACCAATGTCGTGCTCAGCATTCTGGCGAGCCGTGCGGCGGTCATCGCGCCCTGCGGATTCCGCGACCGCGGGGTGCCCGAGGCCATCGCCGCATTCTACGGCGAGGCGGTGGTCGGCCTGAGTCCGGCGCAGAAAGCCGAGTTCGCCGGCAACTGCATCGCCTTGAGCGAGCGGGATGTTTTTCTCAGCGCCCGCGCCGCCGGTAGTCTGGAGCCGTCCCAGCAGGCGCTTCTGGATGCCGCCGGATTCCGTCTGCAGGCCGTGCCGATGCCGACCCTAGAGCTGGCCGGGGGCTCATTGCGCTGCTGTGTCGGCGAAATCTACTGACTGCGGATTCAGAGCCAATTCACTTAGGTCATGCCAAACTAACTTTTATTTAACTAACGGCCGGTTTGTACTACCATACGCCCATGAAGATCCGTCTGCTCGCCGCCGTGATGATTGCCGCAAGTGCCCAAGGTGTCTCGGCGCAGTCATCGCAGTTGCCGCGTGCGGCGCCGGAAGCCAAAGCCGAAGACCGCGATGCCGGGCCGCGCAGCAGTTTGCCCAATACCAAGACCACGCTGCGTTCGCAGCCGCGCTCGGTCACGGTACGACAGGTCGAACGCCAGACCGGCGGCAAGGTCATCGGTGCCAAGCCGGTCAGTGTGCAGGGACGCCAGCTCAACCAGATCAAGGTGCAGATGCCGAACGGACGGATCATCATCCATCAGCAGTTATTTGACGAAAATGGCCGTTCGGTGGAAACTGTCCCGAAAGCGGACGATGATCCCGGACAACGGAATCGTACCGCCGACCATTAAACCCATCCCGGAAAGGACGAGTCATGCGCATCCTGCTAGTGGAAGACGAAGCACCGTTGAGGGAGACACTGGCGGCGCGGCTGAAGCGTGAAGGTTTCGCGGTCGACACCGCCAGTGACGGCGAAGAAGCGCTGTTCCATGGCCGTGAAATCCCGTTCGATCTGGCCGTGGTCGATCTGGGCCTGCCGAAAGTTTCGGGGATGGACGTGGTCCGCGGCCTGCGCGATGCCGGCCAGAAATTCCCGATCCTGATCCTGACCGCGCGCTCGAGCTGGCAGGACAAGGTCGAAGGCCTCAAGTACGGCGCCGACGATTACCTGGTCAAACCCTTCCATGTCGAAGAGCTGCTGGCACGCATCAATGCCTTGCTGCGGCGCGCCGCCGGCTGGAGCAAGCCGAGCCTGGAATGCGGACCGGTCAAACTCGATCTGGCCGCGCAGAAGGTCACCATCAACGATGTCGCCGCCGATCTGACCAGCTACGAATACAAGGTACTGGAATACCTGATGCTGCATGCCGGCGAACTGGTGTCCAAGGCCGACCTCACCGAACACATCTACCAGCAGGATTTCGACCGGGATTCGAATGTGCTGGAAGTGTTCGTCGGCCGTCTGCGCAAGAAGCTCGATCCGGACGGCACGCTGAAGCCGATTGAAACCGTCCGCGGCCGCGGCTACCGCTTCGCCATCCCGCGCAACGAATAATCCGCCGCCCCCCGGCGCACCGCGCGACGCGCCCTGTCCCTGCATGCGCGGCAGTTGATTGCGGCCAGTCTGGGCTTGGTCGCCTTCCTCGGGTTGACCGGCATCGCGCTCGACAAGGCCTTCCAGAGCTCCCTGGTCAACAACATGGAAGCGCGCATGGAACGCTACGCGCTGGCGATCTGGGACGAGGTCAATTTCGACCGGAACGGCCGATTGCAAACCGCCGCCATCGACAATCTGCCCGATGCGCGCTTCAACAATTTCCGCAGCGGCCTGTATGCCCAGCTCGATGGTCCCGGCGGCAGCTGGCAGTCGGAATCGGTGAAGCTGTTCAGTCTGCCCAAGCCGCCGCCGCCGCGCTTCGGCATGCCTTCCGAGTTCACCGGACCGATCACCCTGCCCATCGGCGAGGATTCGAGCATCCGGGCCTACCGCTATACCGCCAGCAACCGCTTCGATGACGCGCCGGCCGGTCCGACCATGATCACCCTTCGCATCTACGAAAGCGAAGAGGAAATCTTCAAGCAGATCGCCGAATACCGGAAATCGCTGTGGGGTTATCTCGGCATCGCCGGCATCCTGCTGGTGCTGGTGCAGATCGCCATCCTGCGCTGGAGCCTGCAGCCGCTGCGTGTGCTGGAAACCGACATGAAGGCCCTGCAGGACGGCCGGCAGCAGCGGCTCGACAAGATCTATCCGAACGAACTGCGTCCGATTTCCGGCAGCATCAATGCCTTGATCGACAGCGAGCGCAGCAATCTCGAATTGAGCCGCAACACCCTGGCCGATCTGGCGCACAGTCTGAAGACGCCGCTGGCGGTGCTGCAGTCGGAAATCGAGAATGCCGATGATCCCGCCGCTTTCAAGGGCGAGGTCTATACGCAGGTCCAGCGCATGAACGACATCGTGTCGTATCAGCTGGCACGCGCCGCACGCTCCGGTCACGCCCTGTATTCGGCACCGGTCGACGTGCTGCCGCATGCCGAAAGCATCGTGCAGAGTCTGGAGAAGATCTACCAGTCGCGCGGGGTGCTGTGCGAGTTCGAAGTGGACGACAAGGCGCAGTTTTCCGGCGAGCCTGGCGATCTGCAGGAATTGCTCGGCAATTTCCTGGAAAACGCCTTCAAATGGGCGCAGCACCGCGTGCTGCTGACGGTGAAACCGGTTTACGAGCCGGCGGCGCGCCGGCCGGGTCTGTATCTGTGCATCGAAGATGACGGCCAAGGCATCGCGCCGGAGGATATTCCGAAAATCCTGCAGCGCGGCGTGCGCGGCGATGAACGGGTGCAGGGCCATGGCATCGGCATGGCCATCGTGCAGGACATCATCCGGTCCTACAACGGGGAGTTGTCGGTCGATCGTTCCCAGGAGCTGGGCGGCGCCCGCTTTAGCATCCGTCTGCCCTGCCTGGCTTAGCGGAACAGACCCGGAACCACCCGCAACCAGCGGGCCTGACCGCCGCCCGCACCCTTGCGGGCTGAGGTTGTGGCCGTCGCCGCGCGGCCATCGGCGGCCGGCATCAGGGCGTTCAATCGGAACACCGGACTTTGGCTTGCGGGGGTGATGCCGGACATCAGGCCCAGACTCAGGCACAGGGCGGCGATGATCGTCAGGGTTTTCATGGCGTTGCGCCTCTCGGGGTCGGTCACTGTATAGATGCGCAAACCCCGAAAAAGGTTGCAAGAATCGGGCCGGTGCATTAAAAATGACAGACCGCCGGCAGTACCATTCCGGCCCAGAAGTCCATAACAACGAATGAACACAATTCCGCTGCAACACGACACTCCGGTCATCCGCGCCCCGATGCTCCGGCGGGCACTGATATCCGGTGCACGGCGGGTCATTGCGCAGCGGGATCTGCTGAACAAGATCAATGTGTTTCCGGTTCCCGACGGCGATACCGGCAGCAACATGGCGTTCACCCTCGGCAATGTCCTGACCGGGGCGCTCAGCCGGCGTGCGCAGAGTACCGGCGAATTGCTACGCCGGGTCAGCGAACATGCCATCGACGGCGCCCGCGGCAATTCCGGCGCCATTCTGGCCCAGTTCTTCACCGGCATCTCCGAGCGCATCGGGCATTCCCGGGTCGCCAGCCTCGAGCAGATGGCGCAGGCCATCCAGCACGGCGCCGACACCGCCCGCGAGGCGCTGTCGGAACCGAAGGAAGGCACCATCCTCAGCGTCATCACCGTGTTTGCCGAGGCCCTGCATCATCGCGAGCGCGGATTCCATTTCAAGCACTGGTTCGGCGAGGCGCTCATCGCCGCCCGCAAGGCACTGGCCAACACCCCGAACCAGCTGCCGGTGTTGCAGAAAGCCGGCGTGGTCGATGCCGGTGCGCAGGGTTTCGTCGACATGCTCGAAGGCGTGTACCAATTCATCCTGGAAGGCGAGATCGACCTCGATGACGAACTCGAAAACGACTGCGCCGATATGGAAGTCTCGCAGGCGCATGTGGAACTGGCCGATGCCGATCCGGAGCACCGTTGGTGCAGCGAGTGTCTGATTCTCGGCGACGGTCTCGACCGCAGCGGTCTGCGTGCCGCCGTCGGTGATCTGGGGGCGTCCTGCGTGGTCATCGCCGGCTCGCATTCACGCGTGCGCCTGCATGCCCATGTCGGCAATCCGAAACAGCTGTTCGATCTGGCGGCCCGCTTCGGACGCGTTGAAGGCACCAAGGCCGATGACATGCACGCCCAGGCCCGTACCGCGGCCGGCACCGACGCGGTCGTCATCATCACCGATACCTCGGCCGATGTGCCGGATGCGCTGTCGGAAAAACTCAATCTGCATTGGGTGCCGCTGCGTCTGAGTTTCGGCGAAAGCGACTACCTCGACAAAGTCGGTTTGAGCACCGGCGAGTTCTACCACAAGCTGCGCACCGAGCTGGTGCTGCCGAAAACCAGTCAGCCATCGCCGGGCGATTTCCGCCGGCAGTTCGAGTTCCTGCTCTCGCATCATCCGCATCTGGTCTATGTCGGCCTGTCGCGCGCGGTTTCGGGCACGCTGCAATCGGCCGAGGCCGCCGCCAAACGCGGGCATGCCGATCGCATCCACATCTTCGACACCGCCAATGCCGCCGGTGGCCAGGGCCTGTTGGTCATCGCCGCCGCCGAAGCGGCGCAGGCCGGGCAGACCTCGGAACAGATCATGGCCCTGCTGGAACGCCTGCGGCCGCTCACCGAAACCTGGGCCTGCACTGCCGACATCAGCCATGCCGTCCGTGGTGGCCGCATTCCACGCTGGGCCGGCCCGATCGCCAACGCCCTGGGTTTGACCGCCATTGCCAAAGTATCGCCCGCGGGCAAGCTGGCATTGAACAGCGGTCTGTTCGGCAAACGCAACATCATCGAACGCTACGCGCGCCATGTCGCCAAACGCATCGACTGCACGCAGCAGTACCGCGCCATCATCGGCCATTGCGGGGATGCGGAAGCCGGACAGGCCTTGCTGCAGGCCTTCACCGCCTTGGTGCCCTGCGCGCAGGCCTGGTGCGTGGAATCCGGTCCGGCCATCGGCGCACATGCCGGTCCGGGCGCTTTGGTGATTTCCTATCAGCCGGTCCTCAAGGAGTCGGTCTGATGCTGTGGTTGCTGATTGTCCTGGCCTATCTGCTCGGTTCGGTGTCCGGCAGTCTGTGTCTGGGCAAACTGCGCGGAGTCGATATCCGCACGCTCGGCAGCGGCAATGCCGGCGGCACCAATGCCCTGCGCACGCAGGGTGTGGCCTTCGCACTCGGTGTGGTTCTGATCGATGTCGGCAAAGGGCTGCTTGCGGCCTGGCTGGCAGGACATTTCCTGCCCGGCAATGACATGGCCGCCATGGCCTGCGTATTCGCCGCAGTGGTCGGTCACATCTGGCCGCTCTGGCATGGTTTCCGAGGCGGCAAAGGCGCGGCAACCCTGGTCGGCGGTTTGATTATGGTTTGGCCCCAGGCCCTGGTGTTGTTGTTCGCGGTCTGGATTCTGTGTCTGCTGCTGACCGGCTACGTCGGCCTGTCCACGGTTCTGGCGGCGATCAGTCTGCTGGCCAGTGCCGCATGGTCCGATGCCGATGCCGGCGTATGGTGGTTTGCCGCTGCCAGCGCCATGCTGTTGACCTTCAGTCACCGCAGCAATCTGCAACGTCTGCATGCGGGAACCGAAAACCGGTTCGAGAAAGCCCGCCTGCTCGGGCGCCTGTTTTCCGGGCGCCGTGGATAATCCGGCCCTGATCAATGCGCTGATGGACGGTCCGAAATCGGGCGTCCGCCTCGCCGCCGAATTCGGGGTCTCACGCGCGGCGGTCTGGAAGCGCATCGAACTTCTGCGGGAACGCGGGTTGCCGATCGATACCGATGCGCAACGCGGATATCGTCTCGCGCGGCCGACACCATTGCTCGAAAAATCGGCGATCCTCGCGGCGATGGATGCCGCCAGCCGGCAGCAGTTGCAGCGCCTGCAGGTCGATTTCGAAACCGATTCGACACAACTGCGGGCCATGGCCGAGCCGGCACCGGCTCAAGGCATCGCGGTCTGGCTCGCGGAAATGCAGACCGCCGGTCAGGGCCGCCGAGGAAAACACTGGTGTTCACCGCCGCTGGCCAATATCCATTGCAGCGTCAACCGCCGTTTCAATCTGCCGGTTGCCGCCATGTCCGGATTCAGTCTGGCCTGCGCCGTCATGATCGTGGGTTCCCTGCAACAGCAGGGCATCACCGGCCTTGCCTTGAAATGGCCCAATGATCTCTGGCTGCAGGGCCGTAAATGCGGCGGTCTGCTGATCCAGTTGCGCGGCGAAGCCGACGGGCCCTGCGATGTCACCTTGGGTTTCGGCATCAACGTGCATTTGTCGCGTCAGGCCGGTGCCGGCATCGACCAGGACTGGGCGGCCTTGGCGGAGCATACGCAGGTTCCGCTCGATCGCAATCCTCTGCTGGCCGGCCTGCTGTCGGTGCTGGCGCGGGGTTTCGAGCGTTTCGAGAGCGATGGTCTGCCGGCATTCATCGATGACTGGCGGGCCTTGGATGCCTTGCAGGGCAAGGCGGTGCAGGTGGAAGAGGGCGGCCGCGTCCGGATCGGCCGTGCCTGCGGCATTGCCGACGATGGCGCCCTGCTGTTCGAAGACGCCGAGGGCTGCCGACGCCTGCACAGCGGCGAAGTCAGCGTGCGGGTGTCCCATGGCTGACTGTCTGATCGACAGCGGCAACAGCCGCATCAAAATGGCGCGCCGCGAGTCCGCCGGCTGGCACCCGCTGCCTGCGCTGGATTACGATGATCCGCATGCGGTCGATCAGGCGCTCGACCTGCTCGCGGATGCCGAGTACGAACGCGTCTATCTGGCCACGGTCAGCAAGGGCTGGCGTGCCGAGCGTCTTGACCATCTGCTGTCGCACATCCGTCAGCCGGTGACCCGCATTGAATCCTGTGCCGAAATGGGTCGTCTGCGTATCGCCTATGCGCAGCCCCGGCAGCTGGGTGTGGACCGCTTTCTCGGACTGCTGGCCGCCTGCGACGCCATGACCGATTGCGCCGTGCTGTCCTTCGGTACGGCCCTGACGCTCGATGTGCTGGCCGCCGACGGTCAACACCGCGGCGGATTGATCGCGCCCGGTCCGGATTTCCAGTGGCAGCGCATGCGCGATCATTTCCCCGGCCTGTTCGAGGGTGAGGGCGAGGCGGGCTTCCTGGCCGACAACACATTGGATGCGCTCGCCAGTGGCATCCAGCACCAGACGCTGGGCATGATCGACCGCGTGCTGGCCGGTGCTTTCACGGGCCGTCCGGTCAAACTGCTGGTGACCGGCGGCGGTGCCGAGCCGTGGCTGAAGCATCTGCCGACGGCCGAGGCCGCCCCCGATCTGATCTTCAACGGCATGCTGCGCTACATCGAACTGAGTGGCTTATGATTTGGTTGCGCCGCGTGTGTCTTTTGCTGCTGTTTGCCAATGCCGGCGCCCTGATGTGGAATCTGTGGCGGCCGGAACTGCAGGGCCATGTGCTGCCGATGACCGAACCCGGCACGCCCGGACTGATCCTGCATCAGGAATACCTGCAATTGCAGCAGGAGCGCCAGCGTCTGCCTTCCGGCAGTTGTTGGCGCATCGGTCCCTTTGCCGAGGAAGCCGCGATGCGCCGCGCCTGGCAATCCCTGGAATACATCACCCTCGACATGCAGATGCGTATGGCCGATGGCGTCATCGGAACGCGCTATCGTCTGGATATTCCGGCCAGTGCCAGCCGCGCCGATGCCGAGTTGCTGGTGGAAAGTCTGCTCAGTGCCGGAATCGGGAATCCCGAAATCCAGTCCGATCACAGCATCGCCCTCGGCCAATTCGCCACACTGGCGGATGCCCAGTCCCGCCAGCGTGTCGTGCAGCAACTCGGCCTGGAGGCATTGCTGCGCAGCGAGCAACAGACCCGTCGGGAGTGGTGGATCGATGCCAGCATCCGCAATCAGGCCGGATTCCGGCAATGGCAGGCCGAACAGAACCCGAAAATTCCGGCGCAGGCCTGCCGCTGACGGCTACGCAAAGCACGGATGCTCGCGTACAATGGGCTTCCCATGCCGGCATAGCTCAGTTGGTAGAGCAACCGCCTTGTAAGCGGTAGGTCCCCAGTTCGAATCCGGGTGCCGGCACCAACCAGGCGCATTCACCATGACAGTTGATACCCCCACCATCGCCCTCATCGGCGTTCCGACCGACATCGGTGCCGGGCACCGCGGTGCCTCGATGGGTCCCGAAGCGCTGCGTGTGGCCGGTATCGCCGATGCCCTGCGCTCGCACGGATTGGACGTGCTGGATTACGGCAATCTGCAGGGCCCGGTCAACCCCTGGCAGGCGCCGAGCGACGGCTACCGTCATCTTCCGGAAGTGGCGGAATGGAACCGCCTGACCATGGAAGCGGTTTCGGCGAGCCTGGCGCGCGGCGAACTGCCGATCGTGCTCGGCGGCGATCATTGCCTGGGCATCGGATCGATTACCGCCGTGGCTCGCCATTGCCGAGAGAAGGGCAAGAAGCTGCGCATCCTCTGGCTCGATGCCCATGCCGATTTCAACACCAGCCAGGTCACCCCTTCCGGCAACATCCACGGCATGCCGGTGGCCTGCCTGTGCGGACTCGGTCCGGATGAATTGACCCAGCTCGGCGGCGCCAAACCGGCCATCCAGCCCGACGAAATCCGCCAGATCGGCATCCGTTCGGTCGATATCGGCGAGAAGCGTCTGGTCCACCGCTACGGCCTCGACATCTACGACATGCGCTACATCGACGAAGTCGGCATGAAGCGTTCGCTGGAAGAGGCGCTGGAAGGCGTCGATGAAAACACCCATCTGCATGTCAGCTTCGATGTCGACTTCCTCGACCCATCCATCGCCCCGGGTGTCGGCACCACCGTTCCGGGCGGCCCCAATTACCGGGAAGCGCAGCTGGTGATGGAAATGATCGCCGATACCGGCCGGCTCGGCTCGCTCGACATAGTTGAATTAAACCCGGCTTTCGATGAACATAACAAAACCGGTGCACTCGCCGTGGATCTGGTCGAAAGCCTGTTCGGCAAATCGACCCTGATGCGCATTGATTAATCCTGAGGAGTATTTATGAAAAAGCTCGCAACCGTTCTGCTGACCCTGTCCTTCGTTCTAGCCCTGTCGGCCTGCAACACCATCGAAGGCGTCGGCAAAGACGTCCAGAAAGCCGGCGAGAAAGTCGAAGAAGCCGCGAAAAATTAATTCCCCATGGCCAACCAGCGTGTCCTGACCGGCATCACCACCTCCGGTACGCCGCATCTGGGCAATTACGCCGGTGCCATCCGCCCGGCCGTTGCCGCCAGCCGGCAGGCCGGTGTGGAAAGTTTCTATTTCCTTGCCGATTACCATGCACTGATCAAAGTGCAGGATCCGGCGCGTGTGCAGCAGTCCACGCTGGAGATCGCCGCGTCCTGGCTGGCCTGCGGGCTGGATCCGGATAAAGTCTGGTTTTACCGGCAATCCGATATTCCCGAAATTCCGGAACTGACCTGGCTGCTGACCTGCGTGGCCGGCAAAGGTCTGCTCAACCGCGCGCATGCCTACAAGGCCGCGGTCGATAAAAACACCGCCGAAGGCAACGACGCCGACGCCGGCATCACCGCCGGATTGTTCATGTATCCGGTGTTGATGGCCGCCGACATCCTGCTGTTCGGCGCGCACAAGGTGCCGGTCGGGCGCGATCAGGTCCAGCACATCGAAATGGCGCGGGATTTCGGCGCGCGTTTCAATCATCTCTACGGCAAGGCCTATTTCACGCTGCCGGAAGCGGCCATCGAGGAATCGGTGGCGACGCTGCCGGGCTTGGACGGCCGCAAGATGAGCAAGAGCTACGACAACACCATCGCACTGTTCGCCGATGCCGCGACCCTGAAAAAACAGATCATGGGCCTGCTGACCGACTCGAAAGCGCCGGGCGAGCCGAAGGACACCGAGGGCTCGGCTCTGTTCCAGCTCTATCAGGCGTTCGCAACACCGGAGCAGACGGCCGCCATGCGCAAAGCCTTTGCCGAAGGCATCGCCTGGGGTGATGCCAAACAGCAGCTGTTCGCGGTCATCGATGCCGAAATCGCGCCGATGCGTGAGCGCTACAACGCCTTGATGGCCGATCCGGCCCGCATCGAGGCCATCCTGCAGGCCGGCGCCGCCAAGGCGCGTGCCATCGCCACGCCGCTGCTGCGGGAATTGCGCCATGCCGTCGGCCTGCGCAATCTCGGCACTGCTCTGCCGTCACAATCGCATGCGTCGAATGAAAAGCCGGCGGTGCCGGTGTTCAAACAATACCGGGAAAAAGACGGCAAGTTCTATTTCAAACTCAGCCACGCCAACGGCGATGTGCTGCTGCAGAGCAAAGGCTTCGACAATCCGCGCGAAGCCGGCGCCTTCCTCGCCAAGATCAAGGCCGAAGGCAAAGCCGCTTGGCATGCGCTGAAGGAAGTTTCCGAATTGGCTGAGCTGGCCGAGGAAAGCCACGTGCTCGACGCCCTGGAAGCCTTGTTCCAGGACGCCGCCGAAATCGGTTAACGCGAGCGCTGCAGATCGTCGATCATCGCTTTCAGAAAACGCGCGGCTTCGCCGCCGGTGGCGGCGCGGTGGTCGAAGGTCAGCGAAATTGGCATCATCCGGTGCGTTTCCATGCCGCCCAAGACCGGCACCACCGCGTGATACAGCCGGCCGGCGCCGACGATGCACACGCACGGCGGCACCACCACCGGCGTCGCGTATTTTCCGGCGAACACCCCGAAATTGGAGAACATCAGCGTGTAGCCGGAGAGGTCTTCCGGCGGCAGCGTGCGGTTGCGTACGCCGTCCCGCAGACGGTTGAGTTCCGCGCGCAGGGTTTTGCCGTCACGCGAGTCGCAGTGTTTGAGCGAGGCCACGAACAGGCCGTCGGCCGAGTCGATGGCGACGCCGATATGCACCGCGCTGTGCCGGCGCAGGGTGCCTTCCTTTGCGTTGAGCCAGGCGTTCATCGCCGGCTCGGTCTTGGCGGCCACCGCCAGCGCGCGCAGGGTGCGCACGGTGATGTCTTCGCCTGGCGCCCAGGCGCTTAAGTCGGCATCGTCCATCAGCGTGGTTGGGACTACCTCGGCATGCGCGGCGCTCATCGAACGCAGCATGTTGCGGCGTACGCCGCGGATCGGTTCGTCTTTGTCGTCACCGGCCGGCGGCGGCATGAAGGCCGGCGCGGGTGCTGCAGGGTGTTCGCGGACGACCACGGGCGCCGGGGCTGCCGGCGCGGCGGAGGGCGTGGGCGGATTCGCGGCCGCCGCTTTGACATCGGCCAAGGTGATCACGCCGTCGGCACCGGTGGCACGCACGCGCGCAAGATCGACTTTCAGTTTTTTCGCCAGCGCGCGCACGGCCGGCATGGCTTTCACGCCGCCGATGGCGACGGCCTGTTCGCTGCGCACGGCATTGGAACTTTCCATGGCGCCGACCACGGTGCCGGCATCGCCGTCATCCGCTTCAGGCGCCGCTTCCGGCGTGGCCGGCGGACTGGCCGGCGCCGCATGCGCGGCCGGCGCACCGTGGTGATGCCCGGTGTCCTGGGCGTCGGCCCGTTGCGGCAGATTCGGATCGAGTTCGATTTCCACCAGCACCGCACCGGTCAGGATGACGTCACCGGCTTGTCCGGCGAGCGCAAGTACTTTGCCGGAGAACGGCGAGGGCACATCGACCACGGCCTTGGCGGTTTCCATCGACACCAGCGGCGCATCCAGACGCACCACGTCGCCGATCTTGACATGCCATTCGACGATTTCGGCATCCGGCAGGCCTTCGCCCAGATCCGGCAGATGGAAGGATTTGACTGTACTCATGATCAGCTCGCGGCAAGGGTGCGTTTGGCGGCGGCGACGATTTTCTCGACGCTCGGCAGGTATTTCATTTCCAGACGGAACAACGGAATATGCGTGTCGTAACCGGTCACGCGTTCCACCGGCGCGACCAGATCGTACATCGCCTTCTCGGCCAGCTGCGCGGCGATTTCGGCGCCGAATCCGGCGGTGCGCGGCGCTTCATGCACGATTACGCAACGCCCGGTCTTCTTCACCGATTCGTGGATGGTGTCGAAGTCGAGCGGTTTGACCGTGGCCAGATCGATCACTTCCGCGCTGACGCCGTCTTTGGCAAGGTCATCGGCGGCTTCCAGGGTTTCCTTGACCTGCGAGCCCCAGGTCACCAGGGTCACGTCGCTGCCGTCGCGCAGCACGAAGCAGACATCCAGCGGCAGGGCTTCGCCGTCGTCCGGAACTTCTTCCTTGTATTGGCGGTAGATGCGTTTGGGTTCGAAGAAAATCACCGGGTCGGGATCGCGGATGGCGGCCAGCAGCAGGCCGTAGGCGCGCTGCGGCGAACTCGGCATGACCACGCGCAGACCGGGCACGTTGGTGAAGATGGCTTCGTTGGCTTCGCTGTGGTGTTCCGGCGCGCGGATGCCGCCGCCCCAGGGCACGCGCAGCACCATCGGGCAGCTCATGCGGCCGCGGGTGCGGTAACGCAGGCGGGCGGCGTGGCAGATGATGTGATCGACCATCGGATACATGAAGCCGTCGAACTGCGCTTCGGCGATCGGCTTCATGCCCTGCGCGGCCAGGCCGACGGTGAGGCCGGCGATGGTGGTTTCATCCAGCGGCGTGTCGAGGATGCGCTCGGGCCCGAATTCCTGGATCAAACCGGAAGTGGCGCGGAACACGCCGCCGTTGATGCCGACGTCTTCGCCGAGCACCAGCACGCTCGGGTCGCGCCGCATTTCATAGGCCATGGCCTGGGTCAAAGCTTCGATCAAGGTGATGGCGGCCATCAGCGTTTCTCCCAGCCCAGCGCCTGGTCGCGCTGCTCGGCGACATCGTGCGGCAGTTCGGCGTACAGGTAGTCGAACATCGCTTCCACCGGCTGCACGCTGGTGGCGAGGTAGGCATCCACTTCGGCATCGGCCCAGGCGTTCGATTCGGCGACCCAAGCGGTTTCTTCGTCCTCGCTCCACCAGCCCTGTGCCAACAGATAGGTTTTCAGGCGCTTGACCGGCTCGCGCTGCCAGGCGGCCTTGACCTGCTCGTCGTCGCGGTAGCGGCGCGCGTCATCGGCGGTGGTGTGGTCGGAGAGACGATAGGTGATCAGTTCCAAAACGGTGCCGCCGTGGCCATGGCGCGCGCGTTTGACCGCATGCGCGACCGCGGCTTTGACCGCGATGATGTCGTTGCCATCGACCTGCAGGCATTCCAGACCGCCGGCCAGACCTTTCTGGGCCAGGGTTTTGGCGCCGGTCTGGGCCGCGCGCGGTACCGAGATCGCCCATTGGTTGTTGATGATGCACAGCACGAAGGGCAGGCCGTAAGCGCCGGCCGAGTTGATGGCGGCGTAGGTATCGGTTTTCGAGGAGCCGCCGTCGCCGACGCAGGCCAGGGCCACGCGCGCTTCGCCGCGCAGTTTGAAGGCGAGGGCGGATCCGGCCGCATGCAAGCATTGTGTGGCGATCGGCACGCACCAGGCGAAATCGTGGGCCGGGCCGGAGAAATCGTTGCCGCGTTCGTCACCGCCCCAGTACATCAAGACCTCGCGCGGTTTCACGCCGCGGGCGAACTGGGCGCCGTATTCGCGGTAGCTGGGTGCGAACACGTCGTCGATCTGCAGGCTGGTGCCGATGCCGATGTGGGCCGCTTCATGGCCGAGGCAGGACGCGTAGGTGCCGAGCTTGCCGGTACGCTGCAGGGCCACCGCCTTGGCATCGAAGCAGCGCACTTTCAGCATTTCCTTGTACAGACCGACCAGTTGCGTGCGGTCGCGGGCGAAGTCGGGAAGATCGGGATTGACGATGCCGCCGTCGGCATCCATGTATTGCAGGTAATCGATTTCGAAACGTACGCCGGATTCCATTCAGGGCTCCTGGAAGCTGTGGCAGGGCATCCCGCCGGGAACGGAAATAGTGTAGCCGATAAGTTAAACTGGCGAGGTTAAGAAACCGTGAGCCAGTCATGACCGAACCCAGCAACCAACGCCCGCTCGAAGACGGCATCACCACCGACTTCACCGACCGCATGAGCTACGGCGGCTATCTGCGACTGGATCTCATCCTGAGCGCCCAGCATCCGCTGTCGGATCCGCCGGTGCATGACGAGACCCTGTTCATCATCCAGCACCAGACTTCCGAGCTGTGGATGAAGCTAGTCATCCACGAACTGCGGGCGGCCCTGGTGCAGCTGCGCGCCGACGACCTCGGCCCGTGCCAGAAGATGCTGGCGCGCATCAAGCACATCCAGAAGCAGCTGACCGAGCAGTGGTCGGTGCTGGAAACCCTGACCCCGAGCGATTACATGCAGTTCCGCAGCGTACTCGGTTCGTCCTCGGGCTTCCAGTCGCACCAGTACCGTGAAATCGAATTCCTACTCGGCAACAAGAACGCGCATTACGTGAAAGTGTTCGATTACGACCCGGACATCCACCGGCACCTGACCGACACCCTGAACGCGCCCAGCCTGTACGACGAATTCCTGCGCCATCTGGCCCGGCGCGGGCACGCCATTCCGGCCGAATGTCTGAACCGCGACTGGTCGCAGCCCTACGAGCGCCGCGAGGCCGTGGTCGCCGCCTTCGAGCGCATCTACGAGAACACCGAGGCCAACTGGGAGGCCTACCACTTCTGCGAGCAGCTGGTCGACATCGAGGTCAATTTCCAGCAGTGGCGTTTCCGCCATCTGAAAACGGTCGAACGCATCATCGGTTACAAGCCCGGTACCGGCGGTTCCTCGGGCGTGGCCTTCCTGAAGAAGGCGCTGGATCTGAGCTTTTTCCCGGAATTGTTCGAGGTGCGCACCCGAATCGGCTGAAAACCTGCCGGATTTTCAGGCAATTGCGTCTTTTTTTGGAAAAAAGCTGTCAATCGGCGGTGTTTTAATTATGATGAAGCCACCGTTCCACCATTAAAACAAACCAAGGGAGAGTCCGCATGAGCGGAGCAGTTGATCAGAAGGATGGCTTCATGCCGCCCCCGGCCGGTGAGTTCCTCGGCCATCCGAAAGCATTATGGAACCTGTTTGCCAGTGAATTCTGGGAACGCTTCA
>JBMSNF010000022.1:0-17033 GCA_049421545.1 Arenimonas sp.
TCAAACACGCACTTTTCTTCTGATCGCCTGGCTGGCGGTCGCCTTTCTGTTGTTCCAGCAGTGGCAAACCCCGGCGCCGACGCCCGTGGCACCGGCCGTCAACACGCCCGCCGCACCCGCACCGTCAGCAGTCGGCGCTGTGCCGGCATTGCCCGCCACGCCCACGGCCGGGGCCCCGGCATTGCCGGCCGCAGCCGTTGCACCCAGCGCGCAAACCGTGGAGATCATCACCGATGTGTACCGCCTGACCGTGGATCTGAAAGGCGTCAGCATCATCCGTGCCGAATTGCTGACCTATCCGATCGAAAAAAAGGCCGGCAGCGCCAACGTCATGCTGCTGGATAACGGCAGCACCGATTTCTTCGTCGCCGAATCCGGCTGGCTGACCCGCACGCACACATCCGAACCGAACCACAATGCGGTCTTCACCACCGCCGATGGCCAAAGCCGTTACGAGTTGAAGCCGGGCCAGGACAGTCTGTCGGTGCCTTTCGTCTGGACCGATGCCAGCGGCATCAGTCTGACCAAAACCCTCGTACTGAAACGGGGCAAATTCGAGATCGGCGTGCAGCAGACCCTGCGCAACGCCGGCAGTACGCCGTGGTCGGGCTTTGCCTACGAACAGCTCAAGCGCATTCCGCCGCCGCCGCCGCCGAAGCATGCCGGCTTCACCAATCCGGAGTCCTTCAGCTTCATCGGTTCGGCTTGGTTCGGCGAGCCGGATAAGTACGAAAAAATCAGCTTTGCCGATTACTACGACGGCGGCGTGATCCAAAGTCCGAACAAGCCGATCACCGACGGCTGGTTCGGCATGCTGCAGCATCACTTCGTGTCGGTCTGGCTGCCGGCCAAAGGCGATACCCAGACCTACTCCATCACCACCGAGGGTCCGCTGTCGCAGGCCTATTATCTGGTGCGCGGCATGTCCGGCGAAACCGTGCTGGCGCCCGGCGCCAGCCACAGCCGCGAAGACCGCCTGTGGGTCGGCCCGAAAGCGCAGCAAGCCATGAACGCGGTGCACCCGACGCTCGATCTGAGCGTGGATTACGGCATTTTCAGCTTCCTGGCGCAGCCGCTGTTCTGGCTGCTGTCCAAGCTGCATGATCTGCTCGGCAACTGGGGCTGGGCCATCATCGCCATCGTCATCGTGCTGAAGGCACTGCTGTTCCCGCTGTCGGCCAAGCAGTACCAGAGCATGGCGAAAATGCGCGCCATCCAGCCGCGCATCGAGGCCCTGAAGGAACGTTACGGCGACGACCGCCAGAAATTCGCGGTCGCGCAGATGGAGCTGTACAAGAAGGAAAAAATCAATCCGGCCGCCGGCTGCTTGCCGATGCTGATTCCGATTCCGATCTTCCTCGCGCTGTACTGGGTGTTGGTGGAGTCGGTCGAACTGCGCCAGGCGCCGTGGATCGGCTGGATCCAGAACCTGACCGATGCCGACCCCTATTTCATCCTGCCGGCACTGAACCTGATCGTCATGTTCCTGACCCAGAAGCTGACTCCGATGCCGGGCATGGATCCGCTGCAGAAGAAGATGATGACCTTCATGCCGCTGATCTTCGGTGTGATGATGGCCTTCTTCCCGTCCGGTCTGGTGCTGTACTGGGTGACCAACGGTCTGCTCGGTTTGGCCCAGCAATGGTGGATGACCAAGAAATACGGCACGCACGGCCACCATCCCGCGCCGGCGAAATAATCCGGCGCGTGCGATGACGGCTTCCACCGACACCATCGCCGCGCTCGCCACCGCATTCGGTCCGGCCGGCGTCGGCATCGTGCGGGTGTCCGGGCCGAAGGCACGCGCCATCGGTGAAAGCCTGTGCGGCCAAAGCCTGAAGCCGCGCCATGCACTGCATGCGCATCTGCGAGACGGCAGTGGCGAAGTGCTCGACGATGCCGTGCTGATTTTTTTCCAGGGCCCGCATTCGTATACCGGCGAAGACGTACTGGAGCTGCAGGCGCACGGCAACCCGTCCCTGCTCAATGCCATCCTGCGCGAATGCCGCCGGCACGGCGCCCGCGATGCGCGCCCGGGCGAATTCACCGAGCGTGCGTTCCTCAACGACAAACTCGATCTGGCCCAGGCCGAAGCCGTGGCCGATCTGATCAGCGCGCAGTCGGAAACCGCCGCGCGTGCAGCCCGGCGTTCGCTGGATGGTATGTTCTCGCAGCGTTGCCATGCCGTTGCCGAACAACTGGTGCATGCCCGTGTGTACGTGGAAGCGGCGCTGGATTTTCCCGACGAGGAAATCGATTTCCTCGCCGCACCGGAAATCCGCAATCTGCTAGAGCGTTGCAAAACCGATCTGGCGCAGCTGCGTGCCGAAGCCGAGCAAGGCAAACGCCTGATGGACGGACTGCACGCGGTCATCCTCGGCGCGCCCAATGCCGGCAAGTCGTCGTTGTTGAATGCCTTGGCCGGCGAAGACCGCGCCATCGTCACCGACATCGCCGGGACCACCCGCGATGTTTTGCGTGAAACCATCCAAGTCGACGGCCTGTGGCTGACCCTGGTGGATACCGCCGGTCTGCGCGAAACCAAGGAAACCGTGGAAGCCGAAGGCATCCGCCGCGCGCACGGCGAATTGGCCAAGGCCGATCTGGTGCTGGCGGTGCTTGACGACAGCAACAGCGCCGCCGAGACCCTGACCGAAGCCCTGCAAGGCAGCGCGGCCCGCATTCTCTGGTTGCACAACAAATCCGATCTGAGCGGGCATGCCATCGCGCGCGAACATCGGGCGGACGGCGTGCATCTGTGGCTGTCCGCCAAAAGCGGCGCCGGCCTGGAACTGTTGCGCAAGGAGTTGGCACAGGCCGCCGGATTCGGCGAAAGCGGCACCGGCAGTTTCAGTGCCCGCGCCCGCCATCTCGAAGCCTTGGATCTGGCCGCCGGCCACTTGGCCGCCGCCACGGCGCTGAGCAATCAGGCCCAGGCCGAACTGGCCGCGGAAGAACTGCGTCTGGCGCACAATGCCATCGGTTCGATTACCGGGCACATGGACGCCGATGCGCTGCTCGGCCGGATTTTTTCGAGCTTCTGCATCGGGAAGTAATCCTTGCTGAAGCGTTTTGCGCTTGCACAAGGATTCGTTCGACCGTAAAGTTGGAGTTCGCCAGAAAAGGATTTCTTATGCGAAGCGCAGGCACGCTTATCAAATGGAATGATGACCGCGGATTCGGATTTATCCTGCCGAATCAAACCGGTGATGAAATTTTCGTCCATATCTCCGCGTTTCCACAAGACGGCGTTCGGCCAACAGTCGGCGAAATCGTGTCCTACGAAACCCTCATCAATGATGGTAAAACACGAGCCGTCAGCATCATTCGCCCTACAAAAACGGGAACACGGAAAACCCAGAGTAGAAGCAGTTCTCGCCGTGAGGAAAATCCATGGATTACACGCCTGATCGGACTTATGTTTCTGTTGGTTGCCGGCTATTTCATCAAAAACCAATATCAAGCCCGCTCCTTCCATGTTGCAGAAGCCCAGCCCATTGAATCAGCTTTATCAAAGCATTCCGAAGCGGCGCCGGCTTTTGCCTGTGATGGACGTATCCATTGTTCCGAGATGCGCTCGGAGGAAGAAGCCATATTTTTTATACAGAACTGTCCGAACACCAAAATGGACGGCGATGGTGATGGTCAGCCCTGCGAGAGCCAGTTCTGATTTCCCAAAACCCCCGAAATCAACGACAATAAGCCCACTTCACGAACCCCGGTTCGGCAGGGCGCACGGCCAATCCGTGCCGATGCCGGCCGGCCGCACAACGAGACGCCGAAACCATGTCCGACACCCCCAAAATCATCTACACGCTGACCGACGAAGCCCCGTTCCTGGCCACCCAATCGCTGTTGCCGATCGTGAGCGCGTTCACCGCCGCCGCCGGCGTGGCCGTGGAAACCCGCGACATCTCGCTGGCCGGCCGCATCATCGCCCAATTCGCCGACCGCCTGCCGGAAAACCAACGCATCGCCGACGATCTGGCCGAGCTCGGCCAGCTGGCCACCCGGCCGGAAGCCAACATCATCAAACTGCCCAACATCAGCGCCTCGGTGCCGCAGCTGAAAGCCGCCATCGCCGAACTGCAGGCCCAGGGTTATGTCTTGCCGGATTTCCCGGAAGAGCCGCGCACCGACGAAGAAAAAGACATCAAAGCGCGTTATGCCCGGGTCATGGGCAGCGCGGTCAATCCGGTGCTGCGCGAAGGCAACTCCGACCGGCGTGCGCCGCTGTCGGTGAAGAACTATGCACGCAAGCACCCGCACAAAATGGGTGCCTGGCGCTCCGATTCCAAAACCCACGTGGCGCACATGGCCGATGGCGATTTCTACGGCAGCGAGCAATCGGTGCAGGTCAGCCAGGCCGGCAATGTCGTCATCGAGTTCACCGGAAAGGACGGCCAGCGCTTCCTGCTCAAACGCGATCTCAAGGTCGGCGTCGGCGAGTTGCTCGACGCTTCGGTCATGCGCGCCAAGGCCTTGGCGACGTTCATCGACGAACAGATCGCCGATGCCCGTAGCCAGAACGTGTTGTTCTCGCTGCACCTGAAAGCGACCATGATGAAAGTGTCCGATCCGATCATGTTCGGCATCGCGGTCAAGCGTTTCTATGCCGATGTGCTGGCCAAGCATGCGGCGGTGCTGGACGAGGCCGGATTCGATGCCAACAACGGCATCGGTGATCTGGTTGCGCGCCTGCCGCAGCTGCCGGAAACCGTGCGTGCCGAAATCGAAGCCGATCTGGCCGCGCAGTATGCCGTGCGTCCGGGCGTAGCCATGGTCAATTCCGACAAAGGCATCACCAACCTGCATGTGCCGAGTGACGTCATCGTCGATGCCTCGATGCCGGCGATGATCCGCGACAGTGGCGGCATGTGGAATGCCGAAGGAAAGCTGCAGGACACCAAGGCGGTGATTCCGGACCGTTGTTATGCCGGCATCTACCAGGTCGTCATCGACGACTGCAAAATCAATGGCGCATTTGATCCCGCCACCATGGGCTCGGTGCCGAATGTGGGCCTGATGGCGCAAGCCGCCGAAGAATACGGCTCGCACAACAAAACCTTCCAGATTGCGGCCGACGGCGTGGTGCGCGTGCTCGATGCCGAAGGCGAGGTGCTGATGCAGCACGCGGTTGAAGCCGGCGATATCTGGCGCATGTGCCAGACCAAGGACGCGCCGGTGCGCGACTGGGTCAAACTGGCGGTCAACCGTGCGCGCCTGAGCAACACCCCGGCGGTATTCTGGCTGGACGCCGCCCGTCCGCACGACCGCAACCTGATCACCTTGGTCGAGCGTTATTTGAAAGAGCACGACACCGCCGGACTCGATCTGCGCATTCTGGCGCCGGTGGAGGCCATGCGTCACACGCTGGCGCGCACCCGACAGGGTCTGGACACCATCTCAGTCACCGGCAATGTGCTGCGCGATTACCTGACCGATCTGTTTCCGATCATGGAGCTTGGCACCAGCGCCAAGATGCTGTCGATCGTGCCGCTGATGGCCGGCGGCGGCCTGTTCGAAACCGGTGCCGGCGGTTCCGCGCCGAAGCACGTGCAGCAGTTCACCGCTGAAAACTACCTGCGCTGGGATTCGCTCGGCGAGTTCCTGGCCTTGGCGGCGTCGCTCGAACATCTGGCCGAAACCACCGGCAATGCGCGTGCGCGTGTTCTGGCGGAAGCCCTCGATGCTGCCAACGGCAGCTTCCTCGACACCGATAAATCACCGGGCCGCAAGCTCGGCACCATCGACAACCGCGGCAGCCATTTCTACCTGGCCCTGTATTGGGCGCAGGCCTTGGCCGCGCAGGATGCCGATGCGGCGCTGAAAGCCCGTTTCGCACCCTTGGCCAAAGCCTTGACCGATAACGAAGCGAAAATCGTGGGCGAACTCATCGCCGTGCAGGGCCATGCCGTCGATATCGGCGGTTACTACCGTCCGGATTCGGCAAAAATGGCGGTGGCGCTCCGCCCCAGCGCCACGCTGAACGCCGCGCTCGCGGCGCTGTAAGCCGGTATGAAATCACCCGCCCTGCGTTATGCCCTTGCCGGCCTGTTGGCCGGCCTGTTGATTGCTGCGGCCGTTGCCTTTGTGCTCATGCGCCAGCAGGCGCCGGACGCGCCGCCGCGTGCCGCGTCGGTGGCCGATCTGCCGCGCTTCGAAACCTTCGGTCTGGCATTGCCGACGCTGTCCGTGGATCGCACCGTGCGGGTCTATCTGCCGCCGGGGTATTCCGATTGCGCCGATTGCCGCTATCCGGTGGTGTACTTCATGGACGGACAGAATGTCTTCGACGCCGCGACCAGCTATGCCGGCGAATGGGGCGCCGACGAAGTGCTCGACGGTCTGCATGAAAAGCATGGTCTGGCGGTGATTGCCGTGGCTCTCGATCATGGCGGTGAAGCACGCATGCAGGAACTCAGTGTGTGGCCCAACCCGGAGTTCGCACCCGCCAAAGGCGAAGCCTATCTGGCCGATCTCATCGGTGCGGTGAAGCCGGCCGTGGATGCACGCTATCGGACGCAACCGGAGGCCGCCGCTACCGTGGTCGCCGGCAGCTCGATGGGTGGCTTGATGGCGCATGCCGCCGTGATGCGCCACCCCGAAATCTTCGGCCGCGCCTTGGTGTTTTCGCCCAGCTACTGGTTTTCCCCCGCCATCGCGCAGGAGACCACACGCACGCCCTTGCGGCCCGGCCAGCGTGTTTACATTTACGTCGGCGGTTCCGAAGGTAGCGGCATGCAATCCGATGCCGAAGCGATGGTCGCGCGTTGGAAGACGACACTGCCGGATACCGCGGCGCTGACGTTTAAAGCCGCCGCCAAAGCCGGGCACAACGAAGAGGCATGGCGCGCGGTCTTACCCGAAGCCCTGTGCTGGAGTTTTGCGCCGGCGTGTGACGCCGCAACGCCGGCACCCTAGCTGCGCGGCCGCTCAAGGGATTTGGCAAACAAGCGCCGTTTCTCGGCGCTTTTTTATGGAGCCGGCCATTTCATTAGTGGTCTATAATGTACGCAGGGGGCCACGTTACTTCATCGGAGTTTCCATGCGCCAATTGCGTCATCAAGCCCTTTATCTGCCTGCCCTGGCCACCCTCATCAGCCTGTTGCTTTCCACGCTGACCCGATTGGGGTTGTTGGCCGTGGCCTGGCCGGGTGTCGATCACGGCCTCGGTGAACTCCTCGGCATTTTCGGGCACGGCTTTGTCGGCGACCTGCTGTTCGCACTGGCTTTGGCCGGCTTCCTGTTGTTCTTTACGGCACTGACGCATACCGGCAAGCCGATGCGTTGGCCTTTCCGTACCAAACGTGCGCTTGCGGTCTTCGCCATCAGCGCGTTCCTGCTGTTCGTGGCCATTTCCGAATTCGTGTTCTGGAATGAATTCGGCGCCCGCTACAATTTCGTCGCGGTTGATTACCTGATCTACACCAATGAAGTGATCGGCAACATCCGTGAATCGTATTCATTGCCGGCGGTCATCGGCGGCATGGCCGTGGGCGCCGTGTTGATGTCGTTTCTGGTTTACCGGCACTGGCCGCTGGCTTCGGCTCCGGCCTTCGGCTTGCTGCGACGTTTTGCCCTGGCGGTGCTGGGCGTCGCCCTGTTCTGGGTGGTCGGCGGTTGGTCGCTCAACTATGCCGGCAAAACCACCAGCGCCAATCACTACAACCTCGAACTCGCCCACAACGGCCCCGCCAGTTTTTTCCGGGCTGCGCGCGAAAACGAGCTCGACTTCACCCGTTACTACCGGACCTTGCCGGAACCGCAATATTCCGCGCTCGCGCCGAAATGGCCGGATCCCGCCCGTGATCTGCCCAGCACGGCGCCCCTGAGTCCGAAGAACGTGGTGGTCATCGAGATGGAAAGTCTGAGCGCGAGCTTCATGCAGGCGTACGGCAGCAAAAAAGACTACATCACCCCCAATCTGGATCGCCTGACCGGCGAAGGTGTCTGGTTTTCCAATCTGTATGCCACGGGTACACGCACCGTGCGCGGCCTTGAAGGTCTTTCGGTCGCCCTGCCGCCCTTGCCTGGGCAGTCCATCGTGCGCCGCGAACACAGCGATCATCTGTACACCTTGGGCAGCATGCTGCGCAAAAACGGGTTCGCGCCGATGTTCCTTTACGGCGGCTACGGCGCCTTCGACAATATGAATGCCTTCTTCCATTCCAACGGCTACCAAATCAGCGACCGCTCGAATTTCACCGAAGCCAACCAAAGCTTCGCGACCATCTGGGGCGTGGCGGATGAGCTTTTATTCAATGAAGCTCTGGACCAACTCGACCGGGACGCGGCAAAAGGGCAGAAGCGCTTCCTGCACATGATGACCACCAGCAATCACCGGCCTTATGTGTATCCCGAAGGCCATATCGACATTCCCTCCAAATCAGGCCGGGACGGCGCGGTCAAATATACCGACTGGGCCATCGGCGATTTTCTGGCGCGGGCGTCCAAAAAGCTGTGGTTCAAGGACACCCTGTTCATCATCGTGGCCGATCACAATGCCTCGGTGGCCGGCAAACAGAGCCTACCGCCGAACAAATACCGCATACCGGCCATACTTTATTGGCCGGCGAAACTGACACCGCGCACCATCGATGTCATGGCCAGCCAGGTCGACTTGCCGCCGACCGTATTGGCCCTGCTCGGTATCCGTACCGGCGGCGTGTTCTTCGGCCAGAATCTGCTCGGACCGGCACCGGAAGCGCGCGCGTTTCTGGTCAACTACCAGGAACTCGGTTATCTGACCCCCACCGCGGACGGCCAGCGCCAATTGATCGTTCTGGGTCCGAAAAAGCGCGTAGAAAGCTTCGCCGTTGACGCCGAGGGCGAGCTGACCCGGATTTCCGGCCGACCCGCCGAGGAAGACCGCGCCGTGGCCCTGTTCCAGAAAGCCAATGAAGTCTTCACAAGCGGCAAACTGCACCCGCCGCAGCCCTGACGGCGGGCAGTGAAATTCGTTAGACTGTTGCCCTACCGTCAACCAAGGGGATTTTTCATGAAGCCGTATCATCTGTTTGCCGCCATCGGCGTGCTGGCATCCGCTACCGCATTCGCCCAACATGACCATGCCGCCACGCAGACTGCCGAAACCGCGCCCAAAGCGATGTGCGGCATGGGCGATGGCAAGAAAGCCTGCAGCATGCCGATGGAAGGCATGGGTCATGAAAAAGGCATGACGCCGGAAATGAAAGCCGCGCATCACCGCGAAATGCTCCAGGAAATCCTGAAAGGCGATTGGCGCGATCCGAAAAACACCCCGCGCGACAAATACCGGCATCCCCTGGAAACCCTGAGCTTCTTCGGCGTCAGTCCGCACAGCAAGGTCATCGAAATCTGGCCGGGCGGCGGCTGGTATTCCGAAATCATCGCCCCGTACGCCACCAAGCACGGCAGCTACACCGCAGCGGTCAACAATCCGGCGGTCGTCGAAAAAGAAAGCTCGAAAGCCTATTACGCCAAACAGAACCAGGCCCTGCGCGACAAATTCGCCGCCAAGCCGGAAATTTACAGCAAGGCCACGCTGCATGAATACAATCCGGCCAAGCCGGTATTCGGTGCGCCCGGTTCGGCCGATACGGTGCTGACCTTCCGCAACGTGCACAACTGGCGCATGGCCAAGCAGGCCGAAGGCATGTTCGCCGGCTTCTTCGCCGTGCTGAAAAAAGGCGGCACCCTCGGCGTGGTGGAGCACCGCGCCGCCAAGGACGTGGCCGAAGACGACCGGTCCGGCTATGTTTCGGAAGCGCAGGTCATCGCGCTGGCGACCAAGGCCGGCTTCAAGCTGGACGCGCGCAGCGAAGTGAACGCCAATCCGAAAGACACCAAGGATTATCCGGGCGGTGTCTGGACGCTGCCGCCGACCTACGGCCAGGGGGATAAAGACCGCGCCAAATACGAAGCCATCGGTGAAAGCGACCGCATGACCCTGCGTTTCGTGAAACCCTAAACCGTTTCGCCGGTCTGCAACTTCCAAAGCGCCGCGTAAGCGGCGTTTTGTTTGAGCAGCTCATCATGCGTGCCGGACTCGACGATGCGGCCGCCGTCCAGCACGTGGATGCAATCGGCGAAGCGCACGGTCGACAATCGATGCGCCACGATCAGGCAGGATCGGCTGTGGTTGAGCCGGGCCAAGGAGCGTTGGATGGCAGCTTCGGTTTCGTTATCCACGGCCGAAGTCGCTTCATCCAGAATCAGCAGAGCCGGATTTTTATAGAGCGCCCGGGCCAGTGCGATGCGCTGGCGCTGGCCGCCCGAAAGCAGGCTGCCGCGTTCGCCGACCGGGCTGTCGTAGCCTTCCGGAAGGGATTCGATGAACGCGTGTGCCTCCGCTGCCCGTGCCGCTTCGCGGACGCGCAGCGGATCGGCGTTTTGGCCATAGGCGATGTTGTCCGCGACCGTGCCATCGGTCAGAAACGGCTCCTGCGCCACATAGCCGATGACGGCGCGTAGCTGGGATTTCGACAAGCGGGGAAGCGGAACGCCATCGAAACGGATCTCGCCGGAATCCGCCGCAATGAAGCCGAGCGCCAGTTTGATCAGCGTGCTTTTGCCGCTGCCGGTGCCGCCGACCAGTGCGATGGTCGCACCCGAAGGAACCGACAGACTCACGCCGCGCAGGACCGGCGTTGTGCCATAGGCGAACCTGACCTCATCGAACTGCAAGGATCCGGACACGGGAACCGCCGGCGCCGAATCACCATCCGTGGGCGGCGAAATCTCCAGCAGATCCATGACCCGGTTCACCGAGGCCATCGCCCGTTGGTACAGATCGGTCATGTCGGCCAGGCGCGTCATCGGCCAGAGCAGGCGTTGGGTCAGATACACCAAAGCCGAATAACTGCCGACCCCGAGTTCGCCCTTGAGTACCAGCGAGCCGCCGTACAGCAGAGTCATTACGAAGCCGGCCAGAATCGCCATGCGGATCACCGGCGTGATTGCCGCCGAATAGCGGATGGCCTCGCGGTTGTGTTCGCGGAAGCCGTCGCTGGCCACGCGCAGATGTTCGCGCTCGAAATCCTCCGCGGTGTAGGCCTGGATGGTGCTCATGCCGTGCAGGTTGTTGGCGAGGCGGTTGGAGACGCCGGCGGCGGCTTCGCGCGCGGCGGCATAGCGCGGATACAGGCGCTTCTGGAACCAGAAGGTGCCGAACAGGATCAGCGGAATCGGCAGCAGGGCCAGCACGGCGGTACTGGCGGTCAGGGTAAAGAACACCGCGCCGACCAAGAGCGAAGACACCATCACCTGGATCAGGTCGTTGGCGCCGGTATTGAGGAAGCGCTCGATCTGGTTGACGTCTTCGTTCATCGCCGCCATCAGCCGGCCGGAACGTTCTTCCTGGATGAAATCCGGCGGCAGGCGCTGGATGTGCGTGTAGGCGTCCAGGCGCAGATCATGCTGCAGATTCTGCGCCAGATTGCGCCAGACCAAGCGATGCAGGTATTCGAACAGCGATTCGCAGACCCAGACCACCACGGTCAGGCCGACCAGCACCCAGAGCTGCTGCATCGGGTCGGCGATGCCGAGCCGGGCCAGAAAGGAATCGCGCTGGTTGACCACCACATCGACCGCGACGCCGATCAGGATTTCCGGCAGCACATCGAAGGCCTTGTTCAGCACCGAATACAGCACGCCACGCCGTATCGCCGCGCGGTAGGGCTCGGCGAAGCGTTGCAGGCGTTTCAGCGGGTGGGCGGCGATCATCGGCGTGCGTGCTCTTTTTGCGGTTACACTGGGCTTATGTTAATCGCTTTCAACAAGCCTTACGGCGTGCTGACCCAATTCACCGACCAGAGCATGCCGCCGCGGCCGACGTTGGCCGGTTTCGGCTTGCCGAAGGATGTCTACGCCGCCGGTCGGCTCGACATCGATTCCGAAGGCCTGCTGCTGCTGTCCGATGACGGCGCCCGCATCGCGCAGATCTCGTCGCCGAAATTCAAATGGCCGAAAACCTATCTGGTGCAGGTCGAGGGCATCGCCGATGAAACCCATCTGGCGCAGCTGCGTGCCGGCGTGACGCTGAATGACGGCCCGACCCAGCCGGCCACTGCACGCCTGCTGGAAAAAGCGCCCGATTGGCTGTGGCCGCGCGATCCGCCGGTGCGTTACCGCAAGAGCGTGCCGGAATCCTGGCTGGAACTGACCATCAAAGAAGGCCGCAACCGGCAGGTGCGCCGCATGTGCGCGGCGGTCGGGTTGCCCTGCCTGCGCCTGGTGCGCATCTCGGTGGGTCCGCACCGGCTCGACGGCTTGGCGCCGGGGCAATGGCGCAGCGAAATCGGATGAATCAAAAAACCCGCCGATCGGCGGGTTTTTATCTGAGGCACGGCATCAATGGCAGACGATTGCGGAGGAGATGCGCATGAAAGCATTGGGCGTATCAGGTTCCCCGTGGCTTGGCCCGGTGCGTGGCCGGCGCATTCCAGGGATCTTCCGGCCACGGATGCCGCGGATAGCGGCCTTTCATTTCCTTGCGCACTTCCGCATAGGTGCTGTTCCAGAAATTCTTCAGGTCCTGGGTGATCTGCAGAGGCTTGCCGCCCGGGGAAAGCAGATGCAGCATCACCGTCACCCTGCCGTCGGCGATCCGCGGCGATTCGGCCAGACCGAACAATTCCTGCAGTTTCACCGCCAACACCGGCGGACCATCTTCGGCGTATATGATTGCGCGTTCGATGCCGGACGGCACCTTCAAGACCGTCGGCACCAATCGGTCAATCTGCTGGCGCGTGTTCCAGTCGAAAAGACCATACAAGGCATCGCCGAGCGCCGCCGCGTCCAGATTGTCCAAGCGCGATTTGCCGCGCAGCGCCGGGTGCAGCCAATCTTCCAGCGTGGCCAATAGCGCCGGTTCCGATAAATCCGGCAAAGCCAGTTCCGGCAGCCATTCGCGCAGGCGGCAGACCCGCAGGCGGAACTGCTGCGCCTTCTCGGTCCAGGGCAGGATGTGCAAACCCTTCTGGCGCACCAGCGCGCACAGCGCGGCAGCGGCCTGTTCGGGATCGACTTTGCCACCGGCCTGACTGGACAACACGATCTGGTCGAAATGGCGTTCGCGGCGGGCGATCAAGGCATTGCTGCGTTCATCCCAACGCACGTCGTCGCGGGTGATGAAACGTTCGGGAAAGTCCTGTTCAAGACGGTACTGGTCGATGGGCGCCGCCCGCAGAATCAAGGCTTCTTTGGCCTCGAATTTCAATTCACTGGCGCACAGCCACGGTTCACCGTACAGCGTGCTGTCGGGATGCAGCCGCGCCATGCGCCCAGCCGACAGTTGATAGCGCAGCGGTTCGCTTTCATGCTGCTTGCCGATGCGGTCGGGAAAGGCGTGCAGCAGGACATCGCCGAGCGCATGTGCCGGCACCGAGCCCGGCGGCAAGGTTTCACAGCGAAGCCGGCGCCGCCATTGCGTGGCCGCGGCATCGATCAGTTTCAAACCGCTGCTGCTGGCGCCGTGCGGCGCGCGCCGGGCCCGCAGATCGGCCAAGGCCAGCCAACGCGCCTGCCAATCATCGCGGCGGCCGCCGATCAGGGGGTCGCGCGCTTCGATCAGCGCGGCCAGATCACAGGCCAGCGCCTTTTCGGTGTCATCATGCACGGCAAGCAGCATCGCCGCCAGCCGCGGATGCGTACCCAGACCGAGCATGCGTCGGCCGAGCGCGGTGATGCGTCGGTCGGCATCGATTGCACCGAGCGCGATCAGTAAATCACGCGCCGCTTGCAGGGCGCCGGTCGGCGGCGGATCCACGAACGGCAGATCCGTTCCGCCCCAAGCCGCCAGTTCGAGCGCCAAAGCGCTCAATTCGCTGTGCTGGATTTCGGCGCGGCGCATCGGTTCGAGCCGTTGCGAGGCCGGCCACAACCGGTAACACCAGCCGCTGCTGACGCGCCCGGCGCGTCCGCTGCGCTGATCGGCCGAAGCTTGGGAAATGTTCACGGTCTGCAGACGGCTGAAGCCCGAGTTCGGATCGAAGCGCGGCTCGCGCGCCAGTCCGGAGTCGATGACCACGCGCACGCCCGGCAAGGTGACGCTGGATTCGGCGACATTGCTGGCTACCACCACGCGCCGGATGCCCTTCTCGGCCGGCTGCAAGACGCGGCTCTGCTGTTCCACCGGCAGGTCGCCGTGCAGAGCCAGCACTTCCAGTTGGTCGTTTGCCAAAGGCATCAGCGCATCCTGCAGACTCTGGATTTCACGACGGCCGGGCAGAAATACCAGGATATCGCCGGGATGCTGCTGCAACGCGTTTTCCACACCGCGCCGGCATTGCGCCATCAAGGGCTCGTCCTTGCGCGCCGGGAAATGCACGGTATCGACCGGAAAACTGCGGCCTTCGCTGCTCAGGCGCGGGGCATCGAGCTGTTTGGCGAGGCGCTCGCCATCGAGCGTCGCCGACATCACCAGCAGGCGCAGGTCCGGACGCAGTTGCTGCTGGATGTCGCGCGCCATGGCCAGACCGAGGTCGCCGGCCAGATGGCGCTCGTGGAATTCATCGAAGATGATGGCCGCCACATCCTCCAGCAGTGGATCATCCTGGATGCGGCGTGTCAGCAGGCCTTCGGTCAGCACTTCGATTTCGGTGGCCGCCGAAACCTTGGATTCGAAGCGGATGCGGTAGCCGATGCGCTGTCCGACCGGCTCGCCGTGCTGCTGGGCCATGAAACCGGCGGCCGCACGTGCCGCCACCCGCCGCGGTTCCAGCATCAGGATTTTCCGGCCTTCGCGCCAGGGTGCGTCCAACAGGGCCAGCGGTACCTGCGTGGTCTTGCCGGCGCCGGGCGGCGCCTCCAGCACCAGGCGCGGGTGCTTCGCCAGCGCATCGAGAATATCCGGCAGAAGGGACTGGATGGGAAAATCGGGCATCCGGCTATTGTATGCGGACGGCACGCCGTCTGCCGCGCGCCGGCAACGGTACAATAGCGCCATGGAATTGATCGATATCGGCGCCAACCTCGGCCATGAAAGCTTCGACCACGATCTGGACGCGGTGCTTGGGCGTGCGCGCGCGGCCGGCATCACCCGCATGGTGGTCACCGGCGCTTCCCGTGAAGGCTCGCCGAAAGCATTGGCTCTGGCACAGGCGCATCCCGGTTTTCTGTATGCCACCGCCGGCGTGCATCCGCATCACGCCTTGGAAGTGACCGAAGAAGGCATGGCTGAACTGCGTGCCCTGCATGCGCATCCGGAAGTGTTGGCGGTCGGGGAATGCGGTCTGGACTATTTCCGCGATCTGGCGCCGCGGGCGGCACAGAAAAAAGCGTTTTCGCAGCAGCTGGAGCTGGCCGCCGAACTCGGCAAGCCCTTGTTCCTGCATCAGCGGGATGCGCATGCCGATTTCATGGGCGTGATGAAGGAGTTCGAAGGCTGCATCGGTCCGGCGGTAGTGCATTGCTTCACCGGCACGCGGGAAGAACTGTTCGACTGTCTGGATGCCGATTTTTATATCGGCATCACCGGCTGGCTGTGCGATGAGCGCCGCGGCGGCCATTTGCGTGAGATCGTCAAAAACATCCCGGCCGACCGTCTGATGATCGAAACCGATGCGCCGTATCTGCTGCCGCGCACGGTCCGGCCGATGCCTTCGCACCGCCGCAACGAGCCGATGTATCTGCAGCATATCGTCGAGGAACTGGCGCGCGACCGCGGTGAAAGTCCGGAACAGACCGCCGCCGCCAGCACCGCAACCGCACGCGCGTTCTTCCGCATCCCGGATCCGGCATGATCGCCGTCAACGAGCGCATCGTCATTCCCGAACAGGACGTGATCGAACGCGCCATCCGCTCCAGCGGTCCGGGCGGGCAGAACGTCAACAAGGTCTCCACCGCCATCGAACTGCGTTTCTTCATCTGGGGCTGCGCGGCATTGCCGGATGCGGTAAAACAGCGTTTGGCCAAAAAGCGCGACCAACGCATCACCGAATCCGGCGAAATCATCATCCAGGCCCAGCGCTTCCGCAGCCAGGAACAGAACCGCGATGACGCCCGACAGCGTCTGGCCGCGCTGGTACGGTCGGTACTGGAGCCGCCGAAGCCGCGTGTGGCCACCAAACCCACGCGCGCCTCGCAGCGCCGGCGCTTGGAAAACAAGCGGGCGCATGGCACACTCAAGCAGCAGCGCCAGACTCCCGGCGCCAGCGAGGATTGATGTCGAACGTACTGCCCTTGCCGCCGAATGCCCCGCCTGCCAACACGCCGCCCTGGTTGCGGCGCTTGGCCGAACGCCTGTTGTCCATCAGCGGCTGGAAAATGGCCGGGGAATGGCCGGATCTGAAAAAGATGGTGGTGGTCGGCGCCCCGCACTCCTCAGCCTGGGACGCCATCCACGGCCTGATCGCGAAAGTGGCGATGGATCTGCATATCGTGTTCATGGGCAAGCAGGAAGTGTTCTTCTGGCCCTTGGGCGGTCTGCTCAAGTGGTTGGGCGGCATTCCGGTCAACCGCGCCAATCCCGGCGGCATCGCTGATCAGGTCGCCGAGCAGATGATCGCGGCCGAGCGCATGTGGTTCGTCTTGGCCCCCGAGGGTACGCGCCGAGCGGTCACGCAATGGAAGACCGGATTCTGGAAAATCGCGAAAAAAGCGGAAGTGCCGGTGCTGTGCGTGTACTTCGATTATCCGAGTAAAACCATCGGGGTCGGTCGCGTTTTCCATCTCAGCGACGACATGGCCGCCGACATCGCCGCCATCAAAGCCTGGTACGCCCCGTATCAGGGCAAGCACCGCGGTGTCTGAACGTTTCCTGCTGTGCCGGCCGGAAGGCGGCTTCAACGACATGTTGTGCCAGATCGAATTGTGCTGGCGTTATGCCGAAGCGCATGACCGGACCCTGATCGTGGACTCCGCCGCGACCGTTTTTGGTGATGCTTTCGCGAATTATTTCAAGCCGGTCGCCGGCCAGAAAGCCGAGTTGCGGCTGAGTCCGGAACGCCTGCAGCAGCTCAATGCGGCCAGCGTTTTTCCGGAAGCCCTGCAGGGCCGGATGGATACCTACAGCAAAATCTGGAGCGAACACGCCTGGGGTTTTGTCGATG
>JBMSNF010000023.1:0-16867 GCA_049421545.1 Arenimonas sp.
GTCACCGGGCCCGAGCACATGCGACGGGTTGAACACCAGATAGGGCAGACTTCCCTGCCGGACCGCCTGCTCTCCGAGAAATTTGCTGCGCTCGTAATTGATCCAGCTTTCGCCGCCGCGCTGCGGCAGGGTTTCGGTCAGGGTTTCTTCGACCAGATGCGAATAGGCCGAAACGCTGGACGTATGCACGAAACAGCCGACACCGCCGGCTTCGGCGGCGGCCAACAAGCGGCGGGTGCCGTCGATGTTGGTTGCATTCTGGACATCGCGGTCCCGCGACCAGGCGCTGGTGTTGGCAGCGCAGTGGAAAATCGCCTCCGCATCCCGGCATGCCGCATTGAGCGCATCGTGGTCCTGCAGGTTGCCACGCACCGGCTCGGCCCCCGCATCCGCCAGCACGGCATCGGAAGCCGGGCTGCGCGAAAGCGCCCGAACCGTGTGACCATTGGCCAGGAGTTCACGCAACAGGTGGCCGCCGACGAATCCGCTGGCGCCCGTAAGCAATACATTGGCCATGTCCATCGACCTCCGGTGATTTTCATTAGTGTATGCGCATCAGCGCGGGTTTTGCGACAATAGCCGCATGAACCCCGAAAGCCATCCACTGCATGCCGACCTCTGCCGGGGTCTGGATGCGCTCGCGCTCGACCGCCATCATGCCAGCAAACTGCTGGACTATCTGGCTCTGTTGGTGCGCTGGAACAAAACCTACAACCTCACCGCCATCCGTGACCCGAAAGACATGTTAGGCAAACATCTGCTCGACTCCTTGGCCATGCATCCGTATTTCACCCAGGCTTCGCTGGCCGATCTGGGAACCGGGCCCGGTCTGCCCGGTATTCCACTGGCCATCATCCGGCCGGAAGCCTCGGTCAGTCTGGTCGAAAGCAACGGCAAGAAGGCCCGCTTTCTGCGCGAAGCGGTCCGCCAGCTTGGCCTGGGCAATGCCCGCGTCATCGAAGCGCGGGCCGCGGCCGGCGCCGAAGACGGCCGCTATGCCGCCATCACCGCCCGTGCCATGGACCGCCTGGCCGGCATTCTGGCCGTCGGTGGCCATCTATTGGCTCCGGACGGCGTGCTGTTGGCGATGAAAGGCCCCCGCATCGCCGATGAAATCGCGGAGCTGGATGCCCGCTGGCAGGTCAGGGCCATTCACCCGCTGCAGGTACCGGGCCTGGATGCCGAACGCCAGTTGGTGGTGGTCGGCCACGCCGCACGCCCATAAAAATTTACCGTTGCTCCGCCAAAGACCGCCGGCATTGGGCATAATGGAGGGCTGGAAGTCGCCGGTTACTGGAAGCTGAATGAGCCGCATCATCGCTATCGCCAATCAGAAAGGCGGGGTTGGCAAGACCACCTCCGCCGTGAATCTGGCGGCCGCATTGGCCGCCGCGCCGAAAAAAGTGCTGCTGGTCGATCTCGATCCCCAGGGCAACGCGACCATGGCCGCCGGCTTCGACAAGCGCGAGTTGGAACATGCCATCACCGAACTGCTGCTGGGCGAATCCGGAATCGAACAGGTGCTGCGCCGCAGCGAAGAAGGCTTCGACCTGATTCCCGGCAACATCGATCTGACCGCCGCCGAAATCCAGCTGATGGACATGCCGGCGCGCGAAAGCCGTCTGAAACAGGCATTGGATCCGATCCGTGGCAACTACGACTACATCATCATCGACTGCCCGCCCTCGCTGTCGCTGCTGACCCTGAACGCGCTGGCCGCCGCCGACGGCATCATCGTGCCGATGCAGTGCGAATACTTCGCGCTGGAAGGGCTGAGCTCGCTGATCAACACCATCAACGCCCTGAAACAGAAGCTCAATCCGGCATTGGAAATCGACGGCATCATCCGCACCATGTATGACGTCCGCAACAATCTGGCCAACGCGGTCAGCAACGAGCTCACCCAGCATTTCGGCGACACCGTGTTCCGCACCCTGGTGCCGCGCAACGTGCGTCTGGCCGAAGCGCCCAGCCACGGCATGAGCATCCTGCGCTACGACCGCAGTTCACGCGGCGCCCTGGCCTACATGGGCCTGGCCGGCGAAGTGATCCGACGCAACGATAAAACCAAGAACAAGGAGAGCCGCTGATGGCCGCCAAGAAAACCGGACTCGGACGCGGACTCGATGCGCTGCTCGGAGGCAACCTGAAAGCCGCGGCGGCGCCTGCCGATCTGAGCAAGGAAGGCCTGACCCGCCTGCCGATCACCAAACTGCAGCCCGGCAAATACCAGCCGCGCCGCGACATGAAAACCGAGAAACTGGCCGAACTGGCCGATTCCATCCGCGCCCAGGGCGTGATCCAGCCGATCGTGGTCCGCGACATCGGCGGCGGCAAATTCGAAATCATCGCCGGCGAACGCCGCTGGCGCGCGGCCCAGCTGGCCGAACTGCGTGACGTGCCGGTGGTAGTGCGCGAGGTCGATGACCGCGCCGTCATCGCCATGGCGCTGATCGAAAACATCCAGCGCGAAGACCTCAATCCCTTGGAGGAAGCGACCTCCCTGCACCGCCTGATCGACGAATTCGACCTGACCCACCAGCAGGCCGCGGAAGCGGTCGGCCGCTCGCGCGCCGCGGTCTCCAACCTGCTGCGTCTGCTGGAACTGCCGGAAGCGATCCGCAAACTCGTTGAAGCCGGGCAGCTGGAGATGGGCCACGCGCGGGCCTTGCTGACGCTGCCGGCCGATCTGGCCATCGCACTGGCGCAGACCGCCGCCGCCGAACAGCTGTCGGTGCGCGAAGTGGAGCGGCGCGCGCAGCAGGCCGGAAAAACCAAACCGGCCGCGAAATCCGGCGCGGCGCCGGCCCGCAGCAATGCCGACATCGAGACGCTCGAGCGCGAAATCGCCGATCTGCTGGGCGCGAAAGTGCAGCTCAATCACGGCCGCAAAGGCAGCGGCAAGCTGGTCATCCACTACCACGGCCTCGACACCCTCGACGGCATCCTAGAAAAACTGCGGCGCTGACGCGCTACAATAGCGGCTGTTCCCAAGCCGACAGAGGCCACCCATGACGCTGGACAACGCCGCCTTGCCGCAGGTTTCCGTGGTCGTTCCGGTATTCAACGAACAGGACAACATCGCGCCGCTGGTGCATGAAATCACCGCCGCCCTGCGCGGTCTGTTGCCGTTCGAGATCATCTACGTCGACGACTGCTCGAAGGACGCCTCGCGCGAGGTGCTGAAACAGCTGCGGGAAGTGGTGCCCGAGCTGCGCGTGTTCGGCCATACCCGGCAGAGCGGACAGAGCACGGCCATCCGCAACGGTGTCAAGCAGGCGCGCGGCGAATGGATCGCGACGCTGGACGGCGACGGCCAGAACGATCCGGCCGACATTCCGAAGCTCATTGCCGCCCGCGATGCCGCCGACCCCGCGGTGAAGCTTTTCGCCGGCTGGCGGGTCGAACGCAAGGACACCGGCTCGAAACGCTGGGCCTCGAAAGCGGCCAACGCCATCCGTTCGCGCCTGCTGCGCGATGAAACCCCGGATACCGGCTGCGGCATCAAGCTGTTCGAACGCGCGCTGTTCCTCGACCTGCCCTACTTCGACCACATGCACCGCTATCTGCCGGCACTGGTCAAGCGCGCCGGCTGGCAATCGGTCAGCGTGCCGGTCAATCACCGTGAGCGCAGCACCGGCGTGTCCAAATACAACAACCTCGGGCGCGCCTGGGTCGGCATCGCCGATCTGCGCGGCGTCGGTTGGCTGATCAAACGCAGCAAGATCACCGGAACCACCGAGCTATGATGAACCTGCCGATCGAATGGCTGGCCTGGACCGGTCTGGTCATCACGCCCTGGAAGCTGATCGGCTACACCGGCGCGCTGATGTTCGGCGGCCGCTGGCTGGTACAGTTCATCGCCTCCAAACGCGCCGGCAAACCGGTCATTCCGCGGGTGTTCTGGTACATGAGCGTGCTCGGCAGCCTGATGACCCTGAGCTACTTCCTGTTCTCTTCGAAACAGGACTCGGTCGGCGTCCTGCAGAACCTGTTCCCGACCTTCACCGCCCTGTACAGCCTGTACCTGGACATCAAGCACCGGGGCTGGCACCGCGACAGAGCCGAGCACTAGGCCTTGGGCATCAAGGGTTTAGCCCGCTATTTCCGGTAGATTCAGCTAAGTATTTGCGCCATAAGGAAAACTTTGGCATAATAACCGGCTCGCCCGAAGCTTCGGCTTGGCGGTGTGGTACGCAGTCCACACGGCCGTCAACGGGCACCTCCTCATTGCGTGCGGTTTCAACCGCGAGGCCGATCTCACCCGGGCTATGGGTGACCCTTAAAACTCCACGAGGTACGCCATGAGTCGTATTTGCCAAGTAACCGGCAAGGCCATGCAAAGCGGCAACAACGTTTCGCATGCCAACAACAAAACCCGCCGGCATTTCCATGCCAACATCCACGAGCGCCGTTTCTGGGTCGCCAGCGAAGACCGCTGGATCAAACTCAAGGTCTCGGCCCATGGCCTGCGTACCATCGACAAGCGCGGCATCGATTCCGTGCTGGCCGAACTGCGCGCCCGTGGCGAAAAAATTTAAGGAGCACCTGACATGGCATCGAAACGCGACAAAATCCGCCTGATCTCCACCGCCGGCACCGGTCACTTCTACACCACCGACAAGAACAAGAAGACCACGCCGAACAAGATGGAAATTTCCAAATACGATCCGGTCGTGCGCAAGCATGTCCCGTACAAGGAAGGCAAGATCAAGTAAGCTCCGGCTTGCCGGAACGAAAAACCCGCCGATTGGCGGGTTTTTTCATGGCCGGAACCACCACATTTCCATCACGGCTGTGGCCGGACAATGGTTCTTTGTTCGGGAGCCGCGCATGTCCGGAAGCATCCTCATCTTCGGCGCCAATGGTGGCATCGGTTCGGCCACGGCGCGTCTGCTGGCATCCCGCGGGCACCCTCTGCATCTGGCGGGCCGCAACGCCGATGCCATCGAAGGCCTTGCCGCCGAGCTCGGCGCCGGCTGCAGCATCGGCGACGTACTCGACGACGGCTTCATCGCCCAGGCCGCGCGCGACGCCGGCGACCGGCTCGACGGCCTGGTCTACGCGGTCGGCAGCATCACCCTGAAAACTCTGCCCCGGCTGACCCGCGCCGACTTCCTGCGCGATTACGAGCTCAATGCGCTGTCGGCGGCCTTGGCGGTGCAGGCCGCGCTGCCGGCCTTGAAAGCCTCGGGGCGCGGCGCCGTGGTGCTGTTCAGCTCGATCGCCGCCAGCCAGGGCTTCGGCATGCATGCGTCCATCGGCATGGCCAAGGCGGCGGTGTCCGGATTGACCCTGAGCCTGGCCGCGGAACTGGCGCCGGCGGTGCGGGTCAACGCCATCGCGCCCTCGCTCACGCAGACCCCGCTCTCGAAAAATCTCTGGCAGAACGAGGCGATGGCGCAAAGCATCGCCGGACTGCATCCGATTCCCCGGCTCGGCAGCGCTGAAGACATGGCCGGACTGGCGGCCTTCCTGCTGTCCGATGCGGCCGCCTGGATGACCGGTCAGATCATCGGCGTCGATGGCGGCCGTTCCAGCCTGCGGGTGAAAGGCTGATGCGCATCCTGGTCACCGGCGGCACCGGCTTCATCGGCAAGGCGCTGGTGCGCCGGCTCGTGCAGCGCGGCGATCAGGTGACCGTACTGAGCCGGAACCCGGCATCGGTGCCGGCGATTTTCGGTGCGGCGGTGGATGGCTGGCCGAGCCTGTCGGCATGGACTCCCGAGACCGCCTTCGATGCCGTGATCAATCTGGCCGGCGAACCGATCATCGACCGGCCGTGGACCGAGGCCCGCAAACAGGCCTTGCGCGACAGCCGCATCGGCATCACCGGGCAACTGCTGGCGGCCATGACCAAGGCAACCCGCAAGCCGACGGTATTTCTGAGCGGCTCGGCCATCGGCATTTACGGCGACACCGGCTCCGCGGAGATCACCGAACAGTCGCCGGCCGCGGAGGATTTCGGCGCGCGCCTGTGTACCGAGTGGGAACAGGCCGCGCTTCCGGCGGAAGCACTCGGCGTTCGGCTGTGCCTGCTGCGCACCGGGCTGGTGCTGCATGCCGACGGCGGCATGCTGAAGAAAATGCGGCTGCCGTTCAAACTCGGCCTCGGAAGCCGTCTGGGCGATGGCCGGCAATACATGAGCTGGATCCATCGGCATGACTATGTGGAAGCCGTGCTGTTCCTGTTGGATCATCCGGAGTGCCGCGGCGCCTTCAATCTGACCGCACCGGCACCGGTGGATAACCGCGCGTTCACGCAGATGCTGGCACACAGCCTGCATCGCAAAGCCCTGCTGATGACTCCGGAACTGCTGTTGAAGCCCCTCCTGGGTGAACGCAGTCTGCTGCTGTTCGGCGGCCAGAACGTCGTGCCGGCAGCGTTGCAGGCGGCAGGCTTCCGCTTCCGTTTTCCGACGCTGGCCGACGCTCTGGAAAACGCTGGAGTAAACTAAGGCGGTCCGTTCCATGCGAGCCGCCCGTGCACGTGCCGAGTTCCCTGCAGGTCAAAGTCAAACCGAATGCCCGCGAAGACCGTTTCGCGCCGGGTGACGACGGCATTTGGCTGGCCAGCCTTAAAGCGCAGCCGGTCGACGGCAAGGCCAACGAGGCCTTGATCGCTCTGGTCGCGGACTATTTCAAACTGCGTAAACAGCAGGTCCACCTCAAATCCGGCGCCAGCGCACGCATCAAGCGTCTGCTGATTTCGTCCTAGGAAAATACGCATGACCCGCAAGGAACAGGATTACGTTCTCGGTACGCATGATGCCGAAATCGAACGGCTGCAGCTGCAGCACGGCGTCTGGCGGCAGCATGTGCGGGACTGCTGGCAACGCGCCGGCATCGCGCCGGGCATGCGCGTGGTCGACATCGGCTGCGGCCCCGGATTCGCCAGCGCCGATCTGGCCGAATGCGTGGGCGCGCAGGGCGAGGTCATCGGCATCGAACGTTCGGAACGTTTCATCGCCTTCGCCGAGAACCATTGCCGCGCCCGCAGTGCGGACAAGGTCCGCTTCATTCTGGCCGACGTGATGCAGGACGCGCTGCCGGTCACCGACGCCGATGCCGTCTGGTGCCGCTGGCTGGCGATTTTCGTCAGCGATCCGGCATTGCTGGTGCGCAACATGGCCGGCATGCTCAAGCCCGGCGGAAAACTCATCTTCCACGAATACGTGCATTACGAAACCTACCAGTCGGTGCCGCCGAGTGCGCGCATCGAGGAATTCATCGCGCATGTGATGCGCAGCTGGCGCGAATTCGGCGGCGAGCCGAACGTGGCGCGCTACCTGCCCGCGCATCTGGCCGCGGCCGGCTGCCGCGTGCTGGAAACCCGCCCGATCAGCTTCAGCGCGCAACCGCACCAGCCGGTCTGGCAGTGGCCGGCCAGCTTCATCGACGTCAATCTGCAGCGCCTGCTCGATCTCGGTCTGGTGGATGCGTCCTGGGTGGCCGCGGTCAAAGACGACATGCGCCGGCTGGAAGCGGATCCGAACGCCCTGTTGATCACGCCGATGGTGCTGGAAATCATCGCGGAGAAAATCTGATGCATCCCGGCAAGGTCCGCCGCGAGCAGGTGCGCGTGTTGACCGATCTGCCCAACATCGGCCCGTCGTTGGCCGGCGATCTGCGCCTGCTCGGCATCGCGCGCCCGCAGCAGCTGCAGAAAGCGGAGGCCTACCGGCTGTACCGGCGCCTCTGCGACCTCACGCAGACACGGCAGGACCCTTGCGTGCTCGACGTCTTCCTGTCGATCACCGATTTCATGGCCGGCAACCCGCCACGGGTCTGGTGGCACTACACCGCGGAGCGCAAACGCCAATGGCCTTCTCTCTAGACACCGGGCGCCTGCATCTGCGCGAATTCACCCCGGAAGATGCCGGCTTCGCCCTGCGCCAGCTGAACGAGCCCAGCTTCATCGAGAATATCGCCGACCGCGGCGTGCGTGACCTGGAGCAGGCGCGCGCGTATCTTCTAAATGGGCCAATGTCAGGTTATGAAAGCAACGGCTTCGGATTATGGGCCGTGGTGGAAAAGCCATCCGGCCAGATCATCGGCATGTGCGGACTGATCAAACGGCCGAATTTGGAACATGCCGATCTGGGCTATGCCTTTCTGCCGGAATATTTCGGCCAGGGTTTCGCCTTCGAAGCCTGTACCGCCTGCATCGCCGCGGCATCGCGCGATTTCGGACTGCCGCAATTGCTGGCCATCGTGAATCCGGACAACACGCCCTCCCGCCGTCTTCTGGAAAAACTCGGCTTCCGGCTGCAGGACACCCGCGTCATCCATCCGGGCGAACCCGCCCTGTGCATCTATCAGCGCGCCACCGGATAGCCCCTGCCGGAGCGGGAATCCCCACCGTCAGCGGCTGACTTCATTTTCCGCGATTAAGCCCATAATCTGGGGTATCGTCACTACCGAGGTGCCCCATGAAGCGTCTGGCAATCATCGTTTCCCTGCTGTTGGCCGGCACCGCCGCCGCAAAAACCACCCACGAACATGGCCGCGTTCATGGCGAATGGTCCGGGCGCGGCGACACCGTCGGCTAGCCGTTCACCGCCTGCGCCAAATTCTCGCCGTACATGAACGACGTCTATCTGCATCTGGATTACAGCATGCGATACGACAAAGCCGGCGAGCTGCCGAACCAGACCACCGAATCCTTCTACACCCTCCTGGATGGCGGCCGCGTCGAGGGCGTTTCCCTAGACAGCCTGTCCAATGTGCTTCAGCTCAACGGCACCTATGCCGATCACCGCATGAACGTGACATGGCTGAAAAACGGCAACACCGTCGGCAAGGCCGAATGGCGCCTGTCGGAAGACGGCAATACCCTGACCTTCGTGCGTTTCGGGCAGATGGGCGGCGAGTTCAAGGAAATCGGCGAAGTGAAAATGAACCGCCTGCCGGCCGGGAAAACCTGAGGGAAATAATCCGGAACGATACAGACTCGAAAAGCGGCCTCAGGGCCGCTTTTCTTTCAAGGGCAGATACAGCGCCATCGCCACCGCGAACGCACACACGATGGTGAGCAGATGCGCCGGTGCCAGCGCATCGGTCTTCAGCCAGTAGGCGACCAGCATCGGCGCGAAGCCGCCGAACACCGAATAGGCGACGTTGTAGGAAAACGAGAAGCCGGAATAGCGCACCGATGGCGGAAACAGTCCGACCAGAATCATCGGCACCACTGCCACCGAGCCCAAACAGAACCCGGCCAGGCTGTAGAGCAGTGTGGTGTGGGAAATTTCAGCGGGCAAGGCATGGTAGAACACGTAGCTGCTCGCCGACAGCGCCACGGCCCCGAGCAGAAGCACGCGGTAGGCGCCGATGCGGTCGGCCAGCCAGCCCCAGAAAATGCAGCCGAAGGTCAGGCAGACGATGGCGATGCTGTTGGCTTCCAGCGCATCCGAAGCCGGATAGCGGAATTGCGTCTGCAGGATGCTCGGTGTCAGCAGGGTCAGCGTGACGATGCCGATGCTGAGAAAACCGGTCAGCAGCATGCTTGGCCAGATCTGCGCCCGATGGTCGCGCAGAACCCGCGTCAACGGCAAGCCGGCTTCCAGCGCGGCCTCCGCTTTCATGGCAAGGAACACCGGCGTTTCCTCCAGCCAGCGGCGCAGAAAAAGGGCGAACACTCCGAACACGCCACCGAGCAGGAACGGCAGGCGCCAGGCGTAGTCGAGCACCGCTTCCGGCGGAAAATAATGATTGACCTGCATCGCCACCAGCGAGCCGAGCAGGATGCCGGTGGTGAATCCGGAAAACAGCGTACCGCTGGCCAGACCGACATGGCTTCGTGGTACATGTTCGGAAACGAACACGCAGGCGCCCGGAATTTCACCGCCGACCGCCGCGCCCTGTAGGATGCGCATCAGCAGGAGAAGAATCGGGGCCCAGATGCCGATCTGGGCATAGGTCGGCAGCAGGCCCATGATGAAGGTCGGCACCGCCATCAGGAACAGGCTGAAAGTGAACATGCGTTTTCGGCCGGCGACATCGCCGAAGTGCGCCATCAGCAGGCCGCCGATCGGTCGCGCCAGATAGCCGGCGGCGAAAATGCCGAACACCTGGAACTGCTTGAGCCACTCCGGCATGTCGGGTGGAAAGAACAGTTGCCCGATGCTGGCGGCAAGGAACACGAAAATGATGAAATCGTAGTATTCCAGAGCGCCGCCGAGTGCCGACAGGCCGAGGGTGTCGATGTCTTTGCGGGTCAGCGCACGGTCGCTGTGGGTCATGCGGAGGGCTTCGATTGTGGATGCGAGGTGCTCAGGTTAATCTAAGCCCACCCGAAACACTAGCCCGCAGGAGCCCGCATGGAAACCCTCATCGGCGTATTGGTCGGCATCGGCCTGAGCGCGGCCTCCGGACTGCGCGTGTTCATTCCCCTGCTCGGACTCAGCGTGGCCGGGCATTACGAGGTCATTCCGCTCGGCGACAGCTTTCAATGGCTGGCCAGCTGGCAGGCCATGCTGGCCTTCGGCGTGGCCAGCATTCTGGAAGTCGGCGCCTATTACGTGCCCTGGCTCGATCATGCCCTGGATGTCGCGCTGGCCCCGGCGGCGGCCATCGCCGGCACGCTGATGACCGCCTCGACACTGGGCGACACTTCGCCCCTGCTGAAGTGGTCATTCGCCATCATCGCCGGCGGCGGCGTGTCTTCGATGGTTCACGTGGGCACGTCCGCGCTGCGGGCTGCGGTCGGTCTGCCGACCGGCGGCTTGGCCAATCCGGTCGTCTCCAGCGGCGAGGGTCTGGGCGCCATCGTTCTGACCGTGCTTGCGGTGTTCCTCGCTCCCGTGGCATTCCTCATCGTGCTCTGGATGCTGTACCGCATCGTCCGCCGCATGCGCCGGACATCGGCAGAGCCGTCTCAGGGCACTTAACAGGAATTTTACCGGTGCTCGGGTAGAGTCCGGATGTTGGCTCCGCCAACATCCGACAATAACCATACTTTGGAGAGGGATATGGACTTGATTATTTTTCTGGCCATCGGTGCTTTGGCCGGCTGGCTGGCCGGCGTCATCATGAAGGGCGGCGGCTTCGGTCTGATCGGCGACATCATCGTCGGCATTCTCGGTTCGTTTCTCGGCGGCTGGTTGCTGCCGAAAGTGGGCCTGAACTTCGGCGGTGAGTTCGGCGGGTTCATCACCGCGGTCATCGGCGCCGTGATCCTGCTGTTCATCGTGCGCCTAATCAAGAAATAAGTACGCTTCCGCTTCATGAAAAACCGCCTTCGGGCGGTTTTTTTACGACTTCGATTTGCCCTGTTTGAGATAGGCCAGCGCCTTGGCGATATAGGCCTCGCCGAGCAGCACCACGCCGGATTCGGCATCGGCATCGTCCGCCGCTCCGGCCTGGATATGCTTGGGCAGATCGCGCTCGGTGATTTCCGCGCGGGCATTGCCCGAGAGCAGGACATCGGGAACGATGCCCTGGGCCTGGATCGAGCGGTCATTCGGTGTGTAGTAACGGGCCGTGGTGATCTTGAAGGCATCGCCGTTGTCGAGCCGGATGATGTTCTGCACCGAGCCCTTGCCGAAGCTGCGGCTGCCGATGATGGTGGCACGCTTGTGATCCTGCAGGGCACCGGCCAGGATTTCGGAGGCGCTGGCGCTGCCGGCATCGATCAACACGGCCACCGGCACGCCGCCGAATTGTTCGCCCGGCTTGCTGTAGTAAACGCTGTTGGCAAGGGCATTGCGGCCCTTGGTGCTGACCACGACCGCTTCCGGCAGGAAGGCATCGGCGACCTCGACCGCGGCGGTGACCAGACCACCGGGATTGCTGCGCAGATCGAGCACCACGCCCCGGGCTTTGACGCCCGGCGCGGACGACTGCAGATTCTGCCATTGCCGGCGGAACTCTAGACCGGTATCGCCCTGGAAGGCACTGATGCGGAAATAGGCAAAGCCCGGCTCCAGCCAACGCGCCTTCACGCTCTGGATGGAAATGACTTCCCGGATGACGGTGATGGTCAGCGGTGATTTTTCACCCTGACGCAATACGGTGAGTACCGCTTTGGTGCCCGGTTTGCCGCGCAGACGCTCGGGGCTGGCATTGCTGTCGTCATTGTTGACCGGCACGCCGTTGATGGCGGTGATGTAGTCGCCGGCGCGCAGACCGGCGCGCTGCGCCGGCGTATCGTCGAACGGCGCCACCACGCGGATGCGGGTCGGATCGCGCTCGTCGCTTTCGATGCCGATGCCGGCATAGCCGCCTTCGTTCAGATCTTCGAAATCCCGCGCCTGTTTGGCCGACAGATAACTGCTGTGCGGATCGATGTCGAGCAGCAGCCCGCGCAACCCCGCCTGCATGATTTCCTCATCGGTCAAGGCATCGACGTAGCTTTCCCGCACGGCTTCGAACACCTGGGTGAACCGGCGGATTTCATCGACCGGCACCGTCCGTGCCGGCGGCGTTTTGGGTTTGTCCTGTTGCGCGGCAAGCGGAAGCGCGGTGCCGAGCAGAAGCATGGCGATGAACGTCTTCATGGGCGCAACCAGGCGTTGGGATTCTGCGGCTGTCCGTTCAGACGCATTTCGAAATACAACGCGGCACGGTTCTGCGCGCCGGAGGTACCGACCGTTGCGATGCGCTCGCCTGGCGTCACCGATTCGCCGACGTCCTTGAGCAGCGCGTCGTTGTTCGCATACAGGCTCATGTTGCCGCGGCCGTGATCGATGACCATCAACATGCCATAGCCCTTCAGCCAATCGGCGTAGACCACGCGGCCGGCGGCGACGCTGTGCACGGGCGATCCGGCGGCGGCCGCGATCAGCAGGCCCTCGCTGCGCCGGCCGTCCGGCATGGCATTGCCGTAACCGGCCAACAGGGTGCCGGTCAGTGGCCAGCCGGTGAGGTTCTTGGGCGTGATTTTGGCGGCCGGCTTGCTGCTGCCCGGGCGGCCGATGACGGCCGGGGCCTTGCTGCTGCTGGCGGCCTGACGCAATTTATCCAGCAGGCTGCGCAGGGCTTTTTCATCGCGGCCGAGCGCCTTGATGCGGGCCTGCTGGTCCTTGTATTTGGCGTCGAGCGAGCTGACCGTGGCACTGCGCTGCTTGCGCTGGGCGCTCAGGTCGGCGACGGCTTTTTCCTGCTGGACTTTCTGGACAGCCAGGGTCTGCTTCTCCTGTTCGATGGCAGTGCTGACCGCCGCAAGCTGTTCGAGCTGCGCATTCAATTTTCCGATTTCAAGCTGGCGCTGCTGTTCGAAATACCGGTGATAGGCCAACCAACGCGCGGCTTCACTGATTTTATCCTGGGACAGGAGCTGCTTGAGTTCGCTGTTATCGCCCAGCCGGTAAGCGGCGCGCATCAGTTGCGCCAGTTCCTGCTTCTGGCCACGCAACGCGCGCTCGAGCTTTTCCTGTTTGGTTTCCAGCACATCGAGCTTGCGCTCCTGGCTGTCGATGGCCGATTCGACCTGGTTGAGGCTTTTGCTGCTTTCGGCCACTTTCTGGTCGATCTGGCGCAGCTGTTTGGCTTCGCGGTTGCGCTTTTCTTCAAGCTCGCGCTGGGCCTTGGTCAGTGATTTGATTTCCTTGCGCAGGGTTTCGATCTTCTTTTCCGCTTCGGCGGCGCTTTTGGCCGGCGGCGGCTTGCTCTGCGCTCCGACCGATGCCGCCAGAAGACAGGACAACAGCAGCAGAGCGCGTGACATCATGCGGGATTTCCGATCAGACTGCGTCCGGTCATTTCGGACGGCTGTGGCAGCGCCAGAAGATCCAGCAGGGTCGGCGCGATGTCGCGCAGCGAGCCGTCGGAGCGCAGCGGACCGGCATGTCCGCACAGCACGAAGTACACGGGGCCGACGGTGTGCGCGGTGTGCGGCTCGCCGGTTACCGGATCGCGCATCAATTCGACATTGCCGTGATCGGCGGTGACCAGCAGTACGCCGCCGGCCGTTTCGACAGCCGCACGCACGGCGGCAAGCGCGCGGTCGACCGCCTCGGCGGCTTTGATGGCGGCCGGCAGGCTGCCGGTATGGCCGACCATGTCCGGATTGGCGATGTTGCAGATGATGACGTCGAAGCGGTCGGAGGCGATGGCTTCGGTCAGTTTTTCAGTCAGGGCCGGGCAACTCATTTCCGGCTGCAGATCATAGGTCGCGACTTTCGGCGAGGGAATCAGAATGCGTTCCTCGCCGGCCACGGCATGCTCGACACCACCGTTGAAAAAGAAGGTGACATGCGCGTATTTTTCGGTTTCGGCGATGCGCAGCTGGGTCTTGCCATGGGCGGCCAAGACCTCGGCCAGGGTGTTGCGCAGACTTTCCGGCGGGTAGGCCACCCGCGCCGGCAACCGGGCATCGTATTCACTCAGACACACGAAGCAGGACAGCTTTGGCACCGGCGTCCGCTCGAACCCATTGAAAGCCGGATCGGTGAAGCAGGCGGTCAGCTGGCGGGCGCGGTCGGCACGGAAGTTCATGAATACCACGGCATCGCCGTCCTGCATCGGTGCGGCCGGCGGCAACACGGTAGCGGCCACGAATTCGTCGGTCTCGCCGCGGGCATAGGCCTGTTGCAGCGCCTGCAGGGCGCTGTCGGCATGATGGGCGCCGCGTGCGCCCGCAATGGCGGCATAGGCCGGAGCGACACGCTCCCAGCGCTGGTCCCGGTCCATGGCGTAGTAACGGCCGGCGACGCTGGCGATTTCGGTCTGTCCAAGCTCTGCGCACAAGGCCTCAAGCGCGCGCAGGCTGGCCTCGGCCGACTGCGGCGGCATGTCACGGCCGTCCAGGAACGCATGCACACGGACCCGGCCGGCACCGCGCGATTTGGCCAGACGCAGAAAAGCAAAGATATGCTGTTCGTGGCTGTGCACGCCGCCGGGTGACAACAGGCCCATGACATGCAGACAGCCATTGGCGGAGCGGGCGGCGTCGATAGCGGCCAGCAATTCGGCATTGTCGGCGAAGCTGCCGTCTTCGATGGCAGCATCGACGCGGGTCAGGTCCTGATAGACGATGCGGCCGGCACCGATATTCATGTGGCCGACTTCGGAGTTGCCCATCTGGCCGTCCGGCAGGCCGACGAAACGGCCTTCAGTGTGGATCAGGGTATTCGGGCATTCGGCCAGCAGGCGCCGCCAGGCCGGCAGCTCGGCCAGAGCGATGGCGTTGTCCTCGGACTCGGCCCGGTAGCCCCAGCCATCGAGAATCAGCAATACCGCCGGTTTCGCCTTTGCCACGTCCTGCTCCTGTCCCAGATGGGCCGAATTGCCTACCAACTTATGACACATGACAATTCTAGCAGTCACGGCAATACTAGCACCATCATTTCCATGAGGTCCGTTTATGAACCGTATCACTCTGCACCGCATCAGCCTGGCGCTGGCCCTGAGCGCCGCCATCGGCACGGCCTCGGCCGGCGATGGCGCACCCGACCTGTCCAAGGTCAACGGCAGCCTGGTTGCCGAAGCCGGACGGACCTACGGCGACATCGACACCGTCAACGGTTCGATTACGGTCGAGTCGAAGGCGGTGGCCCGCAGCGTCGAAACCGTCAATGGCAGCATCGTCATCGACGCCTTCGCCAGCGTCCAGGATGCCGGCACCGTCAATGGCAAAATCGTCCTGCGCAACGGCGCCAGCGCCCGCAGTGTCGAAACCGTCAACGGCGCCATCATCGGCGTCAGCAATCTGCGGGTGCAGAAAAGCGTGGAGGCCGTCAACGGCTCGATCGAACTCGGCGCGCACAGCAACATCGGCAGCCAGGTCGAAACCGTCAACGGCAGCATCAAACTGCTGTCCTTGAATGTCGGCGGCGGCGTGGAAACCGTCAACGGCAACATCACCGTCGGCGACGGCACCGTCATCGGCGGCAATGTCACCGTCAAGAAGCCGAGCAACTGGGGCATGAGCTGGGGCAAACCGAAAGTGCCGCGCATCGTTCTAGGTCCGAACAGCACGGTCAAAGGCAATCTGGTGTTCGAACGCGAGGTCGAACTCTACGTGCACAGCACCGCAAAGTACGGAAAGATCGTCTATCTGGAAGCCGAGGCCGGCAAGGCCGAAGCGCTGAAGCCGATTGTATTCACCGGCAAAGAGCCCGATTTCAAATAGAGAATTACGCGCCCAGCGTTTACAATGAAGCCTCCCGACCGGAGGCTTCATGCGTTTCAGACCATCCCTGCTGTGCTTTACCGTTGCGCTTGCAGGATCTCCCTGCATCATGGCGCAGTCCAGTTTCGGCCCGGAAATTTCCGCTGAGGATTTCTCACAGCATCTGCAGAGTCTGGCCGTGGCCGAGCCTGCCGACCATCGGTTCGGCGACTATGCTCAGGCACTCCGCTTGTCCTACCTACGCTATCAGTTTACGCGCCTGGGGCTGCCGACCGGACCGAACCGCTGTGGCGACGGGCGCGGCCTGCAGGCCGAACTGGCCGGAACCGAAAAAGGGAAAGCGGCCGTCTTTTATTACGCGCCATGGACCGATGCCGCCCAGGTTGCCGGCGTACTGGAGATCGCCGAACGCTTCATGACCTCCCGGCCGCGGCCGGCGCATACCGTCATGTTCCGCTTCGGGTCGGAGCCGCATCCCGCTTCGGGCGCTTGCAACGATGCGGAAAAGACCGCGCGCGTAATCCAGCTGGAACATCTGGCGACCGGTGACGCCGCGGCCTTGGTTCAACAGCTGATCGAGCTACAGCGGCAGGGCCGCTGATTCAGAAACGCGCCAGCAGGAATGCCGCCACCGCGTCCGGCTGCTCCATCATCGGCATATGCCCGCAGCCTTTCAGGATTCCGGTCTCGGAAGTTTTCAGGCCGGCGGCGAACACCGCCGCCGCACTCGGATCGATGATGCGGTCGCCGTCGCACCAGAGCAGCCCGGCCGGCTGCCGGATTTCCGGCAAGCGC
>JBMSNF010000024.1:0-16582 GCA_049421545.1 Arenimonas sp.
CTCGGTCCCGAGCGCGTGGCGGCCTTCATCGGCGAACCGATCATGGGCGCCATCGGCGTGTACATCCCGCCGATGACCTATTGGCCGGAAATCGAACGCATCTGCCGCAAGTACGACATCCTGCTCTGCGCCGATGAGGTCATCTGCGGGTACGGCCGCACCGGCGAATGGTTCGGTGCCCAGTATTTCGGCTTCACCCCGGACATCATGACCACCGCCAAAGGCCTGACCTCGGGCTACATCCCGATGGGCGCGGTCCTGTTCAACGAACGCGTGGCCTCGGTGCTGCGCCAGCAGGGCGGCGAACTGGCGCACGGCTACACCTATTCCGGGCATCCGGTCTGTGCCGCGGTGGCTCTGGAGAACATCCGCATCCTGCAGGACGAGAAGATCGTGGAGACCTGCAAGCACGACACCGGCCCTTATCTGGCCGAGCGCTGGCAGGCGCTGGGCGAGCATCCCCTGGTCGGGGAAGTCCGCATCGCCGGCATGGTCGGCGCCCTGGAATTGGTCCCGAACAAGGCCGAACGCAAGTTTTTCGCCGACCGTGGCAAGGTGGGCGGATTATGCCGTAATATTGCCTTGAACAACGGACTCATCCTCCGGGCCACCTACGATTCCATGCTGCTGTCGCCGCCCTTGGTCATCAGCCGCAGTGAAATCGATGAGCTGTTCGAAAAAACCTGGAAGTCTTTGAATGAAACCGCAAAGGCATTGGCCTGAACGGGGAGGGGCCTGCCATAACGGCGGGATGGTGACATTAAACTTCAATAGAGAGAGTTGAACGATGAAACTGAAACTGTTGGGCCTTGCGGTTACCGCATTGATTCTGGCTTCCTGCGGCAAGAAGGACGGCGATGCCGCTCCGGCTGCAGCGGCTGAAGAAGAGAAAGTCCTGAACGTCTACAACTGGTCCGATTACATCGCACCGGAAACCCTCGATAACTTCACCAAGGAAACCGGCATCAAGGTCACCTATGACGTGTTCGACAGCAATGAAGTGCTGGAAACCAAGCTGGTCACCGGCAACACCGGTTACGACGTGGTGGTGCCTTCGCTGACCTTCCTGGCCCGGCAGATCCAGGCCGGCGTGTTCATGCCGCTGGATAAATCCAAGATTCCGAATCTGGCCAACATGGACCCTGCCATCCAGGCCAACATCGCCAAACTCGATCCGGACAACGCGCACTCGGTCAATTACCTGTGGGGCACCACCGGCATCGGTTACAACGTCGCCAAGATCAAGGAAGTGTTCGGCGATGCCGCACCGACCGACAGCTGGGCCATGGTGTTCGAGCCGGAAAATCTGGCCAAGCTGAAGGAATGCGGCGTGTATTTCCTCGACACCCCGTCCGAAATCATTCCGCCGGTGCTGAACTACCTCGGTGAAGAGCCCAACAGCTTCGATCCTGCGGTCATCGCCAAGGCCGAAGAGCGTCTGAAACTGCTGCGCCCTTCGATCACCCAGTTCCATTCCTCGGAATACATCAACGCCCTCGCCAACGGCGATGCCTGCGTCGCGGTCGGCTGGTCCGGCGACATCTTCCAGGCCCAGGCCCGTGCCGCGGAAGCCAAGAACGGCGTCGATATCGCCTACGTGATTCCGAAAGAAGGCGCTCCGATGTGGTTCGACATGATGGCGATCCCGAAAGACGCCAAGCATCCGAACAACGCCCACATCTTCATCAACTACATCCTGCGTCCGGAAGTGGCTGCCGAGATTTCGAACTACGTCTCCTACGCCAGCGCCAACAAGGCGGCGTTTGAAAAGATCTCGCCGGAGCTGAAGGCCAACACCGGCGTCTATCCGACCGCCGAAGCCAGCAAAGGTCTGTTCAGTCTGGCCGTGCTGCCGGCTGATGTCGACCGCCTGTTCAACCGCATCTGGACCGGACTCAAAACCGGTCAATAAGAAGAAGCAAACAGGGCAAGCCGATTTGCTTGCCCTTCTTTTTACGGGAATGGAAACACCATGAATCAAGCCACCCAGACCGCGCCTGCCGGCAACGGCAAGCCTGAAAAGGCCAAGGCCGACAACTACGTCCGCATCGAAGGCATCCGCAAGGAATTCGACGGCTTCGTCGCCGTCGATGACGTCAGCCTGAGCATCCGCAAGGGCGAAATCTTCGCCTTGCTCGGCGCTTCCGGCTGCGGCAAGTCGACCCTGCTGCGCATGCTGGCCGGTTTCGAGAAACCGACCGCCGGCGAGATCATCCTCGACGGACAGTCGATGAACAACATCCCGCCCTATGACCAGGCGGTGAACATGATGTTCCAGTCCTACGCGTTGTTTCCGCACATGACGGTCGAACAGAATGTCGCGTTCGGCCCGACCCAGAAAAAAATGCCCAAGGATGAAGTCGCCCGCCGCGTCGAAGAGATGCTGGCCCTGGTGCAGATGAGCAAATTCGCCAAACGCAAGCCGCACCAGCTTTCCGGCGGCCAGCAGCAGCGGGTCGCGCTGGCGCGCGCGGTCGCCACCAGTCCGAAACTGCTGCTGCTCGACGAACCGATGGCGGCCTTGGACAAGAAACTGCGTTCGCAGATGCAGATCGAACTGGTCAACATCGTCGAACGCCTGAACGTCACCTGCATCATGGTCACCCATGACCAGGAAGAAGCGATGACCATGGCTCACCGCGTGGCGGTGATGGATGCCGGCCGCATCCGCCAGGTCGGCACTCCCGATGAAATCTACGAGCAACCGAATTCCCGATTCACCGCCGAATTCATCGGCTCGGTCAATCTGTTCGAAGGACGCATCGGCGAAGACGAAACCGACCACGTGACCATCCTGTCGCCGCAGATGGAAACTCCGATCTATGTCGGACACGGCATCACCGGCTACGACGGCATGAGCGTGTCGTTCGCCATCCGTCCCGAAAAGGTGCACATCGACAAGGACGAGCCGGCGCAGAAATACAACAAGGTGCGCGGCGTCATCGAGGAAATCGCCTATTTCGGTTCGCACTCGGTCTACCACGTGCGGCTGCAGAGCGGCGCCAAAGTGCTGTGCAACTTCGTCAACATGAAGCGCTGGGCTTCGGAAAACTTCACCTGGAACGATGTGGTGTGGCTGAGCTGGAACGACAACTCCGGCGTGGTGCTGACCTCATGAGCGGGGCGGTCCGCAGCCTGAAGAAGCGTCTGCCGGGCTCGCGCTGGTTGGTCATCGCGGTGCCCTATATCTGGATGCTGCTGTTTTTCGCGATACCGCTGGCCATCGCTTTCAAGATTTCGTTCTCGCAGGCGGCCATCGCGATGCCGCCCTACACGCCGTTGATGGTCTGGAACGACGGCCATCCCGCGCTCGATGTGCATCTCAAGAACTACCTGTATCTGATTAAGGATTCGCTGTATATCAGCGCCTATCTGAGTTCGATCAAAATTGCGGTGATTTCGACCTTCCTGTGCCTGCTAATCGGTTATCCGATGGCCTATGCGATCGCCCGCATGGATCCTGCTACCCGCAACATCGCCCTGATGCTGGTGGTGCTGCCGTCCTGGACCTCGTTCTTGATCCGCATCTACGCCTGGATCGGCATCCTGAAGAACAACGGTCTGCTCAACAATTTCCTGATGTGGACCGGAATCATCAACGAACCCCTGGCCATCATGCATACACCGGTCGCCGTCTACATCGGCATCGTCTATGCCTATCTGCCGTTCATGGTGCTGCCGCTGTACGCCAATCTGGTCAAGCTGGATGTGCGTCTGCTGGAAGCCGCCAGCGATTTGGGGGCCCGCCCGTGGAAGGCATTCCTGAAAGTGACGCTCCCGCTGTCCAAGGCCGGCATCATCGCCGGTTCCATGCTGGTCATGATTCCGGTGGTCGGCGAATTCGTGATTCCCGAAATGCTCGGTGGACCGGATACCCTGATGATCGGCCGGATTCTCTGGCAGGAATTCTTCAACAACCGCGATTGGCCGGTGGCCTCGGCGGTGTCGATCGTCATGCTGCTGTTGCTGATCATTCCGATCATGATCTTCCACCGCGCGCAAGCCAAGGAAATGGAGGCGAAACTCGCATGAGCCAGCACGCACGCCTGTCACGATTCAGCATCAGCATGCTGGCCATCGGATTCCTGTTCCTCTATCTGCCGATGCTCAGCCTGATTGTTTATTCGTTCAACGAATCGAAACTGGTCACGGTCTGGGCCGGATTCTCCACCAAATGGTACTTCGAGCTGTTCCGCGACCAGCAGATGATTGATGCCGCCAAGGTCAGCCTGCAGCTGGCGTTCTTCACCGCCTGCGCGGCGGTGGTGCTGGGCACCATGGCCGCCATGGTGATGACGCGATTCCGCAGCTTCCGCGGCAAGACCCTGTTCAGCGCGTTGATCACCGCGCCGCTGGTGATGCCGGAAGTCATTACCGGTCTGTCCATGCTGCTTCTGTTCGTTTCGCTCGGGGACTGGTTCGGCATCTTCCAGCAGCGCAGCGTGGCCACCATGTGGATCGCGCACGTCACCTTCACCATGGCCTTCGTGACCGTCATCATCTCATCCCGGCTCGGCGAACTCGACCGCTCTCTGGAAGAGGCGGCGATGGATCTGGGCGCCAACCGGCTGAAGGTGTTCTTCGTGATCACCTTGCCGATCATCGCTCCGGCCTTGCTGTCGGGCTGGTTGATGGCATTCACCCTGTCACTCGACGACCTGGTGATCTCCAGCTTCACCTCGGGACCGTCTTCAACCACCCTGCCGATGAAGATTTTCTCGTCGGTGCGCATGGGCGTCAGTCCGAAGATCAATGCGCTGGCCTCTCTCATGATTCTGGTCGTATCCGCCGCCGCGATGATCGCCTGGTGGTCCATGCGCCGGAGCGAGAAACGCCGTCAGCGCGACATGCAGCTGGCCTTGCAACAGAACTGAGAAACGTCTGAATGACCGTAGAAACCATCAATCCGTGGACCGGAGCCGTCGAGTACCGTTATGCGTACTTCAGCGATGACGAGGTCGAGCGCCGCCTGGCCGCTTCCGCACGCGCCTATCCGGCCTGGGCGGCGCTGTCATTCGCCGATCGCGCGGCCTTGATCAGGCGCGCTGCCGCGCTTCTACGGGAACACCGGGAGCGCATTGCCGGGATCATGACCGCGGAGATGGGCAAGCTGCGCCGCGAGGCGCTGGCCGAAATCGAGAAATCCGCCGGTGCCTGCGAGTATTATGCCGGCCAAGCCGAAACCTACATGCAGGACAAGCACATCGCGACCGAGGCTACCCGGAGTTTCGTCGCCTACGAACCGATCGGCTGCGTATTCGCGGTGATGCCCTGGAATTTCCCGATCTGGCAGGTGTTCCGCTTTCTGGCGCCGGGCCTGATGGCGGGCAATGTGGCCCTGCTCAAGCATGCCACCAATGTTCCGCGCTGCGCCGATGCCATCGCCGAAATCCTGCGTCTGGCCGGCGTTCCCGAAGGCGTTTTCGATGTCCTGCACATCGACAACCAGCGCGCGGCCGCGGTCATCGCCGACCCGCGCGTGCACGCCATCACCCTGACCGGCAGCGAGCGTGCCGGTAAATCGGTGGCCGGCAATGCCGGTGCCAACCTGAAGAAGTGCGTCATGGAACTCGGTGGAAGTGATCCGTTCGTGGTTCTGGACGATGCCGATCTGGATAAAGCCGTGCCGATTGCGGTCGCCTCCCGTTTCGGCAACGGTGGACAGACCTGCATCGCCGCCAAACGCTTCATCCTGACGCCGGGTATCGCCGGGGAATTCGTGGCGCGTTTCAGTGCGGCGGCGGCGGCATTGAAATCGGGCGACCCCAACGACGATGCCACCACGCTGGCGCCGATGGTCAGGCCGGATGCCCGAGACGAATTGCAGCGTCAGGTCGATGCCAGCATCGCCGCCGGCGCCAAACTGCTGATCGGCGGCAGCAAGGGTGCAGGCCCCTGCGAATATCCCGCCACCATACTTGATCAGGTCAAGCCGGGCATGGCCGCTTATTCGGAAGAATTATTCGGGCCGGTCGCCAGCATCATCCGTGCCGACGACGAAGCGGATGCCATCCGGATCGCCAACGACACCGCCTTCGGGCTCGGCGCCAGTGTCTGGACCCGCGACAAGGCGCGCGGCGAAGCCGTTGCGCGCCGGATCCAGGCCGGCGCGGTGTTCGTCAACGCGCTGGTGCGCTCCGATGTCCGTCTGCCGTTCGGCGGCACCAAAACGTCCGGTTTCGGCCGTGAACTGGCCGAGCACGGCATCCACGAATTCATGAACATCAAAACGGTCTATGTCGATTGATTTGGACGGACCGTCGCTGTTGCATGCTTTCGGCGCGGTCTGTTCCGCGCCGATTTTGCTTGAAGTCCGCGACGTGTCCTGTCCGGCACCTGAGCTCAGTACCGCGGAAGAAAGCCAGCATGCCGGCATGTCCTCGGAGAAGCGGCGTGCCGAATATCTGATCGGCCGCGCCGCGTTGAAAGCCGTGCTGACACGCCTCGGCAAAAGCGACGACACCGCAGCCGTGGTCTGGCCGAGTGCCTTCTGTTCATTGAGCCACAGCCATGGCCATGCCGTGGCCGTGGGTCTTGCCGGGGGCATGGGCATCGGCATCGATCTGCAACTGCAACGCACGCCGCCGTTCATGATGGCGGAACGGATTCTTGCGGACGATACCCTGGAATGGTGGCGGCAACTGCCCGAATCGGCTCAGGCACAGGCGTTGCAACGTTTCTGGACGGTGAATGAAGCCGTATACAAAGCCTGCCCGGCGCCGCAACCGGCGTATTTCCGGCATTACCGAATGGCCGATCCGACGCTGTTCAACGGCGCGCTGACCATCGACGGTACCGATTACCGGTTCGACGTGCATACACTTGCGCTGGCGGATGGCTTCCTCAGTCTGGCGCTGCGGACCTGAGTGCTTGCAGAGGGCACCTTATTTTGCTTAGATAGCCTTGCCGGCCCGAGTCCGGCAATAACCAATATCCGGAGAGGGAGAGCAACATGGGAAGTCTGATTTGGACCATCGTCATCGGTTTCGTGGTCGGTTTGGTCGCACGCGCGCTCAAGCCGGGCAATGATTCGCTGGGCATCGTAATGACCAGCATCCTCGGCATCGTCGGCGCCTATGCCGCGTCGTTCGTCGGCAAGACCATGGGCTGGTACGCCGATGGCGAGGCCGCCGGTTTCATCGCTGCCGTGGTTGGCGCCATCATCCTGCTGTTCATCGTGGGCATGATCAAGAAGAAATAAGCCTTCGCCGTTTCCGGAGTCGTCAGAATGTGGAAAAAACTGCTGGCCGATCTGCAACTCAGTATTCTTATGCTGGTCGGAGGCATGTCTTCGGCATTCATCGCGGCTTTTTCGGTCTACCGCTTCTATAACGGCAATGTCAAAGTCGGCGTGCTCGATGCGACCATCAGTCTGGCGATGGTCATTACGCTTCAGTATGCATGGCGATCGCCACTTCATGCCGAACGCGCAGGGCGCGCCATGGTGCTGGTGAATGTCGTCGGCGCCATCGCCAGCTCGGAGCTGCTGGGGGTTACCGGGGCGTTCTGGATGTATCTGGCGATCGTGGCCAATTGTTTCATCACATCCAATCTGAGTTATGCGACCGCCGCCAATACCCTCATGCTGCTGGTCATTGCTTTTCTGGGCCACAGTTTCAACAGTACCGCACAGCAGCTGTCGTTCCTGGCCACCAGCGGTCTACTCACCTTGTTCAGTTACATCATCGCCGGGCGGCTTTCCGAACAGCAGGCCATCCTCAAGCGACAGGCCAGCATCGATCCGCTGACCGGTGCCTATAACCGCCGGCGCATGGAAGAGGAAATGCATCTTGCTATCGAAGAGTACACCCGCAGCCGGATGCCGATGGCAATCATCCTGATGGATCTTGATGATTTCAAGAATGTCAACGACAAGCACGGGCATGAAGCCGGTGATGATGTGCTGGCCAGCTTTGCCGAAATGGTGCGCGGCCACACCCGCCAAGTCGACCGTTTCTTCAGGTACGGCGGCGAGGAATTCCTGATGCTTGCCAAAGGGCTCAGCCCCGAGGAAGCAAGGCACTTGGCCGAGAAAATACGCTGCCAGGCCGAATCGGCGCTGACCGGAAGACACGGCACGGTCACCGTTTCGGCCGGAGTCGCTGGTGTGATGGCCGGAGAAAGCTGCATGCAATGGGTGGCCCGGGCCGATGCCGCGCTGTATGCCGCGAAACAGTCCGGCCGGAACCGCGTCCATCTTGCCGATTGAGCCCCGCGGCCTGACCTGCCATAATCGATATTTGCGCCGTTGCCACTTCCACAAGGATTCCGATGAACATCAAAGTCACCGCCGCCGCCGTTCTTGCGGCATTGTCCGTTTCGGCCGTGGTTCCGGCGCAGAATGCGTCGCAGGATACCGTGCTGATCGCCGACCGCCTGTTCAACAGCCGGACCGGAACCACGCTGTCCAATCCCGTTGTGGTGGTGCGCGGTGAGCGCATCGTATCCGTGCAATCCGGCGGCACCGTCCCCCCCGCGGCGCGGGTCATCGATCTCAAGGGCATGACGCTGGTGCCCGGACTGATCGACATGCATACCCACATCGACTCCGATCCGACCTATGGCGGCTACAATTCACTGCAGTTCAGTGACCGCTTCTGGTCCGTGATCGCCGTGGCCAATGCCGCTAAAACCCTGCAGGCAGGTTTCACCACCATCCGCAATGTCGGTGCCGATGCCTGGAACGATGTCGGTTTGATGCAGGCCATCGATCAGGGCAAGGTGGTCGGCCCCCGCATCGTGCCTGCCGGGTATGCCTTCGGCGCAACCGGCGGCCATTGCGATTCCACCTTCTTCCCGCCCTCCATGGAACAGAAGAACGCCTACAACGCCGACTCACCGGAGCAGGCCCGCAAGTCGGTGCGTGAAATCCGCAAGTACGGCGCGCAGGTCATCAAGATCTGCGCCACCGGCGGTGTCTTCTCCCGCAATACCGAACCCGGCCAGCAGCAGATGAGTTACACCGACATGAAGGCAGTCGCCGATGATGCCCACATGTACGGCTTGAAGGTGGCCGCGCATGCGCATGGCGCCTCCGGCATCAAGGATGCCATCCGCGCCGGCATCGACACCATCGAACATGCCAGTCTGATCGACGATGAGGGCATCGCACTGGCGAAGAAGTACGGCACATGGCTCTCGATGGATATCTACAACACCGAGTACACGCAATCCGAAGGCAAGAAGAACGGCGTACTCGAAGACAACCTGCGCAAGGACCGTGAAGTCGCCGACATCCAGCGCGAGGGTTTCCGTAAAGCGCACAGGGCCGGGGTCAAAATGGTCTATGGCACCGATGCCGGCGTCCACCCGCATGGCGATAACGGCAAACAGTTTCGTTGGATGGTGCAGTACGGCATGACCCCGGCGCAGGCGATCCAGAGTGCCACCGCCAACGCCGCCGAAGCCTTGGGCCGCAAGGACATCGGCGTCATCGAGGCCGGACGCTTTGCCGATGTGGTCGCGGTCAAAGGCAATCCGATGCAGGATGTCAGTCTTCTGGAGCAGGTCGATTTCGTGATGAAGGGCGGGGAAGTCGTCAAAAAGCCCTAAAGTGTATATTTTTATAGCCTTGTAAATCGTGGTAACTACATGAAAAGACTCGCATATGCGGGTCTTTTCAATTCTTGGGCGGCAGCGGTTTGACTTGAGTCAATATCACGATTTTTTAACACGTGATAATGAATCCATCCAATCCACCAAGGAGTTTGTCATGAAAAAATCCACACTTGCTGTTCTGTTGCTGGCCGGCCTTGCCGCCCAGTCCGCTTCCGCCGCCGACTGGTTCGTGCGTGGCGGTCTGACCAATGTCAATCCGAAATCGGACAATGGCGTCCTCGCTGCGGCTGATGCCACTGTTGACAGCAATACCCAGCTGGGTCTCACCTTCGGTTATCACTTCAGCCCGAGCGTGGCGATTGAGGTGTTGGCCGCAACGCCCTTCAAGCACGAAGTCGCCCTCAATGGCGGTGTCGTTGCCAAGTTCAAGCACCTTCCCCCGACCTTCACGCTGCAGTATTACTTCAACCCTGAAGGCAAGGTCAGCCCCTTTCTTGGCGCCGGTCTGAACTACACCCTCACATTTAGTGAAGAAGAAACCAGCCTCCTTCCGCCAGGCTCGAACATCGATATCGGCAACAGCTGGGGTCTTGCCGCACAAGCCGGTCTCCGCTTCCAGGTTTCAGAGGGTTGGGACATGACCGTAGATGCCCGCTGGATGGACATCGATGCGGATGTAAAACTCAATGGCGCTCCCATCGGCACCGCCAATGTCGATCCGATGGTCTATTCGATCATGGTCGGCAAACGCTTCTGATCCACGACATGTCGACGGAAAAAAGCCGGGCTTGCCCGGCTTTTTTTCATGCCTGAAGGTGCCGTGCCTGGCGTTCGGGCGTATGTTTCTTCGCTTTTGCCGGTTTCGGCAAGGGCAGTTCGGCATCGGCGGATTCGAAGCGCAAACGGCTGCGGCCGCCGGTGGCCCGGTAATCGGCGATCAGCACGGCCGCCACATCGGTTTCGGCATGGCCGCATTCCAGCAGATAGTCATACAGCAGATGCACCATGCGTTCGTGGGCGATGGCGTGGGTCTGCCGGGTTTTGGCATACAGCCACTCGCTCAGCCGGTAAAAGCCGTCGAATGCGGAATCCCCGAGAATCATCGGCAAAGCCCGGGTATGGCGGCCGGAGTTGGCGAGGATGTCCCAATAGCGTGAAAAGCGCGACAGGCGCTGCATTTCGGCGAAATCGATGCAGTCGGTGGACAGGATGTTGTAGGGCGGCGCCGGATTGAAGCGCAGGGCGAAATCCGCGGTGTGACGGGCGATCGGCGCGCCGCGCAGGCGCTTGAGGATGCCGAACTGGATTTCATGCGGATTCAGCGCCACCAGTTTGTTGAATCCTTCGCCGAAGCTCTGCACGGTTTCCCCGGGCAGACCGGCGATCAGATCGACATGCAGATGCGCGCCGCTGTTCTGCGCCAGCCACAGGATGTTGTCGCGTGCCAGCTCGTTCTTCTGTTTGCGCGAAATGCGGGCTTGAACTTCGGTGTTGAAGGTCTGGATGCCGATTTCGAATTGCAGGGTGCCGGCCGGGAATCGCTGGATGGCTTCCTTCAGCTTTTCGGGGAGGTGATCCGGAATCAGTTCGAAATGCGCGAACGGCGGATCTTCCGGATTTTCGGCGATTTTGCCGAGGAAGAAATCCATGATGCGCAGCGAGGTTTCGATTTTGAGGTTGAAAGTGCGGTCGACGAATTTGAACTGACGGGCACCTTTCTGCCAGAGCATTTCAAGATCGGCCAGAAATGGCTCCAGAGCGAACGGCCAGGCGGTTTTATCCAGCGCCGACAGGCAGAATTCGCATTTGAACGGGCAGCCGCGCGACGCCTCCACATACAGGTGCCGCTGCCGGATGTCTTCTTCGGTGTATTCGGCATACGGCGAAGCGATGTCATCGAGCTTGGCCTGGATTCCGGGAATGATTTTCGCCTGCGGCGCTTCATCTGCCAGAATCTGCGCGCACAGCTGCGCGAAGCTGATGTCGCCCCAACCGGTGATGGTGTAATCGGCGGCGGCACAGATGGCCTGTTCGCCGGTTTCATAGCTGACTTCAGGTCCGCCGAGCACGATGATCAGCTCCGGTCGTACCGCTTTCAGCATCAATACCAGCTTCAGGGTTTCTTCGCAGTTCCAGATATACACGCCCAGACCGAGAATGGTCGGGTTTGCCGCAAGAACGGCTTCCGCGATTTCTTCGGTTTTCTGGCCGATGACGAATTCACGGATGGCCGAGCGCTCGCGCAGGGCGCCGAGGTTCGCGCGCAGATAGCGCAGTCCGAGCGAAGCATGGCTGAAGCGGGCGTTGAGGGTTGAGAGCAGTATCTCGGTCATCTAGCCATCTCTGTCTATGGGGTTGTTATGGTTTGGCCCTGTTTTTTAGCCATTTAGCCAGTGAGTTACTGGCCAAGTTTACTAATTCTAGCCAGTTACGTCGCACGCTTGCCGACCCCTGGGTGGGTTCCTTTGTTGACAATTGGCGGCGGTCGTTACATGATTGTTTGGGCAGTACGCATATTATTCCATTCTTTACTGGAGATTATCATGAAGATTAATTTTATATTGGCATTGGTAATGGCGGTCGCAGCTTCGATGCATTCGGAAAAAGTCGAAGCAGGCGCGATGGAGTGTTCGTCATTAAAGGCAGGTTTCATCCGCTGTAGTCTTCCTCATGCAGATAAAATGAACGTTCGTATCATTCGTCAGTACTCAAAAGCTCCTTGCAATCGAGACTATACTTGGGGTGCTGATTCGGATGGTATCTGGGTGGACAAAGGGTGTCGTGCTAGTTTCGCTTATGTGGACAATTACAGTTCAAATAATTACGGCGGTTATCATTCGGCCCGAAATGGCGATGGTAATCCATTCAAAAGCGGTACAAATGAATTTGAATACTATCAAGACGGTTATCATGAAGGTTTAGGTGATGGCCATAACAATCAGAGTATGTACTGCGGTCGTCATGAAGAAATGTACGATCGACGTTTCGAGTCGGCTTTCTGCCAAGGCTATGAGGCTGGTTGGAAAAAAGCACGTCTTTGATTAGCGAGTAAACTCTCATAAAAAAGCCACGGCTTTGTCTGTGGCTTTTTTTATAGCGTTTTGTTCTTTCAGCATTAATTGAATACACATCGAATTTTCCGCTTCAAAATTCTCATGACCGTTGGTTGAACAAATGCCCCTGATTTCTTTACACTGTCTTGACTTCAGCATCGGAGGCCCATTGCTGCTGGAAAGGGTGTGCCTGAGTCTAGACAAGGGCGAACGCATCGCCCTAATAGGCCGCAACGGTGCCGGTAAATCTACTTTGCTCAAGCTCATCGCTGGCGAGCTGCAGGCCGATTACGGCGGTATCGTGCGTGAAGAATGTCTTAAAATCGCACGGCTCGAGCAGGAAGTCCCGGACGGCCTGCACGGCACGATTTTCGATGTGGTCGCCACCGGACTAGGCACTTTGGGTGATGATCTGGCGCTTTACCACCATCTCAGCCATGCCGCGGAATTCGACGGTGACGCGCTGGCCGAGGTGCAGGGGCGCATCGAGGCCGCCGGTGGCTGGAATCTGGAACAACAGGTCAGCACCGCACTGGAGCGCATGAGTTTGGATCCCGAGCTGGATTTCGCCGCCCTTTCCGGCGGCATGAAGCGGCGGGTCCTGTTGGCGCGCGCCTTGGTGGCGCAGCCGGATATTCTTTTGCTCGACGAACCGACCAACCATCTCGACATCGAAGCCATCGATTGGCTGGAGAAAACCCTGCTGCAGTGGGAGGGCTGTCTGCTGTTCATCACCCATGACCGCCGTTTTCTTAAAAATCTGGCCACCCGCATCGTCGAAATCGACCGCGGCGCGGTCACTTCCTGGCCCGGCGATTGGGGCAATTACCAGCGCCGTCTGGCCGAGCGTCAGAACGACGAAGCGCAGAACAGTGCCCGTTTCGACAAACTGCTGGCGCAGGAAGAAGTCTGGATCCGGCAGGGCATCAAAGCGCGCCGCACCCGCGATGAAGGCCGTGTCCGCCGCTTGGAAGCGATGCGCCGCGAGCGCGCGCAACGGCGCGAAGCCACCGGCAATGTCAAGATGCAGGCGGCGCAGGCGGAGAATTCCGGAAAACGGGTGTTCGATGTCAAAGACGTTTCCTTCGGCTACGACGGCAGGCCGCTGGTGCGCGATTTCAGCACGCGCGTATTGCGCGGCGACCGCATCGCCCTGATCGGCCCGAACGGCGCCGGCAAATCGACCCTGATCAAACTGCTGCTCGGTCAATTGACTCCCGACCAGGGTACGGTGGAGCAGGGCACGCGCCTGCAGGTCGCCTATTTCGACCAATACCGCAACACCCTGCGCGAAGACTGGAACGCCCTCGACAATGTGTCCGAGGGCCGCGAATTCATCGACATCAACGGATCACGCAAGCATGTGCTGGGCTATCTGCAGGATTTCCTGTTCAGCCCCGAACGCTCGCGCGCATCGATTACCCGGCTGTCCGGCGGCGAACGCAACCGCCTGCTGCTGGCCAAACTGTTCGCGCAGCCTTCCAACGTGCTGGTGATGGACGAACCGACCAACGATCTCGATGTTGAAACCCTCGAATTGCTCGAAGAGCTGCTGGATGATTACACCGGCACTTTGCTCCTGGTCAGTCATGACCGGGACTTCATCGATGCCGTCGCCACCTCCTGCCTGATGTTCAGCGGGGACGGCCGCATCGACGAATACGTGGGCGGCTACAGCGATGCCCTGCGTCAGAGCCGCCGGCCTGCACCCAAGCCGGCAACGGCTCCGAAGCCGGTCGCCGACGCCAAAGCGGTGGCGGCACCGGAACCGGCCAAAAAGAAACTCAGTTACAAGGATGCCCGCGAGCTGGAACTGTTGCCTATGAAAATCGAGCAGCTGGAAGGCCGCGTCGGCGCGTTGACCGAGCGCATGCAACAGGCGGACTTTTACACCCAGCCCGCGGATCGCATCACCGCGCATACCCGGGATCTGGAAAGCGCCCAGGCCGAGCTTGATGCCGCCTATGCGCGCTGGGCCGAGCTCGACGGCTAACCGGCTAGAAGCTGCTCTGCTGCCGCAAGCGCGGTCCGGGTCGCTTGGTCGCGGTCGAAGTCGCGGTATTTGTCAGCGAACGCTTGCGCCGCCTCGCGGTACTTGGATTCCCGCGTCAAGGCACTCAGTCCCTGATGGAACTGGTCGGCGGTTTTCTCGACATAACTCAGGCCGGCCGACATCAGCTGCAGGTGTCGGCCCATGATGGACTGTTCCGCATGCAGTGGCAACACCAGCGAGGGCACGCCGGCCAGCATCAGCTCGCAGGTGGTGCCGTGGTTGCCGTTATGGATGGCGAAATCGGCGCTTTCGCCGATCAGGCGCATGTCCAGGGGCTTGTCGACGAAACGCAGGGTGGCCGAGGCGTGTTCCTTCATCATTTTGTCCGGAATGCCATCCGGATAGATGAGCGTGCGGATTTTCTTCTGGTTCAGCTGCATCAGCAGCTGCGGCAGGGTCGGGAACGGTTTCAGATACCCGAAAGCTTTGGGTCCATCACCTTCCGGCCATTCCGGCGCAGCGCCCTGGACGATTCGCATCGGTCCGATGTATTCGGCCGGCTCACGGTCGGGGTAGTGGTCGAGTTCCTTGAAGGTCGTGAACAATTTGCGCTCGGCGATCTGCGATTGGTTGAAGAACTCGATCCGCTGCATGCCATTGAGTTCCAGCGCACTGTTGATGTGGGTGAGGATTTTATTCTGGAAGCCGAAAACGCTCGGATCATCCTGCGGGATGCCCTGCAGCTCGGCCAGACTGGGCACACGGCCCTGGGTCGGCATCTGGTAGAAGCCGGTACCGATCTGCAGACGCGGGATGCCGGATTCACGTGACGCCAGTACCGCGGTCGGGCTGTAATCGGCGATGATCAAATCGGGTTTGACCAGCTCGAACAGGTTCCGCCAGGCCCGGATCATTCCGGCCAGCTGGGAAACATTGCTGTAGCCCGAATTGTTCAGGATCTTTGCGAAGCTGTCGATCGGCGTGACCTGTTCAGAGGCCGGCGAGGACACATAGGGGCTTTGCAGGTACCGGACTTTGGTGCCTTCAAACAGGCGGAACGCCCGCGACACGTATTTGCAGGCGAAGGTGATCTCGTGCCCGCGCGCCTCCAGCTCCTTGATGAGATTCAGATAGGGCGCGATGTGGCCGGAGCCCTCGCCGATTTCCCAGGTAATCAGGATGTTCGCCATAGGTCTTGGGTTCCTCGGGTTCAGCAGCCGTCGCTGCAGGCGGCGTCCGTATTGACGCGGATCAGACGGACCAACAGGCTACCGGGCTCGCGCAGCGGATCGGTGCCGACGGAAGCGACGCGCGCGTCAAACGGCGCGGTGTAGCGGGCGATGATGTCGCCGAATCCGTTGCGTTGCACGGCCAGTAGCTGTCCGGCCTTCACGTCCTGGTTCAGGGCCACCAGAACTTCGGCGAATCCGCCACGGTCGGCACGGATGCTCTGGGTCTGGTTGCCGATGAAGCTGCGTTGCGCCTTGGCATCGCGGCCGAGCTTTCCGGGCAGCATGCCATAGGCTTTCAGCACGTTATCGACACCGACCAGCGCGCGTGCGATCAACTCCGGCTGATACAGTTTCGCGGCGCCGATTTCCAGGGTAATCGAGGCCATGCCGGCATCATTGAAGGCCTGCTCGGCGGCACCGGGTTCGCCTGGATCGATTTTGATGATGTCGGCAGGAAACAGCTCGGCCAAGGTCTTGACGCCGGCCACCCGGTAATCGGCATAGATGTAGAGCGGGTAGGCGGTACCGGTACTCTGGGTATGCAGATCAATGACGGAGTCGGCGTTGCCCGCCCAGATGCCGTTGAAAATCCGGTGCACCTGTTGTTCGGCGGCATTGCCTTCGGCTTTTCCCGGCCAGATGCGGTTGAAGTCGACGCCGCCGCCGCTGTCATGCTGCAGCTGGTAATAACGGCTGTTGGCGAGCAGCCCCGTGCTGTTGGCGCCGATGATGGCGATGACGCTGCC
>JBMSNF010000025.1:0-16255 GCA_049421545.1 Arenimonas sp.
CTGACCAAACAAGTGGCCCGCAAAGCCCGAAAAGCCCATTATCCGGCGCCCTACAGCCTGATCGACACGTGGCGACGCACGGGCGGCATGCCAGTGCGCGCCGCCTTGAAACAGGAAGGCTACTCCGTGGCCAAATTGGCGCAGGGGCCGACTGCGCGTAACCTGACCCGTATCTTCTTCCTGATGGAGCGCCTGAAATCTTTGGGTGGTAAGGAACACGGCATCACCCATGTGCATGTTGTCGGTGCCGGCGTGATGGGCGGCGATATCGCGGCTTGGTGTGCCCTGCGCGGATTCGAGGTCACGCTGCAGGACCGCGAGATGCAATACATCCAGCCGGCCCTCGACCGCGCCGACACCCTATTCGCCAAGAAAGTGAAAGACGACGCCAAGCGCGTGGCGACGCGGGCCCGCCTGCAGGCCGATGTGGCCGGTGACGGCGTGGCCAAAGCCGATCTGATCATTGAAGCCATCTTCGAGAATCTCGAAGCGAAACAGGCGCTGTACGCCGCGCTGGAAACGAAAATGAAGCCGGACGCGCTGCTTGTTTCCAATACCAGCTCGATTGCATTGGACACGCTGGGCAGCAAGCTCGCACAGCCCTCGCGCTTTGCGGGACTGCATTACTTCAACCCGGTGGCGATGATGCCTTTGGTTGAAATCGTCCGTCACGGCGGCATGGCCGCTGAAACCGAACGCCGACTGGCCGCTTTCTGCCGCAGCATCGACAAGCTGCCGGTACCGGTCGCCGGAACGCCGGGCTTTCTGGTCAACCGCATCCTTGCACCTTACATGCAGGAAGCGATTCTGGCCTTTTCGGAAGGCATTCCGGGCCGCGCCATCGACAGGGCCGCGCTCGATTTCGGCATGCCGATGGGACCGATCGAACTGGTGGATACGGTCGGTCTGGATGTGGCCGCCAGTGTCGGCAAGATCATGGCCGAATTCCATGGCCAGACATTGCCGGACGCGCTGCAGGTGACTCCGGGAAAACGCGGCAAGAAAGACGGCGAAGGGCTCTACAAATGGGTCGAGGGCAAAGCGGTCAAACCCGAGCTGCCCAAGGACTACAAAGCACCCGACGACCTGCAGGACCGTCTGGTATTCGCCCTGCTCAATGAAGCCGTGTCCTGTCTGCATCAGGGCGTGGTCGCCGATGCCGAGCTGCTGGACGCCGGCGTCATCTTCGGCACCGGGTTCGCGCCGTTCCGCGGCGGCCCGATTGAACACATCAAGGCCATCGGCCGCGAACCGGCACTGGCCACCCTGAAGTCTCTGGAAAGCAAGTACGGAGCACGCTTCGCACCGAAAGCCGGCTGGGACAGCGTGTAATCGAAGTCCTTGGGCAGAAAAAAAGCCGGCCCAGGCCGGCTTTTTTATTTACTTCTTGCAACCGGTCAGGATGATTTCCTGCCCGGGCTTGATGATGTAGTTTGGCGGAGCCAGATCGTTGACCTTGATCAGCCTGCTGAGATCGCAATCGAAGGTGCGCGTGATCATCATCAGGGTTTCGCCCGGTTTGACGATGTATTTGCCATTGTGCTTTGCACCGGTGTCGCCACCCGAGACAACATCACCCTCGGTGGTTTCAGCAACAAGGACCCGCGGAGGACGGTAGAATACCGGCGCCTTGCGGGCCTGAGTCAGCATTCTGGCCTGTTCGCTGCGAGGACCACTCAGACAGTTGGCCTGATAGCTGGCCACTAGCTTTTTCGGGGCGCGCAGCACGATGCCCTGAGGAATGTATTGACCGGGTTCGTAGTGCGGGTTGAGGTTGCGCAGGACACGGAACCAGCCGGCTTGGTTATGCGGGTTGCCCAGACAGATGGTTAGTTCGTTGATGGTGGTGGCACGCTGCAGGGTCAGGGTGGCCGGTGAGTAGTCCAGTTTCGGATAGGTCAAGCCGTATTCGGAACCATGCATGAACAGCCAAGCGGCCGCCAGCACCGCCGGCACGTAATCGCGGGTTTCCGCGGGCCATTCGGTATAGACGTTTTCCTGCCAGAAGTCGCCACCGCGTTCGCCGTAGATGCGCCGCGCCCTGCCCTCGCCGCCGTTGTAACCGGCGATGGCCATTTCCAGACTGCGGTTGAGCTCCTCGAAGCGCTCGTTCATATATTGGGCATTGGCACGCGCCGCGAATTGCGGGTCGTAACGCATGTCATAGCCCGGACCGGAGTCGAGATTGAACCGCCGGCCCGTGGCAGGCATGAATTGCAAAGGCCCTGCCGCACCAGCCCTGGACACCGAATGCACTTTGCCGCCGGATTCCTTGGTCATCATGCCGAACAGCAGCGCTTCGGGCAATCCGGCTTTCTCGTATTCCGGGGCCATCAGATAACGCATGTAATGGTAGTTTTCCCAGGACTCCAGGAAAAACCCGCGGTTCACCGTCAGCCAGTTGGCGATGGCGGCCTGCATGGGCTCGTTATATTTGGTCAATAACTCGAGATTACGTGAACCCAGCAGCTTGATCGTGGTTCCCAAGGCAGGAATGTTTTGGGGTCCCAATGCGACGGAGTTGCCGCTGGCTGCGACCGGCATGTCGGACTGCTTGATCAGCTGTTCATAGGCGCTGATGACTTTGGTTTTCGAACACGCCTTCAGTTTGAAACATTGGTTGGCCTGGTCTTCGAGGTCTTCGATGGCCTTGTTCATGACCGCCAGCTGGCTGTCATCACCGGTTTCATAGCGGTCACGCGCCTGCTGGTAGGTCTTCAGCGTCTCATCGATCTGCCCGTAAAGAAGGGCCTCCCGGGTCGGTTTGGCGGCAAGAAGACTGCCGGAAAACACCACGGTGGCGAGAACCACGATACCCATCGGACTAATCCGCATGAAAACTCCCTGGCACATGCTTTATGCTATCCAGACTGCATTATCAACCATACCCGCCGCAGACTCCATAAATTTTTCGTGAACATCCCATGAGCCGATGGCGACCACCCTCTGAAGCCAGCACCGCCCTGATCACCCGTGACGGGCTGGAGCGTCTGCGCGGTGAACTGCAGGATCTGTGGCAGGTGCGCAGGCCGGAGGTGGTGAAGGCGCTTTCGGCCGCCGCCGCCGAAGGCGACCGCTCGGAAAATGCCGAATACATCTACCGCAAGAAGCAATTGGGTGAAATCGACCGGCGTGTCCGCTATCTGAGCAAACGCATCGAGGTACTGAAAGTCCCCGAACAGGACAAAGCCCCGCGCAATCGTATTTTTTTCAGCGCCTGGTTTGAACTTGAAAACGAGGACGGCGATACCCGCCGTTACCGCATCGTCGGGCCGGATGAAACCGATGCCCGATCGAACTGGATCAGCATCGATTCGCCCCTGGCACGGGCGGCGTTGAACAAGGCCGTGGATATGGAATTCGAGGTCGAACTGCCGACGGGCCTGACCCGCTACCTCGTGGTTTCAATCGACTACGAGGCTTAGAAGTCGGCGTTTTCCGGGTCGACCAGCGCGAACAGATCGTGCTCGTCGGCACCCATGATGGTGACATCCACGAATTGACCGGGCTTCAGACCCATGCGCTCGCCGTCCTGGATCTGCACCAGACCGTCGATTTCGGGAGCATCGGCTTTCGAGCGTGCGATGGCCAGCTCGCCATCCAGGGAATCGACCAGCACCTGCTGCACGCTGCCGACCTTGCGCTGCAGCTTCTCGGCACTGATATCCGCCTGCAGCTCCATGAAACGCGCCAGACGCTCCTGCTTGATTTCTTCCGGAACGGCATCCGGCAAGGCATTGGCGGCGGCGCCGTCCACCGGCGAATAGGCGAAGGCGCCGACCCGGTCGAGCTCGGCTTGGTCGATGAAACTCAGCAACTGCTCGAAATCGTCCTCGGTCTCGCCGGGAAAGCCGACGATGAAGGTGCTGCGGATGGTCAGCTCCGGGCAGATGTCGCGCCATTTCTGGATGCGCTCCAGATTCTTCTCGACCGCACCCGGTCGCTTCATCAGCTTCAGAATGCGCGGACTGGCATGCTGGAACGGGATGTCCAGATACGGTAACAGTTTGCCTTCGGCCATCAGCGGGATGATGTCGTCCACATGCGGGTACGGGTAAACGTAGTGCAGGCGCGACCACACGCCCAGCTCCGAGAGGCCTGCACACAGGTCCTTCATGCGGGTCTGGTAGGTTTTGTCGCGCCACTGGCGTTCGGCGTAACGCACATCCACGCCGTAGGCGCTGGTGTCCTGTGAAATGACCAGCAGCTCCTGCACGCCGCCACGCACCAGCTTCTCGGCTTCGCGCAACACCTCGTCCACCGGGCGCGAGAGCAGATCGCCGCGCATGGACGGAATGATGCAGAAGCTGCAGCGGTGGTTGCAGCCTTCGGATATCTTGAGATAGGCGTAATGCTTCGGGGTCAGCTTGATGCCATAGTCCGGCACCAGATCGATGAACGGATCGTGCTTGGGCGGCAATGCGGCGTGCACCGCGCCCATCACGCTTTGATAATCCTGCGGGCCGGAAATCGACAGCACATCCGGAAACTGCTCACGGATCTGCTCCGGGCGCTTGCCAAGGCAGCCGGTGACGATGACCTTGCCATTCTCGGCCATGGCTTCGCCGATGGCATCCAAGGATTCCTCGACCGCCGAGTCGATGAAGCCGCAGGTGTTGACTACCACCACGTCGGCCTTGTCGTAGGTCGGCACGATGTCGTAGCCTTCCACCCGCAGTTGGGTCAGAATGCGCTCGGAATCGACCAAGGCCTTGGGGCAGCCGAGACTGACGAAACCGACTTTCGGGTTGGACTTTGACATGCGGGAACCGGCACCGGATACTGGGGCTTGGATTATACCGTTTCCCTACCAAGCCATTGATGAATCAGCCTGAATTCCGACTCGACGGCCGCCTTGAGGCCGATACCCGCTTTCTGCTGGACGCGCCGCTGTGCCGGATCGGGCTGATGGACGATTCGCGCTTTCCCTGGCTGATACTGGTGCCGCGGGTGCCGAATGTGCGCGAATGGCCCGATCTGAGCACCCCGGACCAACTGCAGTTGCAGGCCGAAATCACCGCCGCCGCCCGCGCCCTGCAGTCCGTATTCCCGCACGGCCAGAAGCTTAATATCGCGGCGTTGGGCAATGTAGTGCCACAGTTGCACATCCATGTGATTCTGCGTCATGACGGCGATGCCGCTTGGCCGGCGCCGGTGTGGAACGCCGGAGTCCGGGAGCCGTATGGAGAATCCGAAGCATCGGCTACGGGAAGAAAATTATTGGATGTCTTTGCATCGGCCGATTTTCAACCGGATGGTAGGCCGTGACGGCGGAACACATCATTCATGGCCCTTCCGGACTCCTCCATTTTTGGTTCAACGAAATCGATCGCAGTCTCTGGTTCAAAAAGGATGCCGAATTCGACCGTATGCTCGATGCCCGCTTCGGTGCGTTGCATGCACAGGCCAGTCTGGGGGAATTGAGCGCCTGGCGCGAGACGCCACAAGGTCGATTGGCTGAAATCATCGTGCTCGACCAATTCTCGCGCAACCTCTACCGCGACTCTCCGCGCGCCTTTGCCCAAGATGGCATGGCGCTGGTATTGGCCCAAGAGGGGGTACGCACGGGCGCCGATGCCGCGCTTACGGCGCAGGAGCGCGTCTTTCTGTATATGCCGTATATGCACAGCGAATCGGCGGCCATTCACGAAACGGCGGTGGAACTGTTCACCCGCAATGGCATCGCGAATAATCTGGAATACGAACTGAAGCACAAGGCCATCATCGACCGGTTCGGGCGCTATCCGCACCGCAATACCGTGCTCGGCCGCGTCAGTACGCCCGAGGAAATCGCCTTTCTTCAGGAACCGGGCTCATCGTTCTGAGCGTCCGGTGGAACTCAGGTCTTCGGCAGCGTAACGCCGGTCTGGCCCTGGTATTTTCCGCCGCGGTCTTTATAGGATGTCTCGCAGACTTCGTCGGATTGGAAGAACAGCATCTGCGCGACGCCCTCGCCGGCATAGATTTTCGCCGGCAGCGGTGTGGTGTTGCTGAACTCGAGCGTGACATGGCCTTCCCACTCCGGTTCCAGCGGCGTCACGTTGACGATGATGCCGCAGCGCGCGTAGGTGCTTTTGCCTAGGCACACCACCAGCGTGTCACGCGGGATGCGGAAGAACTCGACCGTACGCGCGAGCGCGAAGGAGTTCGGCGGAATGATGCAGACATCGGCCTCGATGTCGACGAAGCTGGTCGGGTCGAAAGCCTTGGGATCGACGATGGTCGAGTTGATATTGGTGAAGATCTTGAACTCGCGGGCGCAGCGCACGTCGTAGCCGTAGCTGGAGGTGCCGTAGGACACGATCCGGTGGCCATCGGCGGCGGTCTTGACCTGGCCGGGCTCGAACGGTTCAATCATGCCGTGTTGTTCGGACATGCGGCGGATCCAGCGGTCGGATTTGATGCTCATAGCGGGTCTCGGTAGGGATTCAGGTATTTTGGATGACGATATTGGGAATGCCAATGTTTTTATTGCGGGCCTGCTGCGAAAGCCTGGCGGCGGCCTTGCGGGCGATGCTGCGATAAGCGGCAGCGGCCGGCGAATCCGGATCAGCGGCTACGGTCGGTTGGCCGGAGTCCATCTGCTCACGGATCTGGCGGGTCAAGGGCAGTTGGCCCAGCAATTCCACGCCGTACTGTTCAGCCATGCGTGCGCCGCCGCCTTCGCCGAAGATGGCCTCGGCATGGCCGCAGTTGGTGCAGATGTGGGTCGCCATGTTTTCGATGATTCCGAGCACGGGAACTTCCACTTTTTCGAACATTTTCAGTGCTTTCTTGGCATCTATTAAAGCAATATCTTGGGGCGTGGTGACGATCACCGCGGCCGAAACCGGGATGCGTTGCGCCAAGGTCAGCTGGATATCGCCGGTCCCCGGCGGCAGATCGATGATCAGATAATCCAGATTCTGCCAACGGGTGGTGGTCAATAACTGCTGCAGGTACTGGGTGGTCATGGGACCGCGCCAGATGGTCGGGGTGTCCTCGCCCAGAAACAGGCCGATCGACATCGCCTGCAGTCCGTGTGCGATTTTCGGTTCGACGGTTTTTCCATCGAGGCTGTCGGGTTTACCGCTGATGCCCAGCATCATCGGAATCGAGGGGCCATGGATATCGGCGTCGAGAATACCGACGGTGGCGCCTTCGGCAACCAGCGCCAGCGCAATATTGACCGCGGTCGTGGATTTGCCCACGCCGCCTTTTCCCGAAGCGACGGCGATGATGTTCTTCACGCCTGGCAACGGCGACAGATCGTTCTGGACCTTGTGGGCCGGAATTCGGGTATCGATGCTGACCGCGACCGCATGGGCGCCGAGCGCACTTTTCAGACGGGATTCGATGGCCGAAATCATGGCCGGGTGTGCCGAACGAGCCGGATAGCGCCATTGCAGGGCGATGGCGGCATTCTGTCCGTCGACGCCGATGGCCTGCACGTTATTGCCTTCAATCAGGTCCTGACCGGTGTCGGGATCGCGGATAAGGGCCAATTCAGCGCGGATGGCGGCTTCGGTCAGGGACATAAGGGGGTGCTTCGGGGCAAAAGCTTATTGTACTGGAAAGCCACAGTCATACGCCAAAGCCTTATAATTCAATTATGTCTATCCCCCCCGCGCTCGTCACCACCGCCCTTCCCTACGCCAACGGCCCCCTGCATCTGGGCCATCTGGTCGGTTACATCCAGGCCGATATCTGGGTGCGCGCACGCCGCTTGGCCGGGGGTACCGCCCATTTCGTCTGCGCCGACGACACCCACGGCACGCCGATCATGCTGGCCGCGGAAAAGGCGGGGCTCAGCCCGGAGCAGTTCATTGCCGGCATCCAGGCCGGGCATGAAGCCGACTTCAAGGCTTTCGGCGTCGCTTTCGATCACTACGATTCGACCAACGCGCCACACAATCGGGCCTTCACCGAGCGCGTGTATGCCGCACTGAAGGCGCGCGGCAGCATCGCGGTGCGCACCATCAACCAGATGTTCGATCCGGAAAAGCAGATGTTCCTGCCGGACCGCTACATCAAGGGCAGCTGCCCGAACTGCAAAAGCGCCGATCAATACGGTGACAACTGCGAGAACTGCGGCGCCACTTACGCACCGACAGAGTTGATCGATCCGGTTTCGGTGGTCTCGGGTGCCAAACCGGTGCTGAAGGAATCCGAACACTACTTCTTCAAGCTCGGCGATTACACCCGATTCCTGAACGACTGGCTGCAGGGCGACGTCGCCCACGAAGGCATCAAAACCAAACTGCGCGAATGGCTGGATGCCGACGGCGGCCTGCGCGACTGGGACATATCGCGGGATGCGCCCTACTTCGGTTTCCCGATTCCCGATGCCCCCGGCAAATACTTCTATGTCTGGCTGGATGCGCCGATCGGTTACCTGTCGAGCTTCCAAGCCCTGTGCGAGCGTGAAGGCCTCGACTTCGACGCTTTTCTGGATGCAACGCGCAACGCGGAAAACCAAACCGAACTGCACCACTTCCTCGGCAAGGATATCGTCAACTTCCACGGCCTGTTCTGGCCGGCGGTGCTGCACGGTGCCGGTTTCCGCGCACCGACCCAATTGCACGTGAACGGCTACCTGACCGTCAACGGCGCCAAGATGTCGAAGTCGCGTGGCACCTTCGTGATGGCGCGCAGTTACCTGGACGCCGGTCTGCAGCCGGAAGCCCTGCGCTATTACTTCGCCGGAAAGTCCGGCTCCGGTGTGGCCGACCTCGATCTCAACCTCGAGGATTTCGTGGCCAAGGTCAATGCCGACATCGTCGGCAAGTTCGTCAACATCGCCAGTCGCTGTGCCGGCTTCATCACCACCCGTTTTGACGGCATGCTGGCGGACAGCCTTCCGGACGCCGCGACCTATGCGCAGTTCGAAGCCGAGTTCACGGCCATCCGGCAGAGTTATCTGGAGGGTGAAACCGCCCAGGCCCTGCGCCAGACCATGGCTCTGGCCGATATCGCCAACCGTTACATCGACGAACAGAAACCGTGGGTGCTGGCCAAAGACCCCGAGCAACTTGCCGTGCTGCATGGGGTCTGCACGCAGGCCTTGAATCTGTTCCGCGTTTTGGCGCTGGCACTGAAACCGATTCTTCCACAGATTGCCACGCAGGCGGAATCCTTCCTCAATGCGCCGATAAGCACCTGGACCGATTTCAATGCCCCGCTGCTTGGCCACCGAATCGCCGCCTACAGCCCGCTGTTCACACGTATCGACCCAAAGAACATCCAAGCCATGATTGACGCCTCCAAAGACACCACCGTTGCCGCACCTGTAGCCGATGCCAAACCGGCCAAAGCCGCCGAACCGAAAAAGACCGCCGCCGAAGCAGCGCCCGGCACAATCGGCATCGATGATTTCGCCAAGCTCGATCTGCGCATCGGCAAAGTGCTGGAATGCGGTTTCGTCGATGGTTCCGATAAACTGCTGCGCTTCCTGCTGGACGCCGGCGATCTCGGACAACGCCAGATTTTTTCCGGTATCCGCGGCAGCTACGGCGAACCGGAAAAACTGATCGGCCGCAAGGTGGTCTTCATCGCCAATCTGGCGCCCCGTAAAATGCGGTTCGGCATTTCGCAAGGCATGATTCTGTCCGCCGGCGGCGATGACGGTCTGTTCCTGCTCGATGCCGATGACGGCGCCCAGGCCGGACACCCGGTCAAGTAAACATGGCGAACAGGCCGTCGGCCGACGACATCAACAGCCTGCTTCCGCAGACCCAGTGCGGCCAATGCGATTATGCCGGTTGCCGTCCGTATGCCGAAGCCATTGCCGAAGGCCGTGCCGACATCAACCAATGCCCTCCCGGCGGCGAAGCCGGCATCCAAGCCTTGGCCTTGCTGCTCGGCTTGGAGGCCAAACCACTTGATACCCGGCATGGCGAATCCCTGCCGGCGAGTGTCGTCATCATCCGCGAGGCCGAGTGCATCGGCTGCACCAAATGCATCCAGGCCTGTCCGGTCGATGCCATCATCGGCGCGTCGAAACGGATGCATACCGTGCTGGCGGATCTGTGCACCGGCTGCAATCTGTGCATTCCGCCCTGCCCGGTCGACTGCATCGACATCGTTGCCTGCTGAGCTACTTCAGGCGCTCGACGCGATAGCCTTTTTTCCGGAGAAGCTGGACAAGGCCGTCCTCCCCCAGCAAATGCAGCGCACCGACCACGACCAGGGTGTCGTCGTTTGCTTCGTCGTCGAGCATCGCTTGAACCTGCGGCAGCCATGCCCGGTTGCGGTCCGCATTGACGCTTTGGTACAGGTCCGGGTACTCGCGACGCATGCGCTCGACCGTTTCACGTTGCAGACCGGCGACATCGCCGGTCTTCCACAAATGCCGGAGCTTTTCCAGATCACGGGTGTTGTCCGAGACATTGGCGTCCAAGGCCTCCTGCAGCAGTTGCTGCTGGGCCTTCGGCGGCATTCCGTCGAACAAGGCGATCTGCTGGCTGGCTTTTTCCAGGCCGATGCTTGGCTTGGCCGCCGGTTTGGCAGCGTTCATGAAATGCTGATCCACGCCGAGACCGGACTCGAAGCCTTGTGACTTGGCCTGCGTGTTCACAACCAGAATCGCCACAAACCAGGGCTCCATCCGGTTCAGGCTGGCGATGGGAAAGGCGGGATTGCTGCGGCTCCAGACTTGCAGTTGCTGCCAGGCAGTCTCCGTCAACAAACTCTGCAGGTTCTGTCCGGGCGCCAATAGGGCCGCCTGCTGCATCTTGGCCGGCAGCTCCGGTGACTGCAATTCCTCGGGTGCCACTTCGAATGCCAGTCGTTCGGCATCGGCATAGGCCGCCAAAACAACGGCAGACAATGGATAATCTTCGGTTTTCAGGGCATGGAAAGAACCGAGGAGATAGATGCTGTTGTCGGCATCACTGACCTTCCAGATCGCCGGCGTGCTCGGTGTTCCGGAAGCGCAACCAGCCGCCAGGCAGCAGACCGCAAGCCAGGCCGTGGATTTCGTCATGGCGTGATTTTACGCGGCTTCTTCTCGCCCGCCGTCACCGCCATATCCATCCGGTTTTCCGGAGGCGGCATCGGGCAGGTCGAAAACGGGGTGAACGCACAGGGCGGGTTGTAGGCTTTGTTGAAATCAACCACGGTTTTGCCGTCGGCGCCCGGATACTCGGCATACAGGAAGCGGGCTGCGGCATAGCTCTCCTTGCCCGAGGTCCGGTCGGCGAATACCAGGAACAGGCGGTGATCGCCCTCGTCGATGGCTTCCAGCGTGAATGTTTTTTCGCCGGCGGTGAAAGTGACCGTGCCCGGATTCATCATCGGCTCGACCATGCCGAGAATATTGACGATATCGATGGTGCGTCCGGCATCGTGGGGGGTGAACGTCGCGGTATAGCGGTAAGCCTTATCCACCGGAAAATAATCGATCCCGGTGAACTTGACCCGGGTCGCGGCTTCGGCATCACGCACGCGCAGTGCGAGCTTGCCGCCCCGATCGATGACGATGAAACTGGCTTTGCCACCATCGAATCCGACTACTGTGGCTTTGCCCCGTGAATCCGGCATCAATTGGGTCCGGCCCGCGGCCGGCAAGCCGTCAACAGTCAGTGCGACGCCGCTTTCAGGCTGCAACCAGACCTGATTGCCTTCTTCGACGGTAATCAAACCAAGTTTGTCCGGACCGACGGTAAGCCGCGTCCCGTTGGCTTCGCCGGAACCGACGCGGGTAACGCCCGATTTCGGCAACCAATGCATCCCGACCAATGACAGCCAGCCATCGGGTTTGGTCAAACGATCAATACGATCGGTGCGCCACTGCATGATTTCGCTGTAATGTTTCATTTTTTCGGATTTCTCCCTGGCCAACTGCTCCGGGCTCGGACCCTGCTGGCAACCGGCCAGTAAAAGCCCCGCCATTACGATGGTGAATGCACGCATTATCGTCCCCTTAAAAATAATCGGTCTAATTCGGATCGGCTCAACTGGACCCAGGTCGGTCGACCGTGGTTGCATTGTCCGGAACGCTCGGTCGCTTCCATGGCGCGCAACAGGGCATTCATTTCCGGAACGCTCAGGCGGCGGTTGGCGCGCACGGAACCATGGCAAGCCATGGTCGAAAGCAGTTCGTTCTGGGCTTCCTGCAAGCGTCGGGAGGCGCCGTATTCACGGAACTCGGAAAGCACATCGAGGAAAAGCTGTCGGGCATCGACATCGGCCAGAAGCGAAGGCACCGCCCTCACGCTGACCGACTGTGGGCCGGTGCGCACGACATCGAAGCCCAATGCCTGCAGTGGCGTGGCCAGACTTTCACTGGCGGTAGCTTCGTTCTCGCTCAAGGGCACCGTTACCGGAACCAACAAGGGCTGGCTGCGGATGCCGCCGTCGCCCTGGGCGGCTTTCAACTGCTCATAGGTGATGCGCTCATGCGCGGCATGCATATCAACCAGAATCAGGCCGACGTCGTTCTGCGCCAGAATGAACACGCCATGCAGTTGCGCCAGCGCGAAACCGAGCGGCGGCGCGCGCTCCGGATCGGCTTCCGGCAAGGACGATGCCGGGATCGCTGTCTCAGTCTGACCGTACAGGGTGCGGTAATGGGCCATTTGCTCGTTTACAGGCAAGGGCATGGCTCCCTGCGCTGGCAGCGAATACGATGTCGGCTGCCCGATACCCCTGGGAACTGAATGCTCCGGCGCCATGGCGCCGGCCCGGGTTTCCGCCATCAGGCGGTGCAGGCTGCGGAAAATGAAATCATGGATGCTGCGGCCATCGCGGAAACGCACTTCGTGCTTGGCCGGATGCACATTGACATCCACCCGAGCCGGATCGATATCCAGAAAAAGTACGAAAGCCGGGTGCCGGCCGTGATACAGCACATCGGCATAGGCCTGTTTCACGGCGTGCACCACGGTCTTGTCGCGAACGGCACGGCCATTGACGAAGAAATACTGCTGATCCGCGCTCGATCGTGCTGCCGTCGGCAGTCCGATCCAGCCACTCAGGACCATATCCGGGTGCGCTGCCGATACTTCCAGACACTGTCCGGCAAAGGTCTCGCCCAGCACCTGGGCGACACGCTGCAGACGTTGCTCCTGCGGCACCGCGCGGTAGGTTTTGAAGGTCTTGCCGTTGTGACGGATACGCAGCTCGACCTGCGGCTTGGCCAAAGCCAGCGCACCGAGCCACTCGTCGATGTGGTTCAATTCGGTGCGCTCGGTTTTCAGGAATTTCCGGCGGGCCGGCACGTTGTAGAACAAATCACGCACTTCGATGGTGCTGCCGACCGGATGCGCCTCGGGACGGACCTCACCGAGCTTGCCGCCCTCGATGGCCAACATGGCACCGTGTTCTCCGGCAGCGGTGCGCGATCGTATGGAAAACCGCGAAACCGATGCGATCGAAGGCAGGGCTTCTCCGCGGAAACCCAGCGTGGCAACCTGTTCGAGATCATCCAGACTGGCGATTTTACTGGTGGCATGGCGTTGCACGGCGATCGGCAAATCCTCAGGACTGATGCCGTCACCATCGTCCCGGATACGGATCAGACGGATGCCACCCTCTTCCAGATCGATATCAACCCGGCCGGAGCCGGCATCAAGCGCGTTTTCGACCAGCTCCTTGACCACCGAAAACGGACGCTCGACCACTTCGCCGGCGGCAATCTGGTTGATCAGGACATCGGGCAGTTTCTGGATACGCATACCGGTTCATTGTACCGAATGCATGACGGTACTGCGGGGTACCTAGGGGATGATTCCGGACCCAGCTGCGGCGACACCCTCGCCCGGATTGCCGTTCTTGCGGGCGTAATAGGTGCCCGGCAGCGGTTGCTCGATGAAAAAGGCACGTACGCCCTGGGCAATGGCGAAGGCCAGACGCTTGCGGTGCTGGGGATCGGACAGCTTGCGTTCTTCTTCGGGGTTGGTGATGAAGCCGGTTTCCACCAGCATCGAAGGAACATCCGGAGAACGCAGGACCACGAAATTGGCGTGTTCGACTTCTTTCTTGTGGGCCTTTCCGAGTTCTTTGAGCGAACGCAGCACGTTGGCAGCGGCGTCTTCGCTCATGCGCATGGTTGCGCTTTGCGACAGATCCAACAGGACTGCGGACAGATTCCGGTCCTTGTCATCAAGGCTGACGCCTCCGACCAGATCGGCGGCGTTTTCCTTATCGGCCAGCCAGCGCGCGGCCTGCGACGAAGCCCCTTTGGTGGACAGCACGAATACCGAAGAACCACTGGCGGCATTATTGAGCGCGGCATCGGCGTGGATGGACACGAACAGATCCGCCTGGGCGCGCCGGGCACGCTGATAACGTTCCTGCAGAGGCACAAAGGTATCATCATCCCTGATCAGCACGGCGCGCATGCCCGGATCGGCATTGATCGCGGCGGCCAGCTCCTTGGCGACGCGCAGGGTGATGTCCTTTTCACGCGTGCCATTCGGTCCAAGAGCACCCGGATCCTTGCCGCCATGCCCGGCATCGATGGCGATGACCAACTTGCGTGCCGATGCGCCAAGCACGTCATTGACGGTCTTTGCCTTTTTGGGCAAGGCTTTGGACTGGGCCGGCGTCGGATTCAGGGTCGGCTTGATGTTCGGCAAGGGCGGAGAGACCTTTCCGGAACCCGATTTGACGGTCGTACTCGGCTTCTCGCCTCGGCTGTCGATATCGATCTGCACGATTTCATCGTCCATCAGCGCATAACCGACGTTGCTGCGACCCGGTACGGCCGAGCCAGCAGGAACCGTCTTGGCTGGCGTCTTCACCGGCGGCGGCACGGACTTCAGGTCAGAATCCGCGGACAAAGGTTCTGTTTTGGCCGGCGCCTGAGCTATCGGAGGCTTTGCGGCTTCTTTAGGTGCCGTGGCAGCCTGTTGCGGGCCGGCCGACACCAGTTCCAGAACGAGGCGAGGCTTGGGGCCAGACACATCCAGACGGTCGCTGAGCTTGGCCCCTTGCGCGAGGTCGAACACCACACGCAATCCGGTCGGGGTTTTACCCTGCCGCACCGACAGGACCACGCCGTTTGCAGCGGGCAGTTTGAACTGGGGCGCGAACTCGGCACCCTCGATATCAAGAACCGCACGATCCGGCCCTTTCAATAAAAAGGCTTTGTAGGGGCCTTGCTGGCTGATTTCGACGAAAGCGCGGGTGGCGGTGTCATCCTGCAACAGGATGATTTGCGAGACTTGGGTGCCGGCGGCCGCGGAAGCGATTCCGCTGCATGCGGCCAAGGCCAGTCCCAATAGTCGTTTCAGAGAAATTCGCATTCTTGAATTGAAGCATCGCAACCGTGATTAATCAAGATTTGATTATACACAGCCGTGACGCGGTTTAGCCGCCGTTCAAATCCCTGCGAGGCCTAATTCGCCTGCCCGAACGCACGCAACCATGCTTCACCCCGGGCACTGCCGGCATGCATCTGCAGCATCCGTCCGTCGTCCTCGAAGGCGAGCGCAAGCACCAGATCTGCAGGAGGTAGCCGACCTGTGCCGCGTTGCGGCCACTCCACCAACATGACCCGGAGGCGTTCAAGAACGCCATCCAGCGCGAGATAGTCCAGCTCATCCGGATCGGCAATGCGATACAGATCCATGTGCACGGCATCCCGGCCGTCCGGAAGCACATAGGTTTCGATGAGGGTGTAAGTCGGGCTTTTGATCGGGCCGCCGACACCCAATGCCTGTAAAAACGCCCGGGCGAATACCGATTTCCCGGCACCGAGATCCCCCTCGAGATATACAACGGCCGCATCGGGACAATGCCTTGCCAGTCGCACGGCGATAGCCGCCGTGATTTCGGGCGATGTGCTGTGCAGGCGGATGGCGGCGGAGTCCGGACGGGTCATGCTGGCATTATACTGAGCGGATGGATTGCACGGCATTGTTGGATAAAATCAGGGTACAAAGCCGGACGCTCGGGTTCACCGGTTTCGGTATCGCAAAAGCCGAACTCGATGCCGACCAGGCCCACCTGCAGGATTGGCTGGCCAAAGGCCAGCATGGCCAAATGGACTACATGGCGCGGCACGGCGACATGCGTGCAAGGCCGGAGCTTCTGCAACCGGGCACGCTTTCGGTGATTTCGGTGCGCATGGATTACGGCACCGACCCGGACCAAGCCTGGGCCACGCTCGCCACTTCCGACAAGGCCTATGTGGCTCGCTATGCGCTCGGCCGCGACTATCACAAGCTGATGCGGCAGCGCCTGAAACAGCTGGCGCAATTCATCGAATCGGAAATCGGCCGCTTCGGGTATCGGGTCCTGGTGGATTCGGCGCCGTCGCTGGAGCGGGCCC
>JBMSNF010000026.1:0-16191 GCA_049421545.1 Arenimonas sp.
ATTTCATGCAGGTCCGGCAGGCGTACGTCGCGTTCGTCGAAAGCTACTGGGACCATCAACAGCTCTCGGTCATCCCGGGACTGTTGAAACAGGTTTCCGGCGCGCTCGCCATTCTTGAATATACTCCGGTGTCCGCATACATCGATGCGGTGAATGCCTACACGCGGGCCGAGCTGATCGATGCGAAGGGAATTCCCAACGGCGATCAGATGGAGCGTCTGGCCGAAGTTCTCGCCAGCCTCGAATACTACCTCGAGTCCGTACGCGACCGCCGACCGAATCGCGAGCGCATTCTCGAAATCACCCGGAAGAGTCTGGAAGCGCTGCATTACTGGCCGGTACCCGAGAAAGCCGCGCGCGCCGCCGAACGCGATATGCCCGCCGCCGCCCAGGCGCCGGTTGCCGTGCCGGCTGCCGCCGAAGCCGTTGTTACTGCTGTACCGGCAGCAACGCAATCCGAGAGTCCGGTCATCGTCGTCGATGAAATCGGGGATGTCGTCGATGGTTTCGATTTCACCGCAGAAGGCATCGATGATGAAATCCGCGAGATCTTCCTTGAAGAGTTCAACGAAGAGAATGCCAATCTGCAGGGCTTTTTCCAGGACTGGCAAAGCGATCCCGAAAACATCGAACTGGTCCGTCCGATCCGGCGCGTATTCCACACCTTGAAAGGCAGCGGCCGCTTGGTCGGCGCCAAATCGCTCAGCGAATTCAGCTGGAAAGTCGAAAGCCTGCTGAACCGGGTTCTGGACGGCTCGCGGCCGGTTTCGGATCCGGTCGTGATGATGGTCAAGCGTGCCATCGCCACGCTGCCGGTATTCCACAGGGCCTTGACCGGTGAACGCGTCAGTCTCGATCTTGCCGGCCTGAACGAGGTATCGGAGCGTCTTGCGGCAGGCGAAGACATTTATTACCAGCAGCAACAGGCGCCGGAAGTCATTCCCGCAGTTGCCGGGGCGACGATCGCCGCCGCGGCCGTGCCTGAAACCGCGGAACCGGAAACGCCGTCTGAGCCGGTCATCGATCCAGTGCTGCTTGAAATTCTGAAGCCCGAAGTCGCCGGTCATCTGCAGACGGTCAATGAATGGCTGCAGCGTGCTGCCGTCTCCGGCCATGCCGATTACGAAGATGCGCTTTTCCGCGCCATCCATACCATGAACGGTGCTTTCGCCATGTCCGAGGTTGCGAACATGGCCGGCGTACTTGCGCCGGCGGAAGCCTTGGTCCGACGCGGCATCGCCCACAATATCGCCGCCAATGCCGAAACCGTGGCTTGTCTGGCGCAGGTGGCGGATGCCGTTCAGGCGACGCTGGATGATCTGAGCCAAAACACCGTTCCTGGACATTTCACCGAGTTGGAATCCTGGGTTGCCGCGAAGCGGGACGAGCTTCCGGAACTGCCCACGGCATCACCCACCCCCATTGCCCTGGCGGACATGGCTGCCGAACAAGCCGCCGCCGAACAAGCCGCTGCCGAACAAGCCGCTGCCGAGAAAGCAGAAGCGGATGCTTATGGCATGAGCCTGGAAGAGCTCGAGCGCCTGACCGACCCGAACTATAAGCCGGAAACTGCGGCCGCCCTTGCCGAGAACCCCGTAGACGGTTCTCCATCGGTTGAGCCGTCCGAAGTCCTTTCCGAAGCTTCCGGCCCGGTGTCGCAACCGCGCAATGATGAGCAAGAAGCCGCTCCGGCCGAACAAGGCCGGGATGAGCCGATCGAGCGGCTGGACACCAAAGATCTCGATGAGGAATTGCTGGATATCTTCACCGAAGAAGCCAAAGATCTGCTCGACCAAAGCGATAATCTGCTGGTGCAGTTGAAGCAGTCCCAGGAGGGCGTCGAACCTCTGCTTGGTCTGCAGCGCAATCTGCACACTCTCAAAGGCGGTGCGCGCATGGCCGGGCTGTTCAGCATCGGCGAACTCAGCCACGGTCTTGAAAGCTTCATCCAGGCCAGCGCCGAACAGGGAGTCGTTCCCGCTTCCGCACAGCTTGGCGTCATCGAGAAAGCACTCGATGCATTGCACCGCATGGCGGATCAGGTGGAGGCGCGCGTCACCCCTGAATCACCCAATGCGCTCATCCAGTTGCTGGACGCCGGTGGCGAAGTTCCGTCTTCCGCCGCGCAACCGGTTGCCGAGACCAAAGCCGCCCCGACCGTCAAACCGCTGTCCGGCCCGATCGATCTGCAGGATCTCGATACCGATGAAGGCCTGCGCACGCCGCAGGACGTGGTCCGTATCCGCGCCGACCTGCTCGACCAGCTGGTCAACTTCGCCGGTGAGGTCGCGATCTACCGTGCCCGTCTCGAACAGCAGCTCGGCCAGTTCAAGACCAATCTGGTCGAACTTGATCAGACCACCTCGCGTCTGCGCGAGCAGCTTCGCCGTCTGGATATCGAAACCGAAGCCCAGATCGCCGCCCGCAACATCCGTGAAGCCGATCAAGGCAACAAGGATTTCGATCCGCTCGAGCTCGACCGCTTCACCACCCAGCAACAGCTGTCACGTTCGCTGGCCGAGTCTTCGAACGATCTGATCAACCTGCAGGCGACGCTGGACGATCTGACACGTCACCATGAAACCCTGCTGCTGCAGCAGTCGCGGGTCAGCTCGGAACTCCAGGAAGGCCTGATGCGCACGCGCATGGTGCCATTCGAAACCCTGTTGCCGCGCCTGCGCCGGGTCATGCGCCAGGCTGCCGAAGACAGCGGCAAGCAGGTCGAACTGCGGGTTGAAGGTGCCCAGGGTGAAATGGACCGCTCGGTGCTCGATCGCATGACGGCGCCGCTGGAACACCTGCTGCGCAATGCCGTCGCCCACGGCGTCGAATCAGCGGAGCAGCGTCAGGCGGCCGGCAAATCGGCATCCGGCAGCGTGGTCATCAATGTCGCCCAGGAAGGTACCGAAGTCGTGCTTTCCATACGGGATGACGGCCGTGGCCTCGATGTCGCGCAGATCCGCAACAAGGCGCTCCAGCGCGGTCTGATATCCGCCGATAACGAACTCACCCAGGATCAGGCGCTTGCCTTGATCACCCAGACCGGATTCTCGACCGTCGACACGGTGACCCGATTGGCCGGTCGCGGGGTCGGCATGGATGTGGTCAGCAGTGAAATCCGCAATCTCAACGGCAGTCTGGGTATCCAGAGCACGCTTGGACGCGGAACCGAGTTCATCATCCGTCTGCCCTTGAACCTTGCGGTGACCAAAGCCGTATTCGTCAAGATCGGCGAAAGCCAGTTCGCCATTCCGATTGCTTCGGTCGACGGCGTCGGCCGTATCGGCCGTGAAGAGCTGGATGAAAAACTGCGCCTGGAATCGCCGGAATTCAACTACGCCGGCAACCGGCACAAGATTTACGATCTCGGCACGCTGCTCGATCTGCCGACCGCCAAGGCGGCCGGCAGCATGCAGATGCCGATGCTGTTGTCCAAGTCCGGCCAGGACCGGATCGCCATCTGCGTCGATCAGGTGCTTGGCAGCCAGGAAATCGTGGTCAAGCCGGTCGGACCGCAGGTCACCTCGGTGCCCGGTGTCTACGGCGCCAGCATCATGCCCGATGGCGGCGTGATCGTCATTCTCGATCTCGCCCCCCTGGTCCGTCACAACGCGGAGCGCCAGGTACCGCATGCGCCGGAGGCCGTCGAGGATACCTCGCGGTCGATGCCGTTGATCATGGTGGTCGACGACTCCATCACCATGCGCAAGGTCACCTTGCGCATCCTGGAGCGAAACAACTTCGAAGTCGTGGTCGCGCGCGACGGTCTGGAAGCCATCGAGAAAATGGCCGAACAGGTTCCCGATCTGGTGCTGCTCGATATCGAAATGCCGCGCATGGACGGCTATGAAGTGGCGCAGAACATGAAGTCCGATGCCCGACTGCAGCACGTGCCGATCATGATGATCACCTCGCGGACCGGCGAGAAGCACCGGCAGCGGGCGTTCGATCTCGGTGTCGAACGCTATCTCGGCAAACCCTATCAGGAATTCGAACTGATGCGGCAGGTCAACGAGATTTTCAAGAAGTAGCCGATGATGGCCAATGGCGCACAACGGGTGGTGGTACTGGGCCGTGAAGGTCCGGCCCGCGAACAGCTGGTCAGCGCCCTGACCGATCTGGGTGTGCGTCCGGTCTGGGTCGGCAAGCCGGCGCAGACGTCGGTCGGTGCCCTGACGCAGCTTGCTCCCACCAAACTCGTCATCAGTCTCGATCCGGCCACCGAGCTCGAACTCGAACCCTACAGTGAGTACCTGAGCCAGCCCTCACTGACCGTACTTTTCGATGACGCCGAAACCACCGGCGCCTTGAGTGGCTGGGATCTCAACCGTTGGGCCCGCCACATGGCGGCCAAACTGCTCGACCGGGATGTACTGCCGCCCTTGCCGATGGCGGCCGATGCGAAATCGGCCATGCAGAGCCAGGGTGATGTGTTGCCGGAGCTCCGTCCGATCGGCGGCAGTCACGAAGATATTCCGGTGGCTGCCGGATTTGCCGTTCCGAAAGAAATTGACGAGTCCGTGCATTGGCAGGATACCGGTCATTATGATGATCTGGCCATCGATGCCGATGCGCTGGCACTGGCCTTGTCCAAAGTCGATTCCGAGTTGGCCCATGGCCACGACGGTGAAACGGCCCGTGTCGATAGCGAGCAGCTGCTGCCATTGACCGATGAAGAGCGCGCCTTGCTCGATTCCGGACAGGAGTTGCCCGCCGATGCTTTGCCGCGCGTTGAAAAGATGGACATCGGCCGCTCCGGATCCACCGAATGGCATGACGGGGATGGATTCAGTTTCGATCTCGACGACTCGGAATTGGCCGGTGCGCTCCAGCAGATGGATGACAGCCTCGCGCATCCGGAGGTGTCAGCGGCGGCAAATGATGAAGATGTTCTGGAGCCGTTGACGGATGAGGAGAAATCGATGTTCAACTACGACATCGATCCGACCTTGATGCCCGATTTCGAAGCCCCGGAAACCAAGCCCGCGGAAACCAAAGCGGTTCCGGAGCCGGCCATTGCGCCCGATTTTTCCAGCCTTTCACTGAGCGCCGATGCGGCGATGGCGGTCCCAGTTGCCGCCGCCGCACCGTCGCGTGAATTCGATCTGTCGATGTTCTCGTTGGTCGATGATGCGCCTGCATCCGATCAGGCCGCGCCCGCGCCGGCCATGGCGCAGGCCTCTGTTTCCGCAGCTCCCGTTCAATCCGCAGCACCTGCAGAACCGGTCCGAGCCGATCCGCAAACCGAAAAATCAGGCCATGACCGCCTGTTCCTGGTGGTGTCCGGCGTCGGTGGACCGGGCGCGGTAAGGACTTTGCTGCAGAAAGTTCCACCCGGGTTCGCAGGTGTGATGGTGCTTTCGTTGCAGATCGGTGCCGCACAGCTGGATCGGCTGCGCGCCCAACTGCAGAAAGTCACCGATGCCGAGCTTCGTGTCGCCGACAGCGATGAACATCTGCGGTCCGGGTCCATCTATCTGCTCCCGCCTGACTGCGGCATCGCGGTAACGGCATTGGGATACCAGTGCCAGCCGCGTATCGGCCTGAGGCCGTTCATCACGCTGCAATCGAAGGACGCGCGGATCATGGTGCTCAGCGGTGCCGATCCGGCATTGACCCCGGCATTGGTCGCTTTCAACGCGGATTGCAAAAATCTCTATGTACAGGACCCTGAAGAATGTTACGACGCCGGCGTGGCGCGTGAACTGGCCAATGCCGGCGCACCCCAGCTGACGGAAGACATCATGGCGAAGTGGTTCACTTAACCGGAATAATCTATGGAAAACCAAGTCGAACAGATGCGTGCGGTACTGATGGCTTTGCCCGGCGGCAAACTGATGCTTCCGAACACCACCGTCTCCGAAATCATCACTTATGCCGCGCCCGAAGCCGTGGAAGGCAAGCCGGATTGGTACCTCGGCGTCATCCGCTGGAAGGGCTACCGACTGCCACTGGTGTCGTTTTCCGCCATGGCCGGATGGACGCCGCGCGAGTCCGTTGCCGGTGCCAAAATCGCCGTTCTGAAAGCGCTCTCCGGCGAGAACAGACTGCCGTATTTCGCAATTCTGACCCAGGGATTCCCGCGGCTGGTGAATATCTCTTCCGACCATCTGATCGATGATCCGGAACATGCCAGCGAGTATTACTATTCCGCTTATCTGGACGGTGACGGGGTGTCGATACCGAATCTGGAAACCGTTGAAGCCACCATCCGCGACGCCCTCTGATCACCAATCGCCGTAGTGCGACTGCAATGCGGCGGTAACCGCGATTCCCGCGGTTTCGGTCCGAAGCACCCGTGGCCCGACCCGCAAACCCTTGAACCCTGCCGTCTGGAGCAGACGGATGTCGCGTTCGGTGAAGCCCCCTTCCGGTCCGATGGCAAGAACGAGTCTGCCGTCCTCCGGAATCGTCAGGCCGGCGATGCCGTCCGGAGCATCCGGATGCAGATAGTAAGCGCCGGCGATGCCGCCGGCATCGATGCGGTGGATGGCTATCGGCGTGTTCACCGCCGGAACCCAGGCCCGGCCGGATTGCTCGCAGGCCGATCGCACGACGCCCTGCCAGTGCGCGAGTTTCTTGTCGCTGCGTTCGCCATCGAGTTTGACTTCGGTCCGGTCCGAGACGATGGGCGTGAATTCGGCAACGCCGAGCTCCGTGGCCTTTTGCAGAATCCAGTCCATTTTCTCGCCGCGCGCGATGCTCTGGTAAAGATGGATGCGCAGCGGCGATTCGTTCAGGACGGCGACTTTGTCCAGGATGCGGACGCGTGCGCCGCGCTTTTCAAGAGTCAGGATGCGGCACGGGTAGTCGAAGCCGTCACCGTTGAACAGATGGAAGACGTCGTCGATTTCCAGTCGCAGTACGCGCACGACATGGTTGCTGACCAGTTCCGGCAGGACCAGCTCGCGTTCCGGCTGCAACGGTTGTTCGATGAAACTGCGGATGGTTCTCATGAGAAAGCCTCCGTGATGGCGGTAGTGGTGACGTCGGCCAGATGCAGCAGTTCCTCCTCGCCGACGCAATAGGGCGGCATCCAGTACAGCACATCGCCGAGCGGCCGCAGCAGGACGCCACGGGAAATGGCATGCCGGTAGGCGCGCAGGCCCATGCCGCCGGCGATTTCCACCGCGGTGCCGTCGTCCCCGCTGGCGGCCCGGGTTTCGATCGCCAGAATCATGCCGGTCTGCCGGACTTCCGCCACGTTCGGATGGTCCGCCAGAGGCGCGACCAGTTCGGCCATGCGTGCGGCGGTGCGGCGGTTGCGCGCCAGCACGTCGTCTTCATCGAAGATGGCCAGCGAGGCCAGTGCCGCGGCGCAGGCGAGCGGGTTGCCGCTGTAGCTGTGCGAATGCAGGAATGCACGCTCCCGCGAATCATCGAGAAAGGCCTCGTACACATGCTCGGTGGTCAGTACCGCGGACAAGGGCATGAATCCGCCGGTCAGTCCTTTCGACAGGCACAGGAAGTCCGGTGCGATGCCGGCCTGCTCGCAGGCGAACAGGGTGCCGGTGCGACCGAAACCGACCGCGATTTCGTCGGCGATCAGGTGCGCACCATGGGCGTCGCAGATCGCGCGTGCGCGCTTCAGGTAGGCCGGATGATGCATGCGCATGCCGCCGGCGCATTGCACCAGCGGCTCCAGAATCAGCGCGCTGATCTCGCCGGGATGGGTCTCGAAAATTTCGGCCAGGGCATCGGCATGGCGCAGGGCGCAGGCCTCGGCCGATTCGCCGGGCTCGGCGCTGAAGGCATCCGGCGATGGTGCGAACAGCGGTTGCAGCAGCAGCGGCGCATAGGTCCGGCGGTAGAGCGGGATGTCACCCATGGACAGCGCGCCCAGGGTCTCGCCATGGTAGCTGTTGCTCAGTGCCACGAAGCGCGTTCGCTGGTCATCGCCACGGTTGCGGTGGCTGTGGAAACTCATTTTCAGTGCCACCTCGATCGCCGCCGAGCCGTTGTCGGCATAGAACACACGTGCCAACGGGGCGCGGCCGGCCTGCCGCGGCGCAACCGCCAGCAGCGATTCGGCCAGTTGCAGTCCGGGCTCGTGCGAGAATCCGGCGAAAATCACATGCTCCAGCTCGCGCGCCTGGGCGGCCACCGCCTCGGCGATGCGGGGTTCGGCATGGCCGAACAGGTTGGTCCACCAACTGCTGATGGCATCCAGATAGCGGGTGCCGTCCACGCCTTCCAGCCAGGCGCCACGCCCGCGGCGGATGGGTATCAGGGGCAGGCTGTTGGGATGCTCGCGCATCTGGGTGCAGGGATGCCACAGGACGGCGAGGTCGCGTCGGTGCCATTCCGCCAGATCCCGCGGCGTGATGAATGTGGACATAAATCGCCTTCCTCTCTAGCCAGTCCTGCCGAAACGCGCGACAATGAAACCATGAATTCCCTGCCTATTATCCATTCCCGCGAACTGATTGAAAACAGCCACGGCAGGCGCGAGCGCATCGATCTGGAATTCTCCAACGGTGAACGCCGCCGTTACGAACGGGCATTGCATCAGGGGCACGGCGCGGTGATGATCGCCGCCATGCCCGACAAGCATACCGTGTTGCTCATCAAGGAGTATGCGGCAGGGACCCATCGCTACGAGTTGTGTCTGCCGAAAGGGCGGATTGATCCGGGTGAAACGGTTCTGGAGGCCGCCAATCGCGAACTCAAGGAAGAAGCCGGCTTCGGCGCACGAAGTCTGCGCATCCTGCGTTCCATCACTCTCGCCCCGACCTACATGACCCATGCCATCGATCTGGTTCTGGCCGAAGACCTGTATCCCGAGCGTCTGGTCGGGGACGAGCCGGAAATGCTGGAAGTGGTGCCGTGGCGCCTCGATCGCCTGCATGAACTGGTGCTGCGTGAAGACTGCTCGGAGGGCCGCAGTCTGGCCGCCTTGCTGGTCATCAAGGAACTGGTGCAAGCCGGCGCATGAGGGACTGGGCCGACCGACTTGCGGACATCGCCCGCCGTGCCGGCGATGAAATCATGACGGTTTACGCGAAGGATTTCGCCGTCACCGAAAAAGCCGATGCCTCGCCGCTGACACAGGCCGATCTGGCGGCCCACCGCTGCATCGTGTCCCTGCTGCCCGAGCTCGATGGCGGTCTGCCGATTCTTTCGGAGGAGTCCGCCCATATCGAATGGCCTGCGCGCCGCGCCTGGTCGCGTTATTGGCTGGTCGATCCGCTGGATGGCACCCGCGAGTTCATCAAGAAGAACGGCGAGTTCACCGTCAACATCGCCCTGATCGATGAGGGCGTGCCGGTATTGGGTGCCGTCTACGCCCCGGCCATGGATTGGTTGCTGGTCGGCGGCCAGGGCATCGGCGCCCGCTGGCAACTGGGCGCGCAATCCGGCATCGCCCGTGTCGCCGGCGCACCCAATCCCCTTCGGGTTGCCGCCAGCCGCTCGCACCGCGATGACACCACCCAGGCTTACCTCGACCGCATCGGTTCGGTGGACACCGTCGGCCTGGGTTCGTCCCTGAAATTCTGCAAAATCGCGACCGGTGAAGTCGACCTGTATCCGCGCTTCGGACCGACCTCGGAGTGGGATACGGCTGCCGCACAGGCCGTGCTCGAAGCCGCCGGCGGCGGGGTATTCACGCTGGATGGCGCACCGTTGCGTTACAACAGCAAGGACTCGCTGCTCAATCCCCATTTCATCGCGGTCGGCGATCTGTCCATCGGCTGGCGGGATTGGCTGTGAGTACCCCGATCCAGGAACTGCTCGCCATCATGCGGACGCTGCGCGATCCGGACAAGGGCTGCCCGTGGGATCTGCAGCAGGATTTCCGATCCTTGGCGCCGTATGCCATCGAAGAAGCCTACGAGGTCGCCGATGCCGCAGAACGCGGAGATTTGGGCGAGCTGCGCGATGAACTCGGCGATCTGCTGTTCCAAGTGGTGTTCCATGCGCAACTGGCGCAGGAGCAAGGTCTATTCGCATTCGATGACGTGGTCTCGGCCATCAACCGCAAAATGATCGACCGGCACCCGCACGTGTTCGGGGACGCCAGCATCGCCGATGCCGCCGCCCAGACCGAAGCCTGGGAACGCATGAAGCGGGAGGAACGCCGTCTGCGCGGCGGCGTGGACGACAGCGTCCTGGCGGGAATCACCGCCGGACTTCCGGAGTGGCAGCGCGCCACCAAGCTGCAGAAACGCGCGGCAACGGTCGGTTTCGATTGGCCCGATGTGTCCTTCGTGTTCGATAAACTCCAGGAAGAAATGGCCGAGGCGCGGGTCGAGCTGGCCAAAGGCCGTGGACATGATGCGCTGGAAGACGAAATCGGCGATATCCTGTTCGTGTGCGTGAATCTGGCGCGCCATGCCGGGGTTGATTTCGGTGCCGCCCTGCGTCGTGCCAACACCAAATTCGAGCGCCGGTTCCGGGCCATTGAAACGCTGGCCCGGCAATCCGGGAAATCCCTGGCCGACCTGGATCTGGCGGCGCAGGAAACCCTATGGCAACAGGCAAAAACCCAGGAGGCCGCCAATGACCCGATTTAATTCCCTTGCCGAGTTCTACCCCTATTATCTGGGCGAGCACCAGAATCTGACCTGCCGCCGGCTGCATTTCATCGGCAGCTCCTTGGTTCTCGGCTGTCTGGCCGCTCTTATTGTGACCGGCAAATGGTTCTGGTTGCCCACCGCCTTCCTCTGCGGTTACGGCTTCGCCTGGGTCGGTCATTTCGCGTTCGAGAAGAACAAACCGGCCACATTCCGCCATCCGTTTTACTCGTTCGTGTCCGACTGGTTGATGTACCGCGATATCCTGACCGGCAAAATCCCTTTTTAAGGCCGATTCACGCGGAAATCACCCCCGACGGGGCATCCTTCACAAAGCTGAAGCCCTGAAAGGAGAAGCCCATGAAACGTGATACCCAAGCCGGTTTGATCCTGCTCGTCGAAGACAACCGCAGTCTGTCCGAAGTCGTTGGTGAGTATTTCGAAAGCAAAGGCTTCGGCGTCGACTATGCCGGTGATGGCGTGGACGGCTACCGCCTGGCCACCAAGAACAGCTACGACGTCATCGTGCTCGACCTCAACCTGCCGCGCATGGATGGCCTGCAGGTCTGCCGCAAGCTGCGCGAGGAAGGCAAAATCGCCACCCCGGTGCTCATGCTCACCGCACGTGACGCCGTGTCGGACAAAGTGCTCGGGCTCGAAGCCGGTGCCGACGACTATCTGATCAAACCCTTTGCCATCCAGGAGCTGGAAGCGCGCATCCGTGCCCTGATCCGCCGCGAGCGCCGGCAGGTCAGCACCGAAGTCTACAAAGTCGCCGATCTGATCCTCGATACCGGCAGCCTGCGCGCGACCCGCGGCGGCCGCGACCTCACCCTGTCCCCGATCGCCCTGCGCCTGCTCGGCATCCTGATGCGGGAATCGCCGCGCGTGGTCACCCGCCGCGACATCGAACGCGAAATCTGGGGCGATGAATTGCCCGAATCCGACACCCTGCGCAGCCATCTGTACAACCTGCGCAAAGCCGTCGACCGCGGATTCGACAAACAGCTGCTGCATACCGTGCAGACCGCCGGTTACCGTATCGTCGATCTGGACGAACAGCCCAAGGCATGAGCGACCGGCACGGACTCCGGAAGAAATTCTGGACGGCATTCGTTCTGCAGACCGCGGCCATCTGCTTCGCCGCGGTCATCGGTGTCTACGGGGCATCGGTGGTCATCAAGGACATTCTGATCAAGCAGGCGTTGCAGGACGAGGCACGGCATTTCTGGAGCCTTTACCAGAACAACCCGAACGTGCAGGTGCCGGATACCTTCAACATGAAGGGCTTCCTGCTGCCGCTGCCGCAGGTCGGCGCCATGCCGGCCACCTACCGTGATCTCGGCAATGGCTACCACAGCCTCGAAAAGGAACGCGGCGGCGAGTTGATCTGGGTGGAAACCCGCGAGAACCGGCGCCTGTTCCTGATTTTCAAGCAGGAGCAGGTCGATGCGCTGGCATTCTGGTTCGGCGTGGTGCCGCTGGCCTTGCTGTTGGTGGTGGTGTATGCCATGGTGCTGTTCAGTTACCGGACGTCCAAGAAGCTGGTATCGCCGGTCATCTGGCTGTCGAACCAGGTCCGCGGCTGGGATCCGAAAAAACCGGATGTGTCCGTGCTGGCGGCCCAGAAGCTGCCCGATGACATGGACAACGAGGCCAAGGTTCTGGCGGAGGCCCTGCATGATTTCGGCCAGCGCATCGGACAGTTCGTCGAGCGCGAGCAGAAGTTCTCCGCGAATGCCTCGTACGAATTGCGTACTCGACTGACGGTCTTCCGCGTCGCCAGCGATATGGTTGCCGGCGAAAGCTGTCTGTCGCCGATGGCGCAGCGTTCCATCGGCCGCATCCAGAAAGCGAGCCAGGAGATGGAATCCCTCATCGAGGGCTTCCTGCTGCTGGCGCGCGAAGACGACTTCGGACACAGCGAACAACCGTATTGGATTTCCGAAGCCGTCGCCGAAGAAGTCGAGAAAGCGAAACTGCTTCTGAACGGCAAACCGGTCGAGCTGACGTTTGAAATCGTCGAGGATTTCCGCATCGATGTGCCTTATTACGTGGTGTCCACGGTCATCGGTAATCTGGTACGCAATGCCTGCCATTACACCGATCGGGGTCACATCGACATCACCGTCAGCGCGGGCAGGCTGGTGGTCCGCGATACCGGCATCGGCATGAGTGCTCAGCAGCTCGAGCGCGTATTCGATCTGTTTTATCGCGGCGAAACCACCAACGCCGGCGGCAAGGGCATCGGCATGTCCCTGGTCAAGCGCTTCTGTGACCGTTTCGGCTGGCGCATCGATCTGGCCAGTTCGCCCGATCAAGGTACCGTTGCGACCCTTTTGATACCCGAAGCATCCTATTCCGAATTGACATGAAACAGGCAGTAAACCCATGAGCATGAAACCGTCCGGACGTTCCATTGGCAAAATCGCCGTCGCTGCCATCGCACTGGTGGCATTGTGGTTCGGCTATCGCAGCTTCAGCGGTGGCGGGGAGGCTGCCGAAAGCCAGTACCGGACGGAACCGGCACAGGTCGGTGATCTGTCTTCCAGTATTTCCGCGACGGGTACGCTCGGTGCTACCGCCACCGTCGAGGTCGGCACCCAGGTTTCCGGAACGCTGCAGACCGTGGAGGTCGATTTCAACGACCAAGTCGAGCCCGGCCAGGTCATTGCCCGCATCGATCCGTCCACCTTCCAGGCCCGCGTTGCGCAGGCCAGCGCCGCTCTGGCCAGCGCTCAGGCCGGATTGGCCGAAGCCCGTGCCTCCGCCCTCAACGCCTCGCGCGACTTCGAGCGTAAATCCCAATTGGCGGCAAAGCAGCTGATATCGAAAACCGACCGAGACATTTCACAGGCCCAGAACGCCCAGGCGCAGGCACGTGTGCAATCGGCCCAAGCCCAAGTCAGTCAGCAACAGGCGAATCTCAACAGCGCGCAACTCGATCTGGCCAAAACCATCATCCGTTCGCCGGTCAAAGGCACCGTGCTCGCGCGCAATGTCGAACCGGGCCAGACCGTTGCCGCCAGCCTGCAGACGCCGGTGTTGTTCAAGATCGCCGGTGATCTGAGCGAAATGGAAATCGTGCTGGCCATCGACGAGGCCGACATCGGCCAGCTGCAGATCGGCCAGGAGGCCACCTTCACCGTGGATGCCTTCCCCGACCGCAATTTCCGCGGCAAGGTCAAGCAAATCCGTCTGGCTGCCAACAATGTGTCCAACGTCGTTACCTTTCCGGTCGTCATCGAAGTCAACAACACTGATCAGGTGCTGTTGCCGGGCCTGACCGCCACCGCGCAGATCATCACCAGCCGCAAAGCGCAGGTGTTGACCGTTCCGAACGCCGCCCTGCGCTTCCGTCCGGCCAGCGCCGCCGCCAGCGCCGGCCCGTCCTTCGGTGCGCCGACGCAGGCCGCACCGCCGTCGATGGAAGAACGCAGCAAGCGCATGCAGGCGCAGCTGGATGCCATGCGCCAGTTTCTGGTGCAGGCCAAAGCCGAACCGGCGGTGCTGGCCAGTTACGATGCTTCGGTCGAAGCCTACAAACAACAGGCCGCACGCATGATGCAGCGCTTTGCCCAAGGCGGCAATGCCGGTGCGGGCACCGGCCAGTCCGGCGGAGCCGCGCCGCAGGGCATGGGCGGTGGCGGCAACGGCGCGCGCCGTTTCGCCGACCGTTTCGCCAAGGCCTTTGAAAGCGTGCGTGCACAGCTTTCGCCGGAACTGCAGGGCCAGTGGGACCAGCAGATCCAGGCCCTGTTCAATGCCAAACGCGCCACCGTCTATGTGCTCGAAAAGGGTGAACCGGTTGCCGTTGAAATCCGCCTCGGCGTTTCCGATGGCAGCCGCAGTGAAGTCATCGGCGGTCTGAAGAACGGCCAGCAGGTCATCGTCGGCAGCGCACGCAGCACGCCATGACGACGCCGGTCATCGATATCCGTGGCCTGAGCAAGATCTACGCGCAGGGTACCGAAGCGCAGGTCGATGCGCTCAAGCAGATCAACCTGCGCATTTTGCCGGGCGAGTTCGTCGCCATCATGGGCGCTTCCGGTTCCGGCAAATCCACGCTGATGAATGTTCTGGGCTGTCTGGACGCCGACTATACCGGCAGCTACCGTTGCGATGGCATCGATGTCCGCAGTCTCGACAAGGAGGCGCTGGCGAAGTTGCGCCTCGGCAAGATCGGATTCGTTTTCCAGAGCTTCAATCTGCTGAGCCGGATGGACGCCCTGCACAATGTCATGATGCCGCTGTCCTATGCCGGCATCCCCTTGGCCGAACGCCAGCCGCTGGCGGAAGCCGCGCTGCAGGCGGTCGGACTGGGTGGGCGCATGCACCATAAACCGGGCGAGCTTTCCGGCGGCCAGCAGCAGCGTATCGCCATCGCGCGCGCCTTGGTCAACCGGCCGCCGATGATCCTTGCCGATGAGCCGACCGGCGCGCTCGATTCGAAAACCGGTGCCGAAATCCTGGCGCTGTTCGAATCCCTGAAGCAGAAGGGCCACACCATCATCCTGATCACCCATGATGAGCATGTCGCCGCACATGCCGACCGGATCTGCCACATGCTCGACGGCGTGCTTACCGAGGAGCCCGCGAATGTGGCTTGATACCTTCCGCACCGCGGTTTCCTCCCTGCGCGGAAATTGGCTGCGCAGCGCGCTCACCTCGCTCGGTGTCATCATCGGCATCGCCGCCGTCATCGTCATGGTCTCGGTCGGGCAAGGCACGCAGAATGAAATCGAAAAAATGGTGTCCGGACTCGGTGCCAACCGGCTGGACATCAACTCCGGATCGTCCCGATCCGGCGGCGTCCGCTTCGGTTCCGGTTCGCGGATGACGCTGACCCAATCCGATGCCGAAGCCATCCGCCAACAGATTCCTGAGGTGGCGTATGTCACGTCCAGCCTGCGCGGCGGCACCCAGGTGGTGTATGCCGAAAACAACTGGTCGACCAGCTGGCAGGGCATCGAGCCGGATTATTTCGCCATCAACGAATGGCAGGTGGCCAGCGGCAGTCCGCTGCAGGATTCCGATTACAAATCCGGCGGCAAGGTCGTGTTGATCGGTGAAACCATCCGCCGCGAACTGTTCGGCGAGTCCGAGGCCGTCGGCGAGAGCATCCGCATCGGCAAAACGCCGTTCCAGGTGGTTGGCGTGCTCGAATCCAAAGGTCAGGGCGGTTTCGGCCAGGATCAGGATGATGTGCTGCTGGTGCCGCTGGAAACCGCGCGCCGGCGGTTATCCAGCAACAACACGCTTCCCGGCGGCGTGCAGCAGATCACTCTCGGCGTCGCACGCGCGGAAGATCTGCCCTATGTGCAGGAACAGGTGGAAGTGCTGATGCGCCAGCTCCACAAAATCCAACCCGGTGCCGAAGATGATTTCACGGTGCGCAACATCGCCGAAATCATCGCCACCCGCACCGAAACCACGCGCATCATGTCCTTGCTGCTCGGTGCCGTGGCCAGCATTTCGCTGATCGTCGGCGGCATCGGCATCATGAACATCATGCTGGTGTCGGTGACCGAGCGTATCCGGGAGATCGGATTGCGCATGGCGGTCGGTGCCGGCCCGAAAGAGGTGCAACGGCAATTCCTGACCGAGGCCATGCTGATTTCGGTCGGCGGCGGCTTGATCGGAATCTTCATCGGCGTCGGGTTCTCCTTGCTGGTCG
>JBMSNF010000027.1:0-16141 GCA_049421545.1 Arenimonas sp.
GACCGTGCAGGGCTTCGTGCCCGCGGGCGCCGCATTGCGCCGGACCGGTGCGCGCGTCGGCGACGATGTCTGGGTGACCGGTTCGCTCGGCGATGCCGCGGCCGCCTTGCAGCAATACACACATGGCCCGATGCAGTCGATGAAACTGCGGCACCGGCTCGACCGGCCGACCCCGCGCGTGGCCGCTGGTCTGGCGCTGCGCGGCTTGGCCAGCGCCGCCATCGACATCAGCGATGGTCTGGCCCAGGACTTGGGTCACATTCTTTCCAACAGCGGTGTTGGTGCCGAGTTGGAATTGGGGCGTCTGCCGGTGTCCGCCAGTCTGCTCGATTTCCACAAAGACGATAGCGCGCGCTGGGTGCTGCAACTTTCCGGCGGCGACGATTACGAACTGTGTTTCACCGCCGCTCCGGCCGAGGCATTCGCCATCGAGCAGGCCATGGCTGCCGCCGGGGTCAGTGCCTCGGTCATCGGTCATATCACTGCCGAAACCGGGTTACGCTGTCTGACGCCGGACGGCGAGCATCTGGCCTTGGAGCAAACCGGCTATCGGCATTTTTCGGAGACTGCCCATGTTCACTGATCGCCATCTGCTCAAGCACCCGTATGCCTGGATTGCGCTGGGCTTCGGCAGCGGTTTGGTGAAAAAAGCACCGGGCACCGCTGGCTCCGCAGTGGCGGCGCTGCTGTGGTGGCTGCTGATGGCCGAACAGGTCTTGTGGATTCAGCTGTTGGTGATTGCCGTCGGCTTTGAACTGGGCGTGCGCGCCAGCAATTGGATGATTGCCAAAACCGGTGTGAAAGATCCGGGTTACATCGTCTGGGACGAATTCATCGGGCAGTGGATCGCGTTGTTGCTGCTGCCGAAAACGCTGATGGCCTATGTGATGGCTTTCGCCCTGTTCCGCGTATTCGACATCGTCAAACGCGGTCCGGTCGGTTGGGCGGATAAACGCTTTTCCGGCGGCTTCGGGGTGATGTTCGATGATGTGATTGCGGGGCTGTTGGCCTTGGCGGCGGCGCAACTCATTTTTCACATCATCTGATAATTACGGAGTGGCGTCCGGCAGCGTCTTGCCCGGATTTAAAATGCCGTCCGGATCGAATAGGGTTTTGATGCCACGCATCATCGCCAGCGTTTCCGGCGTGAATGCCTGCGCCATGAACGGGCGTTTGGCCAAGCCGATGCCGTGTTCACCCGAGAGCATGCCGCCCAGACGCAACACTTCGGTGAACAGTTTTTCCGCACAGCCTTCGGCCAGCGCGGTCTGCGCCGCTTCGGCTTTGTCGTACATCACGTTCACGTGCACATTGCCGTTGCCGATGTGGCCGAAACAGACGATCAGCAGACCGGACTCGCGGCTGAGCGCTTCCACGAAGCGCACCAGTTCCGGCACCCGTGACACCGGCACCACCACGTCTTCATTGATTTTTCCGCTGGCCAGGCTGCGCAAGGCCGGAGAGAGGGCACGCCGCGCCGCCATCAGCTGCGCCTGTTCGTCGCTGCTGCCGGGAATGGCGATGTCGATGCAGCCTTCGCCGCCGGCATGGGTGGCCAGGGTTTGCATCAGCGCCGGCAACTGCGCCGGATCGCCATCGCCTTCGATCATCAGCAAGGCGCCGGCATCGGGCAGATCGGCACCGCCGATGTCACGCGCGAGGCGGATGGCGGTGGCGTCCATGAATTCCAGCATCGAGGGCGTTTCGGGTTGCGCCATCAGGCGCGCCACCGCTTCCGCCGCCGATTCGACATCACGGTACAGGGCACGCAGCATGCGGCTTGCTGCCGGTTTCGGATGCAGTTTCAGGGTGGCTTCCACCACCAAGGCCAGACCGCCTTCCGAGCCGATCAACAGGCGCGACAGATCGAAGCCGGACGCGTTTTTATTCGTACGCGCACCGAATTCCACCAGTTCGCCGGTGCCGGTCACCGCTTTCAATGCCAGTACGTTGTCGCGGGTGGCGCCGTATTTCACCGCGCGCGGGCCGCCGGCATTGCAGGCGATGTTGCCGCCGATGCTGCAGTACGGGGCCGAGGTCGGATCCGGCGGCCAGAACAGGCCGTGCGGCGCCAAGGCCAATTGCAGATCGCCGTTGAGCACGCCGGGTTCCACCACCGCGGTGCGGTCGCCAGGCGCGATGGCCAGAATGCGCTGCATGCGCTCGAAGCTGATCACGATGCCGCGTTCGACCGGCACGCTGGCGCCGGTGGTGTTGGTGCCGCGACCGCGCGCGGTCAGCGGCAGTCGGTGTTGGCGGGCCAGGCGTACCGCGGCCTGCACCTGTTCGATACGCGTGGGCAGCAGCACCATGGCCGGATTGGCGCGGTAGCTGGAGTTGTCATAGCCGTAGGCCAGACAGTCGGCGGCGGCGGTCAGTACGGCTTCGTGGCCGAGCGCTTTTTCGAAAGCGGCGATGAGACTGCGGTCCATCAGAACACATCCTCGAATACGAAGGCGGCCTGCAGCCACTCGATCTTCCAGGCGTTGTCACGGCCGGTCAGCAATACCGCATCGAAACGGCACGGCGCCTGCGCGTAGTGCGGATGCTGCTTCAGCCAGCATTGCGCGGCCAGGGCGCATTTGCGCATCTTGCGGCGGTCGATGGAGTGCGCGGCGCCACCGAAGGCGTCGGATTTCCGTTGGCGGACTTCCGTGAATACCACGGTATCGCCGTGCAGCAGAATCAGATCCAGTTCACCGACGCTGTAGCGGGCGTTGCGTGCCAGTGCCCGCAGTCCGTGCTGTTCCAGAAAGGCCAGCGCGGCGTCTTCCGCCAGCTGGCCCTGCTGCTGCAGCGGGCTGAGTTTAGGGGCCATTTACGGCTTGCGGGATGCCGGCGCGGAATACCGACCACGGCAAGCTGCGTTCGATGCGGCCGTCCGGTTCCAGATGCAGGCTGCCGGTGGCGCCAGCGATTTCGCTGTTCGGACTGGCCAGCCAGACCGGCAGACGCGTTGCGATCAGCCAGGCATCGGCGCCGAAGGCATTGAGTTTCGCACCCGGGCCACGCGCGCTCGGCAGTTTCAGCAGTTGCGCGGCGCTGATGTTCAGACTGTTGCCGCGGTTGACCAGCCAGGGCATCTGCAGGAACTCGATGCCGTCGAGTTGCGAATTGGTTTTGGCATCGCTGCTGTCGGTGATGTCGGTGCCGGCGAATACCGGAATGCCGCCGGCGCCATTCAGCGCGAGTGCGGCACGCGTCGGTTTGGCGGCATCGCCGTTCATCAGCAGCAGCACCGCTTTCGCTTCACGCACCGCATCCGGAAGCACCGGATTGACGGCGGCGCCCGCGGCATCCTTGCCGAACACCGGTGCCGGCGCCTTCAGCAGGACGCTGCCGCCGCCGGACTGGTAGCGTTTCTCGAACGCGGCCAGCATGCGGCTGTTGCTGTCGCTGCCTTGGCTGAACACGGCGGTTTGCAGCAGGCCTCTGCCGAGCAGGCGTTCGGCGATGAGTTCGCCCTCGCGTTCGGGACTGAGCGAGAAGTTCAACACATGCCGGTTGCTGGGCGCGTCGAGCCGGTTCAGCGCCAGCACCGGAATGTCGCCGGCGGCATCGTGGATGGCGGCCACTTCGTCTTTGCCGATCGGCCCGATGATCATCTGCGCGCCTTCTTTCACGGCGCGATCGAACGCGGCTTTGGCACCGGCGGCATTGCCCTGCGTATCGTAAAAACGGATGCCTGGTTTGCTGCGGGTTTCCGCGTAATACGCCGCGAGCAGGCCGTCGCGGATGGCATTGCCGGCGACCGCGAGATTGCCGGATTGCGGCAACAGCACGGCCAGTGTTGCCGGCGGCCGGTAGTCGGCGGCTCCGGATTCCGGAAAGGATTTGATCAGGGCCGGATCCAGCCAGTGCTGGTTTTTCGCACGCGCTTCCGCCAAGGCCTCGGCAGTGGTCTGTACTTTCGGAGTGTCACTGACCGGGGCCCGTGTCGGGCCGGTGCTGCAGGCGGTCAGCACACACAACACGGCGGCGGCGGTCAATGCACGCATAATCCAATTCCCTTCAGCGAAACGCTATGATGGAGGCAGTTCCAGACTGGATTTTAGCAATGTTCGAGCTGAAAAAGGGCGCTTTGTACGTGGTCGCCACGCCGATCGGCAATCTGGGCGATCTGAGTGCACGCGCCCGCGAGGTGCTGGCCGGTGCCGATCTGATCTGCGCCGAGGACACCCGGCATACCCGCCAGATGCTGAACGCGCTCGGACTGGACCGTCCCCTGCTGGCCCTACACGAACACAACGAGTCGGAGCGGGTGGCGCAGGTGCTGGCGCAGCTGCAGTCCGGCAAGACCCTGGCGCTGGTCAGCGATGCCGGCACGCCTTTGATTTCCGATCCGGGTTACCGCCTGGTGCGCGAATTGCGCGCCGCCGGAATCACCGTATCGCCGATTCCCGGCCCGTGCGCCGCCATCGCCGCGCTTTCGGTGGCCGGTCTGGCCTCCGACCGCTTCTGTTTCGAAGGATTTCCGCCGCATAAAGCCTCGGCCCGGCGCGAACGCTTGAACGCCTTGGCCGGTGAAACCCGCACCTTGGTGTTTTACGAAAGCGCGCACCGCATCGAGGAATGTCTGGCCGACATGCGTGCGGCTTTCGGCGATGATCGCGAGGCGTTGCTGGCGCGCGAAATCACCAAGCTGTTCGAAACCGTGCTGGACGGCACCCTGGCCGCCATCGCGGACACGGTCGCGGCCGATGCCAACCAGCGCAAGGGCGAATTCGTGCTGATCGTTTCCGGTGCCCCGGAAAACGAAGACGCCGCGCTTCGGGAAGGGCGGCGTCTGTATGCGAAACTCAGCGAAGTGATGAAGCCCTCGCAGGCAGCCAAACTGGCGGCCGAACTCAGCGGCGCCCCGCGCAAGGCCTTGTACGGCGGCGAGTGATCACTCTTTCCGGATTTTGACTTTCAGGCCTTTGACGTTGTTTTCGAGCAGTTCCAGACTGCTGCCTCCTTCGATGAAGTTCAGCTTGACCAAGACATCTTCGCCGTCATCGCCTTCGACTTTGAAGTCTTTCGGAAACGCCTTCCGAAGCGCTTTTTTGACCACGTCCGCGGCATCGTTTTCGCCGGTGCCTTTGCTGACGGGAACGCTCACGACGACCGGCTCGGCGTCCTTGTCATTCATCACCATGCGGAAGACCAGAGTGCCATCGGCTTTTGCCCGGTTATCGAATCCGATGCGCCATTTGTTGGAGTAATTCAGCGTGCTGCGATCGAGCGGTGCCGGGGCTTCAGCAGCTGGCGTTGCCGCTTCGGGGGCCGGTGCGGCTTCCTGCGCGGCGGCGAATCCGGAGGCCAGCAGCAGGGTGGAACAGAGCAGGGTGGCGAGACGGTGCATGGGCATTCCTTGATGGGGGACGGACCCCTATGATGTGCCTGTCGGCGGCAATTGCAAACGTTCAGCCGGACTGTGCGACAATACGCACGGCGGAGTTGGCCAGACAACCGCGTCGCGCAAGCGCCGAGGAAAGTCCGGGCTCCACAGAGCAGAGTGCCAGGTAACGCCTGGGCGGCGCAAGCCGACGGCCAGTGCAACAGAAAACAAACCGCCGAACGGCCGCAAGGTGCGTGGTAAGGGTGAAATGGCGGGGTAAGAGCCCACCGCCTGCGGGGCTAACGCCGCAGGGCACGGTAAACCCCACTCGGAGCAAGGCCAAATAGGGGTGCTATGGATCGGCTCGATCCGCACCCGGGTGTGCTGCTTGAGCCCTGCGGCGACGCAGGGCCTAGAGGAATGGTTGTCCACGACAGAACCCGGCTTATCGGCCAGCTCCGCCCCTTTTCCGATGCAGCCCTCAGCGCGATCCGAACGCCAGGCTCAACTGCTGGGCGTCGAAGCCCTGCGGTGCGCTGCCTTCCGCGGCGTAGCGGTACAACACGGCGGTATAAATCGCCTTGATGGCGCTTTTCACCACGCCGATCAACAGCAGGCCGAGCAGCAGCACGGCCGCGAGTGCGATGGCGAGTGCCGAACCGGCTTTGGCGGCCAGAATCACCAACGCGACCGACAGCGCGATGTAAAGGAACGTGAAGATGCCGAAGCCGAGCCAGATGCCCGCGCTGCCGATCAGATTTTCACCCCAGGTTTTTTTCAGCAGGCGTGCGCTTTCGGTGATGGCATCGATCGGACCGATTTTGCGGGTGACCAGCACCGGCACCACCAGAAAGGTACCAAGCGTCCAGGCCATGCCGGCCAAGGAACGCACCAAGGCTTCCAGACCGCGCCGGCGGCGCCCGCCACGCAACAACATGCCGACGGTTGCGGCGATGGCGGCGTAGCCGAGGATGGCGCTGAGGTTGTCGTTGGCGATGGCGATGCCGTCGGAAAAGGTCGGATCGCCGCCCTCCAGGCGCTTGAGCGCGGCGCCGACCAGTGCCGCGTTGAAGTAGAAAATCACCAGGTACTGGCTGAAATAAAACGCGAAGGCGACCAGCATGCCGAACAGGCCGAAGCCGTGCGAAAACGCCTGCGTGAAAAACAAGGGCAGGGCGAAAGTCGCCAGCACCAACAGCGCCGAGAAGCCCGACAGCACAGGGAAAAGCATCAGTTCCTTGTCATCGCGTAGCACCGCGAAACAGGCTTTCAGTAAATCCCAACTGCGTCCGAAACGTTCCATTTTTGATTCTCTGATCAGGTGGTTTCAGTGTCGCAGATTTTCACCGGCCGGCATCTGCCGGAAGTCACCCGTCATCCTCGCGGATTTTTGCGCAGGTCCGATCGCCCCGGGGTCGGATTCCGCCCAAGATTCGGCCTGTGGATAAGTCCGTGGAAAAAATCGGGCAGGAGGCGCGATTTATTAAATTTCAACATAAACAATGCATATTATTCGTTTCTTAAAGCGAATTCTTAAGTTAGCGCAAGCCCTTGATTCGGCTTGTGAAATTTTCATGAAAAGTGCTTGACTTTGCCTTTTTGGAATACTAATGTGGGAGAACGAGGAAAAATCTGGAAATAAGTGGGAATTTGTGGATATGTTTCAAGGTGAAACCGCCATCAGCATCGACGACAAGGGGCGTTTGGCCATCCCGACGGCCTTCCGTGAGCTGGTCGCGGGCGCCTGCGGCAACCGCCTGGTGCTGACCTACAACCCCTACGAGGCCGGTTGCCTGTGGCTGTATCCCGAATCGGTCTGGCAAAACGTGCGTGATAACGTCAACGCCCTGCCCAATGCCAAGAAAGTCCATCGCAATCTGCAACTCAAGCTGGTCGGCGCCGCCACCGTGCTCGAGCCCGACAACAGCGGCCGGGTTTTGTTGCCCGGCAGCCACCGCAATGCCGCCGGCATCGAAAAGCGCGCCGTGCTGCTCGGCATGGGCAGCAAGCTCGAACTCTGGAGCGAACAGGCCCATCTGGCGCAGATCCGTCACACCATCGTCGAGGATGACATCAGCGACGCCATGCTGGATCTGAGGATTTAAGCCATGGCGAACGGGACCTCTGTGCCGATGCAGACTCCCCGCCACCTTCCCGTGATGTGGAAAGAGGTTATGGACGGCCTGCACGTAAAACCCGATGGACGCTATCTGGACGGCACCTTCGGCCGCGGCGGCCATGCCCGTGGCCTGCTCGATGCGCTCGGTCCGGACGGTCATCTGCTGGTGATGGACAAAGACCCGGAAGCCATCGCGCATGCGCGCGCGCACTTCACCGCCGATGCCCGCGTCGCCCTCTACCACGGTTCGTTCGCCGAGATGGCCGGTTGGCCTGAAGCGCAGCGCGGGCTGGACGGCGTGCTGTTCGATCTGGGCGTGTCCTCGCCGCAACTGGATGTGGCCGAACGCGGTTTCAGTTTCCGCCAGGACGGTCCGCTCGACATGCGCATGGACAGCTCGCGTGGCCAGAGCGCCGCCGAATGGCTGGCGCAGGCTTCCGAAAAGGAAATCGCCGAAGTGCTGTGGCTGTATGGCAAAGAAAAAGCCAGCCGCAAGATCGCCCGCGTGCTGGTGGCCAAACGCACGGAAACACCGTTCACCCGCACCGCGCAACTGGCCGAATGCATCGCCGGCGTGGTCGGGCGCTTCGATGCCAGGATCCATCCGGCCACCCGCAGCTTCCAGGCCATCCGCATCTTCATCAACCGCGAGCTCGATGATCTGGAAACCGGTCTGCAGGCGGCGCATGATCTGCTCAAGCCCGGCGGACGTCTGGCGGTCATCAGCTTCCATTCGCTCGAGGACCGCATCGTCAAGCAGTTCATCGCGCGCCATGCCAAGGCACCGGCCGGCAACCGCCGCATGCCGCAGGCACCGGATTTCCAGGCCAGCCTGAAAGATGTCGGTGGCGCTGCCAAAGCCGATGCCGCCGAAGTCGCCGCCAACCCGCGCGCACGCAGTGCCGTGCTGCGCGTGGCCGAAAAGACGGGTGCGCCTTGAGTCCGCGCCTGATGACACTGCTGGCCTTGCTCGTGGCGGTTCTGTGCAGCGCGGTTTCGGTGGTGTATTCCCGGCATTCGCACCGGCAGACCTACATCGACCTGACCCGGCTGCAGAAGCAGCGCGATGAATTCAACGTCGAGTTCCGCCGCTTGCAGACCGAGCAGGCCACCGTATCCGAGACCAACCGCATCGTCGGCATCGCCATCGACAAAATCGGCATGCATTTTCCACTCGACAATGAAACCACGGTGGTGCAGCCATGAGGCCGGCATCCCGCGCCAGCCAACCGCGTGCCCGTCTGGTCTGGATCGTCGGCGTTCTGCTGATGTGCGGTACCGTTGTGGTGGCGCGCGCCGCCTACATGCAGTTGTGGGCTGAGGATAAACTGCAGGCGGCCGGTGACGAGCGCTTCCTGCGCGAAGTGACCATCGCCACCACGCGCGGCATGATCACCGACCGCAACGGCGAACCGCTGGCGGTCTCCAGTCCGGTCGAGTCGGTCTGGGTCAATCCCAAAGAACTGATGGCCAACGGCAAGCGCGTCCCGGAACTGGCGAAAGCGCTGGATATTCCAGTGCAGACACTGACCCGCAAGCTGGCGCAGAAGAAAGACAAGCAGTTCATGTATCTGCGCCGTCACATGAATCCGGATGATGCCAAAGCGGTCATCGATCTCGGTATCCATGGCGTCTACAGCAGCCGCGAATTCCGTCGCTTCTATCCACACCGCGAAGTGATGGCGCAGCTGATCGGCACCACCAACCTCGACGAGCATGGCGTGGAAGGCCTGGAAAAGGTGTTCGACGACTGGCTGACCGGAACGCCCGGCAAACAGAAAATCATCCGCGACCGCCGCGGTCGTATCGTCGAGAACATCGATCTGATCCGTCCTGCCGAGAACGGCAAGGATCTGGTGCTGTCGATCGACCGCCGCATCCAGTATCTGGCCTACAGCGAATTGAAGCAGGGAGTCATCGACACCCGTGCCAAAGCCGGCACGGCGGTGGTGCTAGACGTGCGTACCGGCGAAGTGCTGGCCATGGTCAGCTACCCGTCGTTCAATCCGAATGCGCGCAGCGGCGTGCGTCCGGAAACCCGCCGCAACAAAGCGGTGACCGATGTGGTGGAACCGGGCTCGACCATGAAGCCCTTGACGGTGGCGGCGGCTTTGGAAGCGGGAAAGATCACGCCGGAAACGATTTTCAATACCAATCCGGGCTGGATTCCGAACGGCAAATACCGCACCACCGACACCCATAATTACGGCGTGCTCGATACCACCGGGGTCATCCGAAAGAGTTCCAATGTCGGCGCGGCGATGATCGTGCACCGTTTGACCAACCAGGATTTCTACGACTTCATGCGCCGCTTCGGCTACGGTGCGACCACCGGCAGCGGCTTTCCCGGTGAAAGCCCGGGCTTCCTGCCGCCGCCGCCGCTGTGGAGCGGCACGTCCAAGCAGACCATGTCATATGGTTACGGTTTGAGCGTGACCCCGCTGCAGCTGGCGCATGCCTATGCGGCGCTCGGCAACGACGGCCGCGCCATCACGCCGACCTTCGTCAAAGGCGGCAAGGGCGAAAGCAAACAGGTGCTCGATCCGAAGGTCGCGCACGAAATCATGAAAATGATGCAGACCGTGACCGAGCCCGGCGGCACCGCCACCCAGGCCGCGGTACGCGGTTATCACGTCGCCGGCAAGACCGGCACCGCGCGCATGGCGGACGGCGGCGGCTATTCCCGCCGCTACAACGCATTCTTTGCGGGCATGGTTCCGGTCGATAATCCCCGGTTCTCGATGGTGGTGGTTCTGCAGGATCCGGATCCCAGCCTGGGCTACACCGGCGGCGTGGTTTCGGCGCCGGTGTTCAAGAATGTCATGGAAGGATCCCTGCGTCTGCTCGATGTGCCGCCCGATAACATCGAGCAGTGGTATGCCGCGCGTGCACCGGAACCGGTGCCGTTGCCCGGGCCTGATATCGCACAGGCGCCACCGCCGGAAACGGAGGTGTTGCAATGAACCGGCGGATGGCATTGATCGAACTGGCCGATGGCCTTTTCGACGTTTCCGGGCATGCCGATTGTCTCGTTACCGGCATGACCGCCGACTCGCGCGCGTTGCAGCCGGGTGATGCCTTCATCGCGGTGCAGGGTCTGACCGCCCATGGTCTTTCCTATCTGCGCACCGAGCAGGCGGTCAAGGCATCGGTCGTTCTCTATGAAGTACCGGCTCCGGCCAGTACCTTCATTCCCGAAAATGCCATTGCCGTACCGGCCTTGAAATCCCTGCAAGGCCGCATCGCCAACCGGTTCTTCGGCGCGCCTTCAGAGGCGATGGCGATGGTCGGCGTGACCGGCACCAACGGCAAGACCTCGACCGTCCAATTGATCGCACAGGCCTTCACGCTGCAGGGCCGCACTGCCGGCACCATCGGCACGCTCGGTACCGGACTTTACGGACGGCTGCAGTCCGGTGAGCGCACCACTCCCGATGTCATCGCCGTGCACCGGGCATTGGCCGAGATGCACGACGCCGGCGCCGAAGCGGTGGCGATGGAAGTGTCTTCGCATGCGCTCGACCAGGAGCGCGTGGCGGCCGTCGCCTTCGATACCGCCGTTTTCAGCAATCTGACATTGGATCACTTGGATTACCACGGCAGCATGCAGGCGTATTTCGAGGCCAAGGCGAAACTGTTCGATTGGCCCGGCCTGCGCCATGCGGTCATCAACATCGATGATGCCTACGGCCGGGTGTTGGCGGATAAACTGCCGGCCGGGCTGTATTGCATCCGGACCTCCTCGCAGGGAGCCGACGCCGATCTGCGCGTCGAAGCACTGACGCTCGGGCTGGAGGGCATGCACTTCATGCTGGTTCACGGCGCCGAACGCGCCGCCGTGGCCTCGCCGCTGCTGGGTCGTTTCAATGCCGACAATCTTCTGGCCGTGGCCGGCGTGTTGCTCGCCGATGGCATGGGTCTGAACGATGTCGCCGCACTGCTGGGACGTCTGGGTCCGGTCGACGGCCGCATGAGCCGTCTGGGCGGCATGCACGGCAAACCGCTGGTGGTGGTCGATTATGCACACACCCCCGACGCGCTCGAGCAGGCACTGAAAACCCTGCGTGGCCACAGTCAGGCGCGTTTGATCTGCGTGTTCGGCTGCGGCGGCGACCGCGATCGCAGCAAGCGCCCCTTGATGGCCGCGAGTGCCGAGCAATGGGCCGATGCGGTCTGGGTCACCGATGACAATCCGCGCACCGAATCCGGCGATGCCATCGTGGCTGAAATCCGTACCGGCTTCCGTCATCCCGAGGCCGTCCGCATCCAACGCGACCGCCGTGCCGCCATCGCCGAGGCCATCGCCGCCGCCGGTCCGCAGGACATCGTGCTGATTGCCGGCAAAGGTCATGAAACCTATCAGGAAGTCGATGGCGTCAAAGCGCCGTTCGATGACCGCGCCATCGCCGCTGTCTATCTGCAGGAGGCGGCATGAGAACGGTCGGACTCTCGCAGTTGGCGCATTGGTGCGAAGGCCGTCTGCTCGGCGACGACGTGGCGATCTCCGGAATCAGCACCGACAGCCGCGATGATCTGCACGGCAAGCTGTTCGTCGCCCTGAAAGGGGAGCGCTTCGATGCGCATGAATTCGTGGCCCAGGCCAAAACCAACGGTGCCGCGGCCCTGCTGACGCACCGCCCGGTGGACTCGGATCTGCCGACCATCCTGTGTGCCGACACCGAAGAAGCCCTCGGCGAAATCGCCGCCGGCTTGGCACGCGATCGCCCGGCCATCGTGCTGGCCCTGACCGGCAGCAACGGCAAGACCTCGGTCAAGACCTTGCTGCATGCCATTCTCTCGCGTGCCGGCAAGGCCTACGTCAATCCGGGCAACCGCAACAATGAAATCGGTTTGCCGCTGGCCGTTATCGATGCGCCTGAAGATGCGCAGTTCGCCATCTACGAAATGGGTGCCGGCAAGCCGGGTGATATCGCCTATCTGACCAGCATCGTCACGCCCAACATCGCTTTGGTCAACAACATCGCGCCGGCGCATATCGAGCGCATGGGTTCCTTGCTCGGCATCGCCGAAACCAAGGGCGCGATATACGAGGCTCTGCCCGATGACGGTCTGGCCGTGGTGAATGTCGATGATGCCTTCTGCCCGTATTTCCTCGAGCGCATCGCCGGTCGTGGCGTGCTGCGCTTCGGTCTGGAAAACAATGCTGATATTACCGCCGGCAAGATCGTTGCCGGTGCCGACGGCACGCGTTTCGAGCTGATCACGCCGGCCGGCCGTGCCGACGTCGAATTGCAGATGCCCGGCCGCCACAATGTACTCAATGCCTTGGCTGCCAGCGCCATGGCTCTGGCAGCCGGCGCACCGTTCGAAGCCATCGTTGCCGGGCTGCAGTCGGCCAAGCCGGTCGCCGGGCGTCAGGACGGCAAATTGCTGGCCAACGGCGCCGTCCTCATCGATGACAGTTACAACGCCAATCCCGGCTCGGTATTGGCCGGCATCGCCTCCTTGGCGGCGGCCTGCGCGCTGGACGGACGTCAGTCGGTGTTGGTGCTCGGTGATATGGCGGAGTTGGGCGATACCGCCACGGATATGCATGCCCAGATCGGTGCCGCGGCGAAAAACCAGGGCATTGCCGGGCTGATGACCTGTGGCGTACTGAGCCGCGCGGCAAGTGACGCCTACGGTGCCGACGCGCGACATTTTGCCGACCGTCCGGCATTGATTGCAGCTTTGATTGGAACTGTCGATGGTTCGCAGCGCCTGCTGGTCAAAGGCTCGCGCTCGAGCCGGATGGATGAAGTCGTGAGCGCCCTTTTGCAAACTTACGGAACCCAGGAGAAACCGGATGCTGCTTGAATTGGCACGTTGGCTGCAGGAATTCGCCCGGCTGTTCGCCCTGTTCGATTACATCACCATGCGCGCCATTCTCGGCGCCCTGACCGCTCTTGGCTTGTCGCTCTGGCTCGGCCCGGCGGTCATCGAGCGCCTGTCGCGCCTCAAGGGCGGTCAACCGATCCGCACCGATGGCCCGCAATCGCACTTCTCCAAAGCCGGCACGCCGACCATGGGTGGTGCGCTGATTCTGATGACCATCAGCCTGTCGACCCTGCTCTGGGCCGATCTGCGCAACCGCTATGTCTGGATCGTGCTTGGGGTACTGGTGTGCTTCGGGCTGATCGGCTGGCTGGACGACTGGATCAAAATCGTGCGGCGCGATCCGAATGGCCTGAAGTCGCGTCATAAGTACGCTTTGCAGTCGCTGTTCGGCGCGATCGCCGCCGTGGTTCTTTTCTATACCGCCGACGCGCCCTCGAATACCACCTTGTATCTGCCGCTGTTGAAAGACGTGGCGATACCGCTCGGAGGGCTGTTCATGGTGGTGGCCTACTTCTGGATCGTCGGTTTCTCCAATGCCGTCAATCTGACCGACGGTCTCGACGGTCTGGCCATCATGCCGACGGTATTGGTTGCCGGCGGTCTCGGCATCTTCGCCTATGCGTCCGGCAACGCGGTGTTCTCGGACTATCTGCAGATCCCCGCCGTTCCCGGCGCCGGCGAACTCGCCATCGTGTGTGCCGCCATTGCCGGTGCGGGTCTGGGCTTTCTCTGGTTCAACACCTTTCCGGCGATGGTGTTCATGGGCGACATCGGCGCCTTGGCGCTCGGCGCCGCGCTCGGCGCGATCGCGGTGATCGTCCGTCAGGAATTGATTCTGGTGATCATGGGCGGCATCTTCGTGATCGAAACGCTGTCGGTGATGATCCAGGTCGCGTCCTTCAAACTGACCGGCAAGCGCGTGTTCCGGATGGCGCCGATCCACCATCATTTCGAACTCAAGGGCTGGCCGGAACCGCGCGTGATCGTGCGTTTCTGGATCATTTCGGTCATTCTCGTCCTGGTCGCTTTGGCGACCCTGAAGGTGCGCTGATGGCGACGCCCGTCCAGGCCACCAAATACAACGAACTCGGCGGCCGCGTCGATGTCTGGATGCTGTGCGCAATCGTCGCACTCATCGGCCTCGGCATCGTCATGGTGGCCTCGAGCTCGATGTCGTATGCGGTCATGACCGGGCAGGGCGCCTTCTATTATTTCAACCGGCACTTGATATTCCTTGCCATCGGTTTGGCGATGGCGGCGGTGGCCCTGCGCACCGAAATCAAACAGATCGAAAAATACGGCTACATCTTCCTGTTGCTGTGCTTCCTGGCGCTGCTCAGCGTCTGGATTCCGGGCCTCGGCAAATCGGTCAATGGCGCACGGCGCTGGGTGCATCTGGGGCCGCTCGGGTTCCAGGCCGTGGAAGCGGTCAAGTTGATGTTCATCGTCTGGCTGTCGAGCTATCTGGTGCGCTACCGCGATCAGATTCCGGTCAGCCTGAAAGCCCTGCTCAAGCCGATCGGGCTGGCCTGCATTCTGGTGGCCTTGCTGCTGATCCAACCGGATTTCGGTTCCTCGGCGCTGCTGCTGGCGATCACCTTGTGCATGGTCTGGTTGGGCGGCGCCAACCAGAAGCACATCATCGGGCCGGCGATCCTGATCGGCATCGCCATGGGTTTCATCGCTTGGCTGGAACCGTATCGGGTGAAACGCCTGACCACCTTCCTCGATCCCTGGGCCGATCAGTTCGATTCCGGCTTCCAGTTGGTGCAGGCCTTCATCGCCATCGGCCGCGGCGGATTGACCGGCGTCGGTCTGGGCGGCAGCGTGCTCAAACTCGATTATCTGCCGGAAGCGCATACCGACTTCATCTTCTCGGTTTTCGCCGAGGAGTTCGGCTTCATCGGCATCTGCGTGCTGGTGGCTCTGTTCGGCATTCTGACCTGGCGCGCTTTCCGTACCGGTCTCGGCTGTCTGGAATTGAACCGTCCGTTCGCCGCATACTGCGCGTTCGGACTCGGTCTTTGGATCAGCATCCAGGCCACGGTATCGGTCGGGGTGAATCTCGGCGTGTTGCCGACCAAAGGTCTGACCCTGCCGCTGATTTCCTCCGGCGGTTCCAGTCTGATGATGACCTGTGCCGCCATGGGTCTGCTGCTGCGTATCAGTTATGAACTCGACCGTGCCCGCCGCCAACGCGGCGAACGCACAGAATCGACACGCGTGGATGCTTCCGGATTCACCCATGTCCCGCCGGCACGCATGAGCGCTGCACAGCAAGCCGCACGGCTTGGCAACCGCAGCCGTATCGAACCGACGGCAGGAGCTCCGGTATGACTGCGCCGTCGCCCGTGATGATCATGGCCGGTGGCACCGGCGGCCACATCTTCCCCGGTTTGGCCGTGGCTGAAGCGCTGCGTGCCCGCGGGGTGCCGGTACTTTGGCTCGGATCCGAGGGCGGCATGGAAACGCGCTTGGTTCCCGAGCGCGGCATTGCCATCGAAACACTGGCCATCAAAGGATTGCGTGGAAAAGATCTGCGCAGCCTGCTGCTGGCGCCCTGGCGGATCTTTACGGCCGTGCGCAAGGCGGCGACCTTGATCCGTCGACACAAACCTGCGGCCGTGGTCAGTTTCGGTGGGTATACCGCCGGTCCGGGCGGTCTGGCCGCCTGGCTGCAGGGCCGTCCGCTGTTGGTGCATGAACAGAATCGCGCACCGGGGATGACCAATCGTCTGTTGGCGCGGATTGCCAATCAGGTCATGACCGGCTTTCCCGACAGTTTTCCCGGCATCGACAATCGCGTGGTCGGTAATCCGGTCCGGCCGGAAATCAGCGCATTGCCCGATCCCGCTATCCGCTTC